>JBHJGY010000017.1:0-25720 GCA_050331335.1 Pikeienuella sp.
GTGGCCAGCGCTGGCTCATGGAATTCGGCAAGGCTCGACGGCACGTTCAAACCGGCTTGGCGCGAAAACCGAAGGTGAGACCGCAAGTGAGGCTTACCGCAGAGCACAAAGACCGCAGAAGGGAAATCTACGGGGAATTCGACAACCACCCCTGGAGAACCCCAGAAATCTCAGAAGGTTACGCCCTAAAGTGGCGCACCCGTCAGGATTCGAACCTGAGGCCTCTGCCTTCGGAGGGCAGCGCTCTATCCAGCTGAGCTACGGGTGCTTGAGTGCGTGATACACGCCGGCAGGGAGCGATGCAACGGGCCGCCGGGTTCGTCTGGCAGGCGCCAGTGCTTTACGGCCCCCCGCGAATCCTGTATCGATCAACCCCCGTAGGTCGAGATCGGGTGGGTGCACCCCCGCCATCCACAATATCTGCGGGGTCCATATGGCGCGCTTCGTATTCGTGACAGGGGGGGTCGTGTCGTCCCTGGGCAAGGGCCTGGCGACCGCCGCCCTCGGCGCCCTGTTGCAAGCTCGCGGCTTCACCGTGCGGCTGCGCAAACTCGACCCCTATCTCAATGTGGATCCAGGAACCATGTCGCCTTTCGAGCATGGCGAGGTGTTCGTGACCGATGACGGTGCCGAGACCGACCTTGATCTTGGTCATTACGAGCGCTTCACCGGCGTCGCCGCCCGGCGGACCGACAGTGTGTCCTCGGGGCGGATCTACTCCAACGTGCTCGAGAAAGAGCGCCGCGGCGACTATCTCGGCAAGACCATTCAAGTCATCCCCCATGTCACCGACGAGATCCAGGACTGGATCGCCATCGGAGAGACCGCAACCGACTTCATGCTCTGCGAAATCGGCGGAACCGTCGGCGACATCGAGGGCCTGCCCTTCTTTGAGGCGATCCGGCAATTCGCCCAGAGCAAGCCGCGCGGCCAGTGCATCTTCGTCCACCTCACGCTCCTGCCCTGGATCGCCGCCTCCCGCGAACTCAAGACCAAACCGACGCAGCATTCGGTGAAGGAGTTGCGCGCCATCGGCATTACGCCCGATGTTCTGGTCTGTCGCACCGAGCACGAAATCCCGCAAAAGGAGATCGAAAAGATCGCGCTCTTTTGCAATGTTCGCGCCGATGCGGTGGTCCCCGCCCGCGACCTCTCCTCGATCTACGAGGCGCCGCTGGCCTATCACGAGGTGGGGCTCGACCAGGCGGTGCTGGACGCCTTCGGCATCCACCCGGCGCCGCGCCCCAATCTCGAACGCTGGCGCGCGGTGGTCGACGCGATCCATCGGCCCGACGGGACCGTGCGGATCGCGATCGTCGGTAAATACACGCAGCTTGAGGATGCGTATAAATCGATCGCAGAGGCCCTCACCCATGGCGGGATTGCCAACCGGGTCCGCGTGGAGACCGAGTGGCTCGAGGCCGAGGTGTTCGAACGGGGGGATCCGGCGCCGCTGCTCGAGGGCTTCCACGGGATCCTGGTGCCCGGGGGGTTCGGCGAGCGCGGCACCGAGGGCAAGATCGCCGCAGCCCGCTTCGCCCGCGAGCGCAGCGTGCCGTATTTCGGCATTTGCCTCGGCATGCAGATGGCGGTGATCGAGACCGCGCGGAACCTGGCCGGGATCTCCGAAGCGGGCTCCGAGGAGTTCGACATCGAGGACGGGGGCACGCGGCGCTTCGAGCCGGTGGTGTACCATCTGAAGGAGTGGCTCGAGGGCAACAGAACCGTGCAGCGGACGGTCGCCGACGACAAAGGCGGGACCATGCGGCTGGGGGCCTATGACGCCCTTTTGGCCCAGGAAAGCCGCGTCGCAAGCATCTACGGCGCCGAGCGGATCTCAGAGCGCCATCGCCACCGTTACGAGGTCGCCACCGCCTATCGCGAGCGGCTCGAAGGCGCCGGGCTGCGGTTCTCGGGCATGTCGCCCGACGGCCGGCTGCCGGAGATCGTCGAGTTCGACGGCCACCCCTGGTTCATCGGCGTGCAGTTCCACCCAGAGCTCAAATCGAAGCCGCTGGCGCCCCATCCCCTGTTTCGCGACTTCATCCGCGCAGCACTCGCCCAGTCCCGCCTGGTCTGATCGATGTGATCCGCTGGCCGTCGGCTCCGAACCTGGCAAAATCCTGCCAGTCTGGCTGTCAGCGGCGTTTGCACTCGACCCGGTTGCCCGCAGTTATCTGATGCGGCTTCGGATCTTTCCGGCTTTGCTTCGGTTGCTGCGACGCGGGTGCGGCGGTTGCCCGGTGGGTCTTGGCCGAAGAGGCCGTCGCGCAGCATCGCCGCATCGAGCCCGGAGAGGCGCAGGCCCGCATTAAGGGCGGAAGCGGCGTCGCAGCGGATCTGAACCTAGCCGACTGGCAGGCCCATGGGCTCACGAGAAGGCGTTTTGGGACTTTCTTCGCGGCGGCGCCGGTGACGAAGGATTGGCATCCGGTTAATCCGGTGGCCATCGAGCGTCAGGAGGCGGGGGCCGCGATCCAAATCAATTACAGCGCTTTGGACACCGCCCCCGGTTCCGGTGCTGATGGGTCAGACCGACTCGCCGGGGAGGGCGCGGCCCTGGTCTGTGCGGGCGGGGCTCGACTGCGGGGGCGCCAGATTGAGCACGGGGCGATGCCAAGCGACCAAGCGGCGGGCAGCCTCGGCTGCATCCACCCGATCGTCTGGATCCGGCTTGTGAACGAGCAGGTGGATCGCACCGAGGCGCAGGGCCTCCGCGCGCATCGGGTGACGGCAGATTGGCAACGGTTGCTCCCCTACCGAACCGATGAAAACGGGTGCGGGCCAGATCCCCTCCAGCCGGGAGTACGCGAACACGGCCCGGTGCACGGGCATCTCCACCCGCGCCGGATAAACAGAGAAGGTATAGACAACCCCGAAGCCATCCGCAAGACTGAGGCGGCCGATCCGTCGCGGCCCGCCCCCTCCGTCTTGCGCCATTTGTGTCGTCCAATCAGCCATTGTGAGCCCCCTCAGACCCGCAGGCACCACTGTATATGGGTTTCGAGCCCAAAACCACCACAATATCTTCCGCGCCACGCCATGCCATAACAAGGCATGACGGGCTCCAAGCTCAACCCGAAGATATCGCGTTAACGTGATCACGCGGTTAATTGGCAGCCACTGCGCCGGTGGTCGTCCCGGCGCAGCAGGGCTCGAAGAGACCTCAGTTGCCCGTAACGGCCTCCAGCGCGCGGCTCTTGACCTCGTCCTTGACCGCATCTTGCGCCGCGTCCTGAGCCGCGTCGACGGCCTGGTCCTGCAGCGACGGCGTGGCGGTCGCCTCGGCCTCTATCGCGGTCTGCCCGCTCACAACCCCTTCAGCCTCCGCGCCGGCCGCAGTCGCCGCCGCCTCGGCGGCCTCGATCTCGGCATTGATCTCGACAGGATCCTCAACCACCGGGGCGGCTTCGGTCTCACCACCGCCGAGCACACTGTCCACCGCATCGCCAGCCGCGTCGGCGGCCGCGTCGCGAACGGCGTCCTTCGCCGCGTCCTTCACCGCATCCTCCGCCGCGCCTTGAAGCATGTCGCTGGCGCTTTGAGCCCCGACCGGCGCACCACAGGAAATCGCCAATGCGAAAGTCAGGCCCAGCATACGTGTCGAAACCATCTCCGGTATCTCCTGTCATTTTCGCCCATCGGACGCTCCATCCATGGATGATATTAGACTAAGGCAGTGACGCGGAGATGACGCAACGAAAAAATCAGGAATATGGATCCAGCGCGTCCCGCAAGGCGTCGCCAACAAAAGAGAATGCCAGCACCGCGAGGATCACCGGCGCCATCGGCCACAGCAGCCAGGGATAGATCTCCACCGCCGTGAGATTGAGCGCGTCGTTGAGCATCATGCCCCAGGAGACGGCCGGCGGCCTCAAGCCGAGCCCCAGGAAAGACAAGGCTGTCTCGCCCAAAATCATCGCCGGGATCGAAAGCGAGGCGGAAGCGATGAGATGGGACATGAAATTCGGCATCATATGGCGGCGGATAACCCGGGCAGGCGAGGCACCCATCAGTTCGGCGGCCTGCACATAGTCCTCCTCACGCAACGCCAGAAACTTCGAGCGCACCGCCCGCGCAAGGCCGGGCCAATCCAAAAGGCCCAAAATCACTGATATAACCAGAAAGACGGTGATCGGCCCCCAATAGATCGGTACGGCAGCGGACAGGGCGAGCCAGATCGGCAACTCCGGCAGCGATCGGAAAACCTCGATGGCGCGCGAGACGGTGGCATCCACCCAGCCGCCGAAATAGCCCGCCATGCCGCCCAGCACGAGACCGATGGCGAAGGAGACGGCAACGCCGATCAGCCCGATCGTCATCGAGAGCCTTGCGCCGTAAAGAATGCGCGAGAAGATATCTCGCCCGAGACGGTCGGAGCCGAGGAGGAAGAGTTGCCCACCCTCCGGTGGGCAAATCACCCGGAAGTTCCCGCCCCAGGCAGACAGCAGCGGGTTGACCATCAGATCGGCGCCGAACGGCTCCCCACAGCTAGCGAAAAGCCGAACCGGCATGGGCTGGGAGAAATCCGTGAACCGCTCGACGAGGCCCGTCTCCAAGTCGTAGCGCGTCGCGGTCGGATAGGTGTGCAAGCCGATATAGGCGCCCTCATGGAACAGGTAGAGACCCTGAGGCGGCGCGTAGATGTGGTCCTCATTAAAGCTGTTGGGCAGATAGGGCGCGAGCATCTCGACGAAGGGCAACAGCGCATAGCCGACGGCGAGGAACAGCAGACAGACCACCCCCAGCCGATGGCGGCGAAACCGGCGCCAGACCAAGACCCAGGTGGGCGCATCGAGATCGGCCCGATCGAGGACCTGGCGGTCGCGCCGCGCATCATAAGGGATGTCTGAGACGTAATGCGCGCCTGGCTGGCTCTGGCGCTCCGGGCCTGTCGTGTCGGTCATCTCACGCACCCTTCCGTGTGCCGGTCAGCCGGATCCGCGGGTCGAGGATCGCCAGCAGAATGTCAGAGATCAGCATGCCCACGAGGGTCAGGACCGATACGAAGAGCAACACGAAGCCCGACATGAAAATGTCCTGCGATTTCAGGCTTTGCAAAAGCACCGGGCCCAAGGTGGGCAGCGACATCACGACCGACACCATCACCGAGCCGGAGACGAGCTGCGGTGCCAGATTGCCGATATCCGCGACGAAGGGATTGAGCGCCATGCGTAAAGGATACCGCACGATCCGCTGGGTCGGCGGCACACCCTTGGCCTTCGCCGTCTCCACATAAGGTTTGTAAAGCTCGTCCATGAGGTTGGCGCGCAGCCGACGCATCACTGCCGCCGCCGCCGAGGTGCCGATCACGATGGTCGGCACGATCAGATGGGTGAGGATCGACAAGAACTTATCCCATGACATCGGCTGCCCCTCATACTCCCGCGCCATCAGGCCGCCGACAGGAATGTCGAAATACTGGGCGCCATAGGTGAGCAGGATCAGGGCCAACAGAAAATTGGGCGTCGCGAGGCCGATATAACCCACGAAAGAGGCGAGGTAGTCGATCCAAGTGCCCGCACGCACCGCAGCAATCGTGCCCAAAGGCAACGCCACGAGATAAACGAAAAGCAAGGCGGCGAGATTAACGATCGCCGTGAGCGCCGCGGTCTCGCCGACGACGTCGATCACCGGCCGGTCCAGTTCGAAGGACCAGCCGAACTGCCCCTGGATGAGCCCGTCGAAACCGTTTGGGCCCGGCCAGACACCGACCCAAATGAGATATTGCACGAGAACCGGCTGATCGAGCGAATACTCGGCGATCATTTCCTGGGCGCGCTGCACTCCGGCAGCCTCGCCGGAAGACTGCATCTCCGCAATCCGGTTCGACATATAGTTGCCGGGCGGCAGGTTGATGATAACGAAGACCAAGGCCGAGATCGCCACCAGCGTGATCGCCATGGTGGCAACGCGCCGGGCGAGATAGCCGATCATCTCGTCGTCCCCGCGGGTTCGGCCGTTGCACGCGGACCGTCTGCCCCATCCGTCAGATCAAGCCAGGTCTGATCGATGCGGTGCATACCGATCTGCGCACCGGGATCCCAAGCGTAAAGCGCTTCGTGCGGGAAATTCTGGAGCCGCGCATCGATGGCGATGGGCACAGGGGCCCGCGCCACGGTGCCGATAACGAAGATTTCATCGGCATGGATCGCCAACATGTCGGCCCAAGCGGCAGCACGGCCGGCCTCGTCGGGGGCGTTGAGCCACGCATCGTAGAGATCCTTCAGGCGTTGGGCCGGTGGATGGTCGATCTGCTGCCCGGCCTGGCCCTTGGTCTGGTAATACTGCCCCCAGGCCGGCCAAGAGAAGGTCGCCTGCTGGACTGGCGCGAGTTCGTTGGGCTCGGCATCGGCGGTCGGGATCCCGTTGTTCCACCCATACCACGCGACCATCATCGAATTGCCAGAATAAGCACGATTGTAGAGGATCTCGCGGTCGAGCGGGCGCACGATCAGCCGGATGCCGATCTCGGCCCAGGTGGCCGTCACGAGTTCCAGCGTATCGGCCACCTCCTGGCGCTCGCCTGCGGTCTCCAAAATGATCTCGGCAGGCCGGCCATCGGGCAGAAGCCGCGTGCCAGCCGCGTTGCGCTCCGTAAGCCCGATCTCGTCGAGGAGCCGGTTGGCCTCGGCGATGTCAAACCGCGCGAAAGCCGTCGCCTGCTCGGGGTCGAAGAACGGACTTTCCTCAAGAGCGGCGACCGCGCGCTCGGCAGCGAGCCCGAAATACAGCACCTTGTTGATCGCCTTGCGCGAGATCCCTAAGGAGAGCGCCCGACGGAACCGCACATCGCGGAAGAGCGCGCGCCAGACCGGATCGGCGTAAGTCAGGTTGGGGTAGAGCGCCACCTCCGACGCCGCCCCCGACCGCCACAGGCGAATGTCGTACCCCCGCTCGGCCGCGCTCTTCTTCAGCACCGGCGCATCCGAGAACGACAATGAGCGCGGCTGCAACCCAGCCTCGCCCAAGCTTACCTTGAGCGGTATCAGCCCGACCGCCGCGATCTCCAACTCAAGCGTATCCACATAAGGCAGCTGGCGTCCATTGGTGTCCACCCGGTGGTAGAACGCATTGCGCTGGAGCACATACCGCTGCCCGTTCTTCGGCGAGGTGTTCACCCAGGGCTGGAGGACCGGCAGATCCGGATTGTCGAACCTATAGAGATTGTCGCGCCGATTATGCAGCTGAGCCCAGTCGCGGGCATTGGCCTCTTCCACGAGGGCGGCAAGCGCCGCCGGCTCGGCGTAATCGGCATGCATCGTCTTCATGTAATGTGCCGGGCGATAGATATAGAGCGGCCGGGCTTGCGCCAGCGCAGGCAGGAACCGAGGGTTCGGCGCCGGCCAGCGGTAGCGGATCGTCACCGCATCGATCACCGTCACCTCAGGCGGCTGCCCCTCGACCAACATTTGAACCGGCGCACCCTTCGGAGAGAGCTTGGGATTGTTGGCCACATCCTCCCACCAATAGCGGAAGTCCTCTGTGGTGAAGGGCGCGCCGTCCGACCATCTGTGCCCCGGGCGGAGATGAAGCGTCACGCTGCGTCCATCCTCCGACACGGTCACATCGCGCAGAAGATCGGGCCGAAGCTCATAGTCCGCCGCATAACCGACAAGGCGCGCATAGCCGTAGGCGGCGGCATACCGCACATCCTTCGACCGCTTGACGAACATCGTGAGCGTTCCGCCATGGCGGCCGGGCGCGAGCCCCGTCGCAGCGAGATCGACGACCAGCGGCGTCTCGGGCAGACGCATGTTAACCGGCGGCACCTCCCCGGACGCGACGGCCGCCGCATAGATCGGCGTCTCGATCAGCCGCGCAGGTTCTGCCAGGGGCTCGGCATTCAAGGGCGCCGCGAACAGCGCCCCCGTAACGGCAGCAAGGAGAAGCGGTCTGAGACGGATCATGCGGCGGCCCTCACGCGGTGTCCGGGTGCGATATCGATAAAGCCTGGCGCGGCCTCGCCTCGATAGCCGAAGGGTGCGGGCCAGGCGTCAGGCTCCCCGGCGCCCTGGGCCACGAGTTTGAGATCGAGCTTGCGCTCGGTGTCCGGTTCGGGCGAGGCGGCGATGAGCGCCCGGGTGTAGGGATGGCGCGGATCGCCGAAGACGCAGGCCGGGTCCCCCTCCTCCACCACGCGCCCCCGGCGCATCACGAGGATCCGGTCGGCAAGTCGGCTCACCACGGTCAGGTCGTGGGAAATGAAGAGCATCGACAACCCGAACTCTGCCTTCAGCCGCTCGAGCATGTCGAGCACTTCCGCCTGGACAGACACGTCCAGCGCAGAGGTCGGTTCGTCGCAGATCAAGAGCTCCGGCTCCAGCGCAAGCGCCCGGGCAATCGCGATCCGCTGACGCTGACCGCCAGAGAAGGCATGGGGGAACCGACCGAGATGGGCCGCCGAAAGCCCGACGTGCTCCATCAGCTCCGCCGCTTTTTCTCGGCGCGTCCGCCCGGTGCCAATTCCGTGGATTTCCAGCGGCTCGGTTAGGATGTCCTGCACCGACAGCCGCGGCGACAGCGCCGCATAGGGGTCCTGGAACACCATCTGGCACGAACGGCGATACGCCTTGAGGGGTGCGCCGGTCAGCCCCGCAATGTCCTGTGTCTGGCCCTGACGCGGGCGGAACACCATGCGCGCGCCGGGATCCGGGCTCTCCGCCCGGGTCACCAGCTTGGCCACCGTCGACTTGCCGGAGCCCGATTCGCCGACCACTGCCACCGTTTTGCCGCGGCCCAAACACAGCGCGAAATCGGCCACCGCAAGGATCGGTCGACCCGGCGCGCCGAACATGCCCGAGCGCCCCCGATAGGTCTTGGACAGCCCCGAGACCGTAAGGATAGCCCCGGCCTCTTCAGCAGGGGGACACGCGGTCAGGTGATCGGGCTGTTTCGGCGCCGCTGCGACGAGCGCTCGGGTGTAGTCGTGGCCCGGCGCCGACAGGACGCGTGCGCATGCGCCCGTCTCCATGATCCGGCCCCGGTGCATCACCACCACCCGGTCGGCCATATTCGCGACCACCCCGAGATCGTGGGTGATCAGAATCACCGCCATGGACCTATCGCGCTGAAGGCCGCGCAGAAGCTCCAGGACCGTCGCCTGTGTGGTCACGTCGAGGGCCGTGGTCGGCTCATCGGCAATGACCAGGCGCGGTCCCGCCACCATCGCCATGGCAATCACCGCGCGCTGCCGTAACCCACCGGACAGCTCGAAGGGGTAAGCACGGGCCGCCCGCTCCGGATCGGGGAAGCCGACCTCGCACAGCACCTCGTGCACCCGTTTGCCGGCCCCGTTAGCCATCCCGTGCACGCGCAAGACCTCACCGACCTGATCGCCGACCCGGTGCAGCGGAGACAGCGCGCTCATCGGCTCTTGGAAGATCATCGATATCGTCTGGCCGCGCAGACGCCGCAATTTCGGCGCGGACAGCTTCAGGAGATCCACCCTGCCGTCGGGACCGTCGAACAGCGCCCGGCCGCCGGTCACCCGAGCAGCCCTGGGCAAGAGCCCCATCAGCGCCTTGGCGCTGATCGTCTTGCCAGAGCCGGATTCGCCAACAAGTGCGAGGGTCTCGCCGGGCGCGACGCTGAACGAGACACCATCGACGACCGACGGTCCGGACTGCCCGAACGCGATCTTCAACCCGTCCACCTCGAGCAGCGGGGCAGCCGCCATTTGCAATCCCCCATGTCCCGGTGTTGCGGCCAGACCCTGCGCGAGAGCGCCGCCAGACGCAAGCCGAAACACCCGCTGGCGGCCCGTCGAACGGAACAGTTCCGGCCCACACCGGCCCGGCGCTTGCCCGGGCGCAACATCAGGCGCTAGGACAGCTGTGGGGACGCATGTTCTTGGGAGGAACCGATGGAACCGACTGGCAGTCTTGGCTTGATGTGCCTGATCGCCACCAACACCGCGGCCCCGGTCGATCTCTTCGCAGTGCGCCGGGCCGCGCAAGCTGTTGCACCCGGTGTGGGGCTCACCATCGAGCGGCGCAAGGCACCGCCGGCTGAAACCGGCTTGATGATCTGGGTCGATGGCGAGCAGATCGCGCTGCATGCCGGTCCGGGACGCATCCCAGAGCGGGAGTATGGCGATGCGGTGATCGGCAATCTGCTCTGGCCAGAGGCGGGCGATGCGATGGCTCGACACCGTGGGACCGTGACGCTCTGCGCCGTTCGCGCCGCGGCCGATCGGGCGGAGCTGATCGCGCAAGCGGCAGCGCTTACTCGGCTTGCGGCGATCCTGGCCGAGGCAACCCAAGCTTGTGGCGCCCATTGGATCGGCACCCAGGCCATGGTCTCACCGCAACGGCTCAAGGACGCCGCGACAGAACTCGCAGGCCATCGGATGCCGGCGGATCTGTGGATCGGATTTCGCTTCGTCGAATTGCCGGGCGCGGGCGCCTTAGGCCCGGCGGTGCGGACCCACAACGCGCGTCCCTATCTCGGCCACGAGATCGAGTTGCCGCCGATGCCCTCGCCAGATCGCATCGGTCCCATCCGACTGCTCTACGCGGCGGTCCAGATGCTGCTGGGTCAGGCCGAGGAACCCTATCACGGGCAACTCGGCCGGATACCGGGGGAGCAGGCAGTGCGCTTCCAGCTGGCGATCGGCGCCGGCACGCCCGCAGGCGTCGCGCGCATCGAAATCCTAGAAGACTGATCCGACGCAGGCCCCTCACGAAAGGGCACCCCTGCGCGGGGCTTAGAACTCCGGCAACTCGGCTGCGGGAATCACCGGGAAGAACACGCCGCAGGAGCGCAGGCCAAACCAGTCCGCGCCCTCATGGGCCTCGATCTCGCCCAACTCGACCAGCCGGTAGAAGCTCTTGCGGTCGATCAGCGCTTCGAGCCCGGCGCGGACATGGACATATGGCGCAGGCTCCCCGGTCTCGGGGTCGCGTACCACCCGGATCGGGTTTTGCGCGCCAGCGACGGCGCGCTCGCCAAGACTGGTCACGAAAGTCAGGCGGCGCGCGGCGCCGTCGCCTTCGGCCTCCACATCCACCGCAAGAAAAGGCGCATCATCAACCTTGATGCCGATTTTCTCGACCGGCGTGACCAGGAAATACTTCCCGTCTTCGAGCTTCAGAACAGAGGCAAAGAGGCGGACGAGTTCCTCCCGCCCAATGGGCGTGCCGAGATACCACCACTTGCCATCGCGCGCGATGCGAATGTCCAGGTCGCCGCAATAGGGGGGGTTCCACAGATGCACCGGCGCCGGGCCGCCCCGGCTGCCCTGAAGCTTGCTCACGGCTTTGGCAATATCTTCCGCTTTGCCCGGATCCTGAGCGTGCGCCGGCCCTGCCGAGGCGGGTTTTTCCGGTATCGACATCGCTGCCCCCTGTTGCCTTTCCCGCATGCCTCTTAGGTATGAGGAAATGAGGGGGCGTCCAACCACCCCCGCCCAGGTGACAGACCGAGGAGCAAAATCCCTGATGCCCCAGCCCGAGACATTGGATCCGATCGCCCAAATCGAGGCTGCCACCGCCCGGCTGCAGGAAGCCCGTCTCCAGATCGCCAAGCGCATCGTCGGGCAGCAGGAGGTCGTAACGCTTGCCCTGACCACGATCCTTTCCGGTGGGCACGCGCTTCTGGTCGGCGTCCCGGGGCTTGCCAAGACCCGCCTTGTCGAGACGCTGGGCACCGTACTCGGTCTCGACAACAACCGTATCCAGTTCACGCCGGATCTCATGCCCGCGGACATCCTCGGCTCGGAGGTGCTCGAGACCGGAGCCGACGGCAGTCGTGCCTTCAAATTCATCGAAGGGCCGATCTTCACGCGGCTTCTGATGGCAGACGAGATCAACCGCGCTTCTCCCCGGACCCAATCGGCCCTGTTGCAAGCGATGCAAGAAAAATCGGTCACCGTCGCGGGGCAGCACCGGGCGTTGGCGAAACCGTTCCATGTGCTCGCGACCCAAAACCCGATCGAACAGGAAGGGACCTACCCGCTTCCCGAGGCACAGCTCGACCGGTTCTTGGTGCAGATCGATGTCGACTACCCCACCCGCGACGAAGAGCGCGAGATCCTATTGGCCACCACAGGGGCAGAGGAGGCCCAGGCTGAGCCGGTGTTCTCGCCGGATGAGTTGATCGAGCTTCAGGGCCTCGTGCGCCGGATGCCGGCCGGGGAGAGCGTCGTCGAGGCGATCCTGAGCCTGGTGCGCGCGGCCCGGCCGACCGGCCACGAGGCCCATCCGGCAGCCGTCGAGCGCCTCGCCTTCGGCCCTGGGCCACGGGCGGCACAGGCCCTGATGTTGGCGGTGCGCGCACGGGCGCTGCTCGAGGGACGGTTGGCCCCCTCGGTCGAGGATGTGCGGGCGCTGGCGGTCCCGGCCATGGAGCATCGCATGGCGCTCACCTTTGCCGCGCGGGCCGAGGGCGTTCAGCTGCGGGACATCATAGACGAGATCCTCGCCGGTCAGACCCTCGAGGCGGCCGCTTGACGCGCGCCGTCTCACCGCTTGCCGCAGCCATCCTCCTCTCTCGCGCTGCCGCCGCCGACCAGCCCGAGCCGGTCGCTCTCTTTTCGGCCGCCTGTCTCGACACTCTGCCCGCCTTTTCCCGCGCGGCCGAGGTGTTCGTCGCCGCGGGCTGGGCCGAAGATTTCGGCATGAGAGATCTAGTGCCGGGCCGTGCGTTCGGCAGCACGATGGACGGGCAAGGCATGGTCGAGACCGAGATTACCGCCGCCCTCGGCCCGGCCGCGACCTGTGCGGTTTTCGCCGGCCCCAGCGTAAGGGTCGGGGACGCAGTCGAGCGAATCGATGCGGCGATCCGCGATCTGACCGGCCTCGAAAACCCTCCCGAGTGCTTTTCCATGGGTCCGGTCGAGAGCTGCACTTGGCTATGGCAGGATCGGACCGGCTGCCGGATCGTAACTTCGGCAACCGCCGATGCCAGCTTGAAATCCGTTGTCGCCTTGTCGATCGAGACCGACACCGACTGCTCGGAGGTGCCCCGATGACGGCAGTGGATCGCGACAAGGCGGCTTGGCTCAGACGCGACGCGGAGCGGATCTCCGGCAGCCTGCCGCCGCTTCTTGTCGAGGCCGAACACCTGGCGCGCTCGATGGTTGCGGGCGTGCATGGGCGCCGCCGCGCGGGGCCGGGCGAGACATTCTGGCAGTATCGGCCCGCCCATCCCGGCGACACGCTGGCGCAGATCGACTGGCGCCGCTCCGCGCGGTCGGATCGGTTGTTCGTGCGGGAAATGGAGTGGGAATCTGCCGAGACGGTTATGGTCTGGGCTGACACCTCCGCCGCGATGCAGTTCAAATCGGCCGCTGCCCCGCGGACCAAAGCCGCCCGTGCCGCCCTACTGGCTCTTGCGCTGGGGGTGCTGCTGACCCGTGGTGACGAGCGGGTGGGTCTGCTTGGCACGGATGCAGAGCCGCCCCGCTCCGGCCAGACGCAACTGCTGCGGATGGCCGCCATTTTGACCGGCCCGGAGGAGGCGGCCGAATATGGGCAGATCCCCAAAATCCTCACGCCGAGGGTGGGGCGCGCGGTCTATCTCTCCGACTTTCTCGGACCGGCGGAAGACATGCTGCCGGCGATCTCCCATGCCGCGGGTCAAGGGATCGGGGGGGTGCTGCTCCAGATCCTTGACCCTGCGGAGGTGGAGTTTCCCTTCGCAGGGCGGACGCGGTTCGAAAGCCTCGGCGGCTCGATCCGCTATGACAGCGAGCAGGCCAAGAGCCTGCGCGCTGCCTACGGCGATCGGCTGGCGGAGCGGCGCGACCTGCTGGTCAGATCGGCCCGGGGCTGGCAGTTGATTACGCATCGCACCGACGAAAGTCCCCGGCGCGCGTTGCTCGCCCTCTATCGGAGCCTCGGAGGCGCCTGATGCTCGGTTTCGGTTCGCTCGCCTTCCTCAATCCCTGGCTGCTCCTCGGTCTGTTGGCGCTGCCGATCCTTTGGTGGCTGCTCAGGGCGATCCCGCCGAGCCCACGCACCCAGCCTTTCGCGGGGGTGCGTCTGCTCTTGGGTCTTACCGAGGACGAGCGCGAGACCGAGACCACGCCCTGGTGGCTGCTGCTGTTGCGCGCGCTCGCCGTGGCGGCGGCGTTGATCGGCTTCGCCCAGCCGGTGCTCAATCCTGGCGAACGGCTGACAGGCGGCGGCGACGGGCCGCTCCTTTTGGCGATGGATCAGGGCTGGGCTTCGGCGCCGGAATGGGCCGCCCGCAAGGCTGCGGCGCAAGCGGTGCTCGACGAGGCGCGCGAGGCCGGCCGGCCGGTGATGTTCTGGCCCCTCGCGAGCGGGGACGTGCCGCCGCCAGCCGACGCCGACGCCGTTCGCCCGCAACTCGACGCATTGCAACCCGCCCCGTGGTCGCCTGACCGGACGGCCCTCGCAACGGCAGCCACCGCCGGGGCTTTGGCCGCGACCGAGACCGTGTGGCTCCATGATGGGCTGAACAGCCCTGAGTCGGCGGCTGCTCTGTCGGCTGCGGCGGAGCTGGGGCCTTTGCGGCTAATCGGACCGGCGGCGCCGCCGCCTGCGCTCACCCCGCCGCGTCTGGAGGAGGGCCGGCTCGTCGTCGACGTTTTGCGCGCGGGCGGGCCTGCCGAGGACGTCAGAGTGGTCGCCATCGCGACAGAGGAAACCGGGGCCGAGCGCCGCGTCGCCGTCGCCGACGCCGCTTTCGATGACGGTGAGGATCGCGTCACCGCGGAGTTCGACTTGCCGCCGGAGCTGATCCGCCGGGTTAGCCGGGTCGTGCTGGCGGATCGTGCCAGCGCCGGCGGGGCCGCCCTGGCCACCGGAGCGATCAAGCGGGTCTCCGTCGGGATCGTCGCACCCGGAGACGAGGGCGCCGCTATTTCTCTCACCTCGCCGACGCATTATCTAACCAAGGCGCTGGAACCCCATGCCGATGTCGCGACGGGAACCCTCGACGCAGTGCTCGCCCGGCGCCCGGCCGTTGTGCTCATGGCCGATCAAGGAGCGCTCGCGGAACCGGACCGAGAGGCGCTGCGGGGCTTTGTCGAGGACGAGGGCGGGTTGCTCATCCGCTTTGCCGGACCGCGCCTCGCCGCGGCGATCTCGGCCCGGATGGGCGCTGGGGCGATGGCTGCAGCCTATGATCCACTCTTGCCGGTTCGGCTGCGTCGCGGGGGTCGCGTCCTGGGCGGGGCGCTTGCCTGGTCGAGCCCGCGGCGTCGCGGCACGTTCGCCGACGACGGGATTTTCCGCCGCCTCGATGCCAGCCGCGAGGTGGAGATCCGCACGCAAGTTCTCGCCGAACCCGGACCCGAACTCGCCGGGCGGGTATGGGCTACCCTCGAAGACGGCACGCCGCTGGTCACCGGTAAAGAACTCGGTGCCGGCCGGGTGGTGTTGTTCCATGTGACCGCGGATGCGGAGTGGTCTTCGCTGCCGCTCTCCGGGCTTTTCGTGGAGATGCTCGGCCGTCTCATGACCCTGGCAACGGGCCAGGGCCAGGGATTGCCGGAACCGGACGCACTTGACGGCACCTTGTGGCGGGCGGAGACCTTGATCGGCGCCGATGGCGCCCCCCGGGCGGCCACCGGTCCGCGTGAGGCGGTTGCCGGCGAGCGGCTTGCGGCGTTGCGCGCAGGCCGAGATGTGGGACCGGGGCGCTATGCCCGCGCCGATCAGGGCGAGCGCCTGCCGGGCGACCCGGCAGAGCTTATCGTGAACCTCTACACCGCCTCGGACAGCCTTGAACCCTTCCCGCAAGCCCCGTCCGGCGCCGTGACAGAGACGCTCGGCGGCGCCGAGGCTCAAGCTTTAGGGGCTTGGTTCCTTGTCTTTGCGCTGCTCCTCGCCATGGCGGACGTGGTGGCGACCCTCATCGTCTCAGGCAGGCTGGCGGTGCCGATCCGGGGCGCCGCCGCGACCGTCTTAATCGCGCTCCTCCTCCCGGGCGCGACAGCAGAGGCCCAGGGCGAAGACCGCGCCGCGCTTCGCCGCGCCATCGAGGCGACCGCAGAGACGACGCTTGGCTTCATCGTCACGGGCGAGCCAGAGATCGACCGGATCTCGGAACGCGCCATGATCGGCCTCGGCAATGCGCTGACCGCGCGTACGGCGATCGAGCCCGGCCCGCCTCTGGGCGTCGATCCCGAGCAGGACGCGCTGCCGTTCTTTCCCGTGCTCTATTGGCCGCTGCGGGGCGATGCGTTGCCCTCGGACACCGCGCTCACCCGCCTGTCGGAGTATCTGGCAAATGGTGGCCTGCTGGTGATCGACACGCAGAACGGCGCTTCAGGCTTCGGCAGCGCCTCGGCCACCGAGATGCGCCGGATCGCCCAAGCCCTGAACCTGCCGCCCCTCGCTCCGGTCGACGGCAACCATGTTCTCACCCGGACTTTCTATCTGTTGGACCGCTTCCCAGGGCGCTGGCGCGGCGGTCAAGTCTGGGCCGAAGCGCCGCCCCCGCGCCAACCCGGCCAGGCAGCGGACGAGGAGCGCCCGCAATTCGACCGCATCGACGACAACGTGTCCCCGGTCATCGTCGGCTCGGCGGATTGGGCGGCGGCCTGGGCGGTGGATAGCCGCGGGATGCCGCTCGTGCCGGTCGGGCGTCGCGGGGACCGCCAGCGCGAGCTGGCAACCCGTTTTGGGGTCAATCTCGTGATGTATGCGCTGACCGGCAACTACAAGTCGGACCAAGTCCACGCACCCGACGTCCTGCGCCGGCTCGGGCAATAGCCCGCGGCGCCACGCGCCGGCGGCGCGCCGTGCCGTAGCCTTCAACCCCGCGGCCAAGGAGGCCCCAGATGTCGACCAGCCTGAGCTTCGCGCCCCTCCTGCCCTGGACGGCCCTTTTCGTGCTCGCCCTCGCAGCGGCGGCTATGGTGGGCTTCGCTCTGTTCCGCGGGCTTTCCGGTTGGTGGCTTCGGGCGCTTGGCCTCGGCGTGCTGCTGCTGGCGCTTGCCGGGCCTCAGCTGCGGGAAGAGGCGCGCCAAGGGCTCCCCTCCGTCGCCTTTCTCGTCGTCGATGGCACCGAGAGCACCGAGCTCGAGGACCGTGGCGCGCAGATCGCCGAGGCCAAGGCAGCGCTTGCGGAGGAGATCGAGCGCGGCTCGACCCTGGCGGCGCCGCTGGAACTAGAGCTCGTGGAAGTCCGGCCCGATGCCGACGGGCGCAACCGCGGCACGCGTCTGTTAACAGCCTTGGACGAGGCGGCAGCACGGGTGCCGCCAGAGCAGATCGCGGGCGCGGTGCTGCTCTCCGATGGGCAGATCCACGACGAAGGCCGTCTCGATGACTTCCCAGCACCGGTGCATGCGCTGATCGCCGGGGAGGCGGACGGCTTCGATCTGGCGCTCGACCTGGTCACGGCCCCAAGCTTCGGGATCGTCGGCGGTCAGGTCAGCTTCGACGTGCGCGCCCGTGCCTTGGGTAAGCGGCCCGAGGGTCTAGGCGGGGCACTGCCCGCGCTGGTCTCTGTCGATGGCGGACAGCCGCGATTCGTGGTGCTCGATCTCGGACGGGTCACCCAGATCCCGATCGACATCACCCATGGCGGGCCGAGCGTGGTCGATATCCGCCTGCCGGCACGGCCTGATGAGCTGACCGATCGAAACAACCGGGTGCTCGTCGAGGTGAATGGCGTGCGCGATCGGTTGCGGGTGCTGCTGGTCTCTGGCGAGCCCCATCCCGGCGGGCGCACCTGGCGAGATCTGCTGAAATCGGATCCCGCGGTCGATCTGATCCATTTCACGATCCTGCGCCCCCCCGCGAAGCAGGACGGCACGCCGGTTTCCGAACTGTCGCTGATCGCTTTTCCGACCCGCGAGCTTTTCATGGAGAAGATCGACGGCTTCGATCTGATCATCTTCGACCGGTACCGCTGGCGGGGCGTGCTGTTGCCGAGCTATCTCGCCAACATAGCCCGATATGTGGAGCGGGGCGGCGCGGTGTTGCTTGCCTCGGGTCCGGCCTTTGCTGGCGCCGAGAGCTTGGCCCGGACACCTCTGGAGCGGATCCTGCCCGCCCGTCCGATCATCAATGACGTGGTCGAAGCGCCCTTTCGACCGCAAATCACCGAACTGGGCTCCCGCCATCCCGTGACCGCCGGGCTTCCCGGCTCGGAAGGCCGCGCGGGCCCGGGCTGGGGCCGCTGGATGCGCCATGTGATCGTCGAGCAGCGGTCGGGCGATGCGGTGATGTCCGGTGCCGAAGGCCGGCCACTGTTGATCCTCGACCGGGTCGGCGACGGCCGGGTAGCGCTTTTGGCCTCCGACCACGCCTGGCTGTGGAGCCGCGGCCATGAGGGCGGCGGTCCTCAGGCCGATCTTTTGCGCCGCACCGCCCATTGGCTCATGCGCGAGCCGGAGCTTGAGGAAGAGGCGTTGTTCGCCCGGGTTGAGGGCGATCGGGTCGTGGTCGAGCGGCGTTCGCTGGCCGAGACCCCGCCCACGGAGGTTCTCGCGTCGCCACCAGCCCAGCCGGACGGCGCACCGGCGGAGATTAGGGCCTTGCCTTACGCCCCCGCCGGGCCGGGACGCTGGCGAGCCGTGCTGGAGGCCCCCGCCGAGGGGCTCTGGCGTTTTTCAGACGGGACATCGGAAGCCGTCGCGGCGGTTGGGCCGCCCGCACCGCGCGAATACGAGAACCCGATCGCGAGCGGCACCGCGTTGGCCGCCCTCGCCGGCGCAACCGGGGGGACTGTCAGCTGGCTGTCGGACGGTCTGCCGCGGATCCGGCGCGTCGCGGACGGCGCTCGGGCGCAAGGCCGTGGATGGATCGGGCTCGAGGCGCGGGATGCCTATCGCGTCACCGGCATTTCCCTCACCCCCCTGCTGCCGGCTTGGCTCGCGGCGCTCGCAACGGGCTTGCTGTTCCTGGCCGCCTGGCGCAGGGAAGGCCGCTGAGGCGCCGACGGGCCTGCGCGACGGGTCGCGTTAGACCTGGTCCGCGCCCCGGAGGGCCACGGCGGGGAGGCGGAGATGGCACGACGCACGCGCGGGCAGCCTATCAACGGGTGGCTCCTGATCGACAAGCCTGTCGGCCCAACCTCCACGGAGGTGGTGGGCAAGGTCCGCTGGGCCCTGTCGGCCAAGAAGGCGGGCCATGCCGGCACCCTAGACCCCCTGGCGAGCGGGCTCCTCTGCGTGGCCCTCGGGGAAGCGACCAAGACCGTGGCGGTCGCCCAGGAGGGGCTGAAAACCTATCGCTTCACCATGCGTCTCGGCCAAGCCACCGCCACCGATGATGCGGAAGGGGAGGTGATCGCGGACAGCCCCCTGCGACCGGCTGATGCACAGATCGCCGACGCCCTCACACCCTATCGCGGCGACATACTGCAGGTGCCGCCGGCTTTCTCCGCGGTCAAGGTGGGCGGGGCCCGGGCCTATGACCTCGCCCGCGACGGAGCTGCGCCGGACCTCGCCCCGCGGCCGCTCTTTGTCTCAGCGCTTGAGCTGGTTGACCGGCCGGATCCCGACCACGCGGTGCTCGAGCTCGTTTGCGGCAAGGGAGGCTATGTGCGGTCGATCGCGCGGGACCTCGGGCGGGATCTCGGCTGCTATGCCCATGTCGCGACGCTGCGCCGCTTGGTAAGCGGCGGGTTCCGGATCGCCGATGCGCTGGCCTTCGATGCGCTCGACCGGGTCCGCGCCGGTGAGATCTCTGCCCCGCTCCTGCCGATCTCCGCCGGGCTCGCCGAGCTTAAGGAGGTGCCGGTGCCGCCGGCACTTGCCGAGCGCCTGCGCCAGGGCCAGCCGGTGCCGGTGGCGCCGAGCCAGGCCGCAGAGGGCGAAACCGTCTGGGCGAGCTTGGCGGGCGACCCGGTCGCAATCTGCCGCGTCGGCGTGGCACGGCTCAAGCCCGATCGGGTGATCGCGGCGGACTGAACCAAGATCGATCCCCCGGCCGCCCTTGCATTCGCCTGCCATATCGGGCACACGCGTGGCTCGTCCGTAGGACACTACCGCCAAAGACCGCGCTGGACGACATCCCGGCTCTGGCCAATGGCGGCAGTCACCCAACTATCCAGGAGCACACGATGTCGATTACGCCAGAGCGCAAGGACGCGCTCATGAAAGACTTTGCGACGAAAGAGGGCGATACCGGCTCTCCCGAGGTTCAAGTCGCGATCCTCACCGAGCGGATCACCAACCTGACCGAGCACTTCAAGACCCACAAGAAAGACAACCACTCGCGCCGCGGGCTGCTGAAAATGGTGAGCCAACGCCGCAAGCTGTTGGACTATGTGAAGGTGCGGGACCACGCCCGCTACAAGACCCTGATCGACCGGCTCGGCATCCGTCGCTGAGCCATCGCGGGAGCGCACGGTCCGGCGCGCGCGGTGCCGGCCGCCCATGCGGCCGCCCATGCCGCGCGCTTGCGTCACACACCCCGGGACGGCCGCGCTCACTAAACACCAAATAGGGAATGCCTCGAGGCCGAGGCCGTGCGCGCATGGGGTGCGCACAGACCGAAGGGAACCGATATGTTCGAGATTGCACGCCAGTCGATGGAATGGGGAGGCGAAACCCTCACCCTCGAGACCGGCAAGATGGCCCGCCAAGCCGATGGCGCCGTCGTTGCGACCTATGGCGAGACCACCGTGCTCGCAACCGTCTGCTACGAGAAAAAGCAGAAGGAGGGGCAAGACTTCTTCCCCCTCACCGTAAACTACCAGGAGAAATACTACGCCGCCGGAAAGATCCCTGGCGGCTTTTTCAAGCGCGAGGCGAAGCCGACCGAAAAGGAAGTGCTGACCTCGCGGTTGATCGACCGACCCGTGCGGCCGCTCTTTGTGCCGGGCTTTAAGCACGAAGTGCAGGTCGTCTGCACCGTGCTCAGCCACGATTTGGAGAACGACCCGGATATCGTCGCAATGATCGCGGCGTCAGCGGCGCTCGTGCTCTCTGGCGCGCCGTTCATGGGGCCGATCGGCGGTTGCCGCGTCGGCTACGACCATCAGGGTAAGTACATCCTCAATCCGAAGATGGACCAGATGCAGGACATGCGCCTCGATCTGGTTGTCGCCGGGACCCGGAACGCGGTGATGATGGTCGAATCGGAGGCTTACGAGCTCTCCGAAGAGGTGATGCTGGGCGCCGTGACTTTCGGCCACGATGCGATCAAACCGGTGATCGACCTGATCATCCGTCTCGCCGAGGAGGCCGCGAAGGAGCCGTTCCCGTTTGCGCCGCCCGACCATTCGGTGCTGATGGAGCGCGTCCGAGCGATTGCCGAGGCCCCCCTGCGGGATGCTTTCGCGACCCTCGACAAGCAGGAGCGCCAGAGCAAGATCGGCGCTGCGAAAGACACCCTGCTCGCCGGTCTCTCTGAGGAGGAGAAGGCCGACGGCAACGCCGTCAGCAGCTGCTTCAAGGAGCTCGAGGCGGAGGTCCTGCGCGGCGACGTGATCAGAACCGGCAAGCGGATCGACGGACGGGGCCTGGCGGATGTGCGCGCAATCGAATGCGAGGTCGGCGTGCTCCCCCGCACCCACGGCTCGGCGCTGTTCACCCGCGGCGAAACCCAGGCGCTGGTCGTCACCACGCTGGGCACGGGCGACGATGAGCAGATCATCGACGCGCTCGAAGGCGAGAGCCGGGCGAACTTCATGTTGCACTACAACTTCCCGCCTTTCTCCGTGGGCGAGACGGGCCGCATGGGGGCCCCGGGACGACGCGAGATCGGCCATGGCAAGCTCGCTTGGCGAGCGCTCCAGGCCGTTCTCCCCGCGCCAACCGACTTTCCCTACACGATCCGGATCGTCTCAGAGATTACCGAGTCCAACGGCTCGTCCTCCATGGCGACCGTGTGCGGCTCCTCGCTCTCGATGATGAACGCAGGGGTCGCGCTCAAAGCGCCGGTGGCCGGCGTCGCAATGGGGCTGATCCTGGAGCAGTCGGGCGCGTTCGCCGTCCTGACCGACATTCTGGGCGATGAGGACCATCTGGGCGACATGGACTTCAAGGTCGCCGGCACCGATGCGGGCATCACCTCGCTGCAGATGGATATCAAGGTGGCCGGCATCACGCCGGAGATCATGGCTCAGGCGCTCTCTCAGGCGAAGGACGGACGCATGCACATCCTCGCCGAGATGGGCAAGGCGCTCACCTCGGCCGGAGATTTCTCGGTCCACGCGCCGCGCATCGAGACGATGCAGATCAACCCGGACAAGATTCGCGAGGTGATCGGCTCCGGCGGCAAGGTGATCCGCGGCATTGTCGAGGAATCGGGTGCGAAGGTCGATATCAACGACGAGGGCATCATCAAGATCGCCTCGCCGGATGCCGCCTGCATCGAGAAAGCGATTGAGATGATCAACGGCATCGTCGCGGAGCCAGAGATCGGCCGGATCTACACGGGTAAGATCGTCAAGATCATGGATTTCGGCGCCTTCGTGAACTTTTTCGGCAAGCGTGACGGGCTGGTGCACATCTCCCAGATGTCCGCCGAGCGCGGCGCCAACCCGAAGGATCTCGTCAAAGAGGGCCAGGAGGTCAAAGTGAAGCTCATGGGCTTCGACGACCGCGGCAAGGTCCGGCTGTCGATGAAGGTTGTCGATCAGAAGACCGGCAAAGAGATCCAAAAAGACGCCGCCGAGCCGGCAGAGTGATCCCTAAAGAGGGGCTCCCGGCGGGCCCCTCACTTCGCCGCGCGGGCGATCTGCACCGCGAGGATCCCGCCGGCGATGATGGTGACACCCAGCAGATCAAGCGCGCCGAGCCGCTCTCCGAGAAGCGCCGCGGCGATCGCTACCCCGAGAAACGGATTGAGGAAGTGAAAGGTGGCGGCCCGCGTCGCACCGATCCGGTTGACCAGCACGAACCAGATCCAGGTCGCAGCAAGTCCCGGAACCAGGGTCGTGTAGACGAAGGCGGCGCCCAGACGCCAACTCCAATTGACCTCGGGCGCCTCAATCGCAAGCCCCACCACCGCAAGCGCCGCGGCGCCGACCAGCATCTGCAACCCGACAACCATCAGCAGATTGCCGCCCGAGGACGCGCCGCGGACCGTCAATGTCGCCACCGTCAGTGCAAGAACGCCCAGTCCGCAGAGCCCGAGGCCCAGGAGGTCTACCCCCGCTCCGATCCGCGTGCCCATCACCAGCAGCACCCCGGATAGCCCTGCGCAGAGCCCAAATGTCCCGAGCCAACCGATCCGCTCACCCAACAGCGCCCACCCGGCCAGCGCCACCAAGAGCGGTAAGGTCGAGGCAACGATTGCGGCCAGCGACGCTTCCACGGTCTGCATCGCGACGAAGTTGAGGCCCAGATAGAGCGCGTTCTGGCAAAGGCCGAAGACCACGGTGCTGCGCCACTGAGCCGGCGTGAGACGCGCCGTCTGCCCCATCGCACGGGCGATGGCGATGGCGATAAGCCCGGAGATCACGAAGCGCACGGCCAAGGTGGTCAAGGGCGGCGCGTCGGCGACGATGATCCGCGCCGAGGTGAAGGCCGACGACCACATCGCTGCAAAGGCGAGGCCGAAAAGGATCGCGCGCATGTCCATGAAGCCTCCAATGTCGCAGCGCGCGGCGCGCTCAGCGGTCGCCAGCCTAGCCCGCACCACGCGGTGAGCAAGGCCAGCGACGGCTGACGGCCCCCCTCGCCGCGGCTATACTGCGCTGCGCTGGCATACGGGACCTGGAGGAGGCGCGCGATGTCCGAGTTCAGCTTCACCGAGCGCACGCCGCTCGAGGCGGGCTTTGCCGAGGTGTTCGAGCGCCGTCTCGTGCCTGTGCTCGAGCGCCACGAAGCGACCCGCCGCCGCCTGCGCGGCCGGGCCAAGCAGTGGATGGCTGGGATCGGGGTCGCGGGCCTCGGCGGAGCGGGCGCCGGCTTCGGGTTCGCTCAGGAGGTGCTGGGTTTCGCCTCTGCGGCCTTTGGCGGCGCCGGGGTGTATGGGGCGAAAGTGATGATCGAGCGGAACTGGCAAGCCGGGCTTGGCGCGGAGGTCATCCCCGTGCTCTGCGAATTCCTCGGCGGCATGACCCACGGCCGCCAAGACATCTCGCCCGCTGAGTTCTCCCGGCTCGGTCTCGTCGGCAGCTTTAACAACGCCCATCTCGAGGATCCGGTGGTGGGCCGCCACAAAGAAATCGACTGGGCGATAACCGAGGCACGACTCACCCGTCGCAGCCGCGATAGCAAGGGGCGCAGCCGGACAACGACCGTTTTCCAGGGCCTTCTGTTCCGCATCGCTGTGGATCACCCGGCGCCGCGGATCTTTTTTGCCCGCGACAGGGGCTCCGCAGTCAACTGGCTGGCGGAGCAATTTTCCTCAGCGCGCAGCGGATTGGAGCGCGTCGAGGTGCCGGATCCGGAGTTCGAACGCAGCTACGAGGTGTACTCGGACAATCCGGCGGCGGCGCGCGCCTATATCGGCCCTGGTTTGGTCGAGGGGCTCAAGCTGGTCGCCGCACACGAAGTTGGCGGGGGCTATGTCGGGTGCGCCTTCGAGGGGGACTGGCTTTACATCGCCCTGCCGCGGCGCACGGGTTTTCTGTCGCTGGGCAGCTTGTTCAGCCCGGTGAGCGAGATCGAGGAAGATCTTCACGCAGCCTTGGCGGATCTCGATCTCCCGCGCCGCATCATCGATCTTCTGAGCGGGCGCTGACCGCCGCGAACACGCGCCGCAGAACCGTCATCGAGATTTGGCACAGGCGTCGGGCAGATGTGGCACCCTCTGCCCTGACGCAATCTGGGAGGATCAGATGTCTCTGCTCGCGCTGCTCAATTCCGCTCAAGGTGGCGACGGGGTCGCAGCCCTCGGCCGCGCCTTCGGCCTCGACGCCACAAAGTCCGGCGAACTTGCCGCGCTGCTCGCCCCGGCAATCGGATCGGCAGCCAAGAAGCGCGCCGAGGCCGGCCAGGCCGATCTCATCGCACGCCAGCTGCTCGGCGAGCGCGAGGCCGCCTTTTTCGACGATGCCGCGCAGGCTGCCCAACCCGAGGGCCGCGCGCAAGGCGCCCGGTTTCTCGACGAGACGCTCGGATCGCAGGAAGCACGCAATAGATTGGCCGACGAGGGCGCCCGCCGCACCGGGGTCGACAGCGGGACGGTGGCCGATTTTCTGCCCGCGATCGCCGCTATGCTCCAGGGAGGGATGCAGCGCCAGATGCCAGATAAGTCGCTCCAGGGTCTTGTCGGGGGCGGTCGGTCGGGAGGACTGATCGGCCTGGCGATGGGGCTTCTCGGCGGGCGCGGGCGCGGCCGCGGCCAGGGAAGTGAGCTGGGCATGCTGACAGCGCTCCTGGATCGCGACGGCGACGGCTCCGTGCTCGACGACGTGGTCGAGAGCTTTCTGCGCCGCTGACGGCGGGAGCGCTGACCTGGCGCTCCGCGCAGGGCTGTCCCGGACTTGATCCGGGACCTCCTTCTCGCCCCTTTTCCGGCGGCAGAGGCCCCGGCTCGGGGGCCGGGGCAGCTTGGCTCACCTGGGCCGGGCGGCACTCTCGAGGGCGTTACGCCGGTTGCGCCGCATCTTGCCGCATTTGTGCCGGCAGGTCGGCAAGCTGTCCGCCGCCCAAGCCGCAGCATAAAGGCTGGCGAATGGCTCTTCGGCCATGATCTCCGACAGCCGCCGATGACGCAGATTGTAGCGCTCGGCCGCAAGCCCGTGATCCGCGAAGAAGCGCGCCTCCTCGGCCGAGCCGGTGACCCAGCAGCAGGCCGACACCTGCCCGTGCGCCGAGATATAGGGCGAGTTGCGTGCCGCCGATTTACAATCGATCCCGTTCACGGCGTAACGGGAGATCGGCTGCGCCTCC
>JBHJGY010000018.1:0-41605 GCA_050331335.1 Pikeienuella sp.
AAGCCCAGCATGTCCATGTCGATGTCCATGCCCAACTCGTCGGCGGAGATCGAACCCGACGCCATATCCTCGTCGGTCTCGAGCGCGCCCGCCATCGCGGTCGGCACATCGTTGCGCCCGGCGATGATGACCGTGAGCGTGCCCATCGCCATGTCGCCGCCGGCATCGGTCACGGTGATCGGCACGGTGAAGGTCGCGTCTTGGCCGAGCGGCAGGGTCTGGAAATCGTCGCCGGGGACGAAGACCAGGGTGCCGTCGGATCTCAACACGAAGGTGCCGCCCTCGGGGCCGGGCACGCTGCCGCCGACGGCGATGGGCACGCCGTTGATCTCGGTGATGAAGACGACGTCGCCATCCTCGTCCTCGACCACGGTGCTGATATCGAGGGGGGCCGACGCCATATCCTCGTCGGTCAGGATCACCGGGTCCTCGAGCACGGGCGCAAAGCCGCAACTCACCCCGCCCACGGGGCAATCATTGACCTGCTGCGTCTCATCGGGGGTGAAGCCGGGCCCAAAGGTTACCTCCGCTGCTGCATCCTCACCCGAGCTGTTGTTCACCGTCCCGAAGATCGCGAGGGTCTCCACATCGTCGATCCGGAGCTGGTCCAGGGACGCGCCGGCCCCGCCTTCGCCGCCGATCAAGGGGCTCGGCGCCGCACCATTGGTGTTCTCCTGGATAAAGTCTCCCGCAATATCGATTACGGTGAGCCCCTCGGAGGCGAGGATGGTGCTGCCATCTGTCTCGCCAGGGGCAATGTTGACGTCGCCGGCGATCTCGAAGGTTAGCCCGTCAAAGGGCCGCTCCGCATTGGCAGTCGCGCCGAGGCGGCCGCCTGGACCGACCTCGAGCCCCGTCGTGACAAACTGGCCCGTTCGTGCGCCAAGCGTTAGCGCGAAGGAGGCGGTGTTGCCGGCGTCGCGCCCGAGCACCTCGCCGGAGACGTCAATCTCCCCATCGGCGATCAGCGCCAACTCCTCGAGCGCGAACTCGGCACCGGGATCGAGGTCGAACACCGATAGGGTCCCGTTGGTGCGGATCTCGATTTGCTCCACCCCGAGCGCCAGAGACTGGAACTCGCTTTCGGAGATTGCCCCGCCCACGCCCCCGAGCGAGCCGGCCGCCTCGAACTCGGCGAGAAGCGCATCGCCCATGAAGCTGCCATCGAGCACGAAATCCGTCGCAGCGATCTGCAGAGGCGTATCGCTGTCCATGACGATTGGGCTCTGATCGTTCGCCTGGATCGCCCCGCCCGATTGGATCGTGAGCACGCCACCGCTGCGCAGGACCACCTGTTCGCCGATCACATCCACAGCGCCCACAGTGACCGGGCCGCCGGCCGCCCCGCTGCCCGCGTTCACCAAGATCGCGCCGTTGGTGCTGGTGACATTGGTCAGAATATCGACCTGGCTGTTGCCCAGATCCCCGTCGATATCGACGGTAATGTCGCCCCCGGCGCTGATCGGGGCGGAGCCGTCGAGCAGCACGTCCGTGGTCCCATCGATATCGATCGTCGTTGCCACCTGAAGGTCGGTATCGGCCGTCAGCGTTGCGGCGCCGCCATTTGCGGTCAGCGTGAGCCCGCCCCCGATGATCGCGTCCGTGGTCCCATCGACATCCAGGGTGGCGGCAGTCTGGCCGGTGACGGTGGTGGCGCCCCCGACATCAACAGCGTCCAGGGCCACATTGACCGTCCCGGTCGCCGACGCGACGTCGAGAGAGGCCGCATTCATCGTGCCCCCGTTCAAATCGACGACCCCGCCATCGATTTCGACCGCGCCGCCGGCGACGATCACCGTCGAACCGATGGTCGCATCGCCAAGCGCGGCCAGGGTGATGTCCGTGCCAGCGTTGAGGTCTGCCGTTGCGGTTGTCGTCAGGTTGCCCCCCGTCGAGGCGAGGGAGATCGCGCCGCTGCTGGTGATCGGCGCGGTGATCAACTGGTCCTCAAAGCTCGAGAGGGTAAGATCCGCGTCCGTGATCAGATTGCCGGTCAGCGCGATTGCGCCGGAGATGATGCTGAGATCCCCCGTCGCGAGCACATCGTCGCCCGCCTCCAACTGGCCACCGCCGGTCACCAGGGTGCCGGTCGCGCTCTGGACGCCGGTCAGGGTCAGATCGAGACCCGCCGCCAGGGGGGCGTCGACGGTGATCGTGCTGTTCGCCCCCGTCGCCGTAATCGACAGATCTCCATCGGCATCCAGCACGGTGCCGGCAGCGATGGTGGCCGTGTCGCTGACGGTGACGTCGACATTGCCTGTGGCATAGACGGTTGCTGCGCCCTGCAGTTCGAAACTCTGGGCGCCGGGCACCGTGAAGTTGCCACTTTGGAGGGCCGCGGCGTTTGTGACGGTGACGGCGTCGCCGTCGATTTGCAGGGTTGCAGACGTGGTTAGATCGGTCTCGATATCGACATCGCCGCCCTCGATCTGGATTTGTCCAGTGCCACTCGCCGTGAGCGTTCCCGCGGGCTGGGCTGCGGCAGGGTTGACGATATCACCGACGCCGGGGACGATGCCGCTCGGCTGCGCTCCTAGAAAGACCTGCCCGTCGCCGGCCCCGCCCGCTCCAAGGGCCGTGATGGTGATGTCGCCATTGGTTGCATTGATCGAGCCGTAGAGCCGGACTTCGCTGCCGCTGATGCTAACCGGTCCGCCGTCCGATGTAATGGTGTAGGACGAGCTTCCGCCGACAACCGAGCCCTGAACGAAGCCGAGCCCGGCGGTGAGTGTCGTGGCGGTGCCGCCGACGGTCGCGGAGCTCTCGACCAGCATCGACCCGTCCGCCTCGGCTGTGACGTTGCCGTCGAGGGCTTGCACGTCGCCCAAAAGCACGATCCCGCCAGTTGCGTCGAGATCGATGTCGCCCGTCGTCTGGGTCAGCCCGCCTTGGATGAGCGCGACAGGGTTGCCGTCTGGAATGCCGATTTCAATGGCGCCCGTGCTCGCATTGATGTCGGTGTTGCCGCTCGCGACGGTGGTGGCGGCCAGGATCCGGACCTCGTCTGCATTGATGACCAGCCCCGAGCCGAACTCGACAACGTCGCGCGCCGTCGTGTACTCGTTGGTAACGTAGGAATAGTTCTCGACCGAGTTGTCGATGACCACGGTGGCGCCCGTCAGCGTTGTCGTTCCCGTCACCCCGTAGGCACCTTGGAGATCGGCATTGACGGTCACGTTGGCCGTGCCCGCATCGAGCGCCACGTTGCGCCCAACGGACAGGCTGAGGAGGCTCTCGGTTTCGCCGCTGACATCGAGATCGCCGCTCCCGGCAATCCGGATCGGCGCGTTGGCGCCCGCAGTATAGGGGCTGATCGTGAGATCGCGGCCGATATTCAGCGCGCCCCGATAAGTTGTCGTCCCCTCCGTCACCACGTTCTTATTTGTGATGACAGTGCTTCCGGCGTCGATCGTCAGGTCGCGTCCGATCAGGATGCCGGCAGCATAGATGCTCGCTTCGCCAGCAGCCGTAATCGTCACGTCTGTGTAAACCTCGACGCCTTCGCTTTGCCCACCGGCGCCGGGCGAGAATTCTGCGGTATCGGAGGACGTGATCGTCACGTTCTGGGCATAGAGATACTCGCCGTCGAACCTCACGGAGCTGGCATTTTGCGCGACGATGTTGCCCGTCACGTAAAGAAAGCCGAAACGCCCGACATCGATCTCGTCGGCGTTGAGCGTCAGATTACCGCCCACGGTGGTCGGGCGATCCACGTTGGCATAGCTCGCGGTGGCTGTGAGATCGCCATCGACATAAGCGTAGGCGGCGAGATCTGCGGTGACCGCGCTGACGTCAAGATTGCCACCGACCGTCACGGTCTCGGACAGTCTGGCGTTGTTGCCTGCGACGACAGTAAGATCTCCCCCGACGGTGAAATTGCCCGCGCCGGGCACGGAGAAATTGACGTCATTTGCGGCGTCGAGGACGAGGTTCCCCGCTGTCTTATTGAAGTCGGAGTCGAGGTTGATGTCGCCGGAGCTGTCGATCGTGACGGTGCCTGCGATGCCCTCGATCAGGCCGACCCCCACATTGCCGCCCGTGACGCTATTTCCCGTGACGAGCGTGACCGAACCCGTGTTGAGGGTGAACTCGTCCGTAACCGTGAGAACGCCACTGCCAACGGAAAGGCTTGTGGTGGGTGTGATGTCGAGGTCGGTGGCGTTGACCGTATACGACCCGCTAGACACGAGATCGACCACAGTGCCGTTGATCGTGACCGAGCCGTTGACGTAGATTTCGGCGTTGATGGTGACCGGGCCGGTCGCATCAACCGTCTCGTCGGCGTTGAAGTTAAAGAATGCTCCCGCGGTGCCGCCGCCGAAGAAACTCGACTCCGCGTTGAGCGTGATCGCCGTCCCGTCGAGCTCCAGCCCGGACGGGACAGTCGCGGCGGACACGCTTGCGCCTGTCGTCGCGGCGAAGGAGACGCTGCCGTTGGGGGCTTCGACGTCGAGCACGCCGTCGGTGACCGACACGTAATAGTTGATGTTGACATTGCCGGTTGTGGAGCGAAGCGTCACCCGCTTACCGTTGACGGAAAGCGTCTCACCACCGACCGTGATGTTGCCCGTCGCCTCAAGGGCCACATCGCCCTCGGCAGCGGCGATCGCTGCCTGAGAAATCACGATGTTGCTCCCAGACAGATCGTTGGCACCGATGACATTATTGTAGATCGTCAATTGGGCGTTGTCGGTTCCGGCGGGGGCGATGGTGATCGTCGCCGGGTCGAACAGGAGGAGGCCAGCTTGGCCATCCACCGAAGAGAGATCCGCGTTCCCGACGAAGCCGAGATAGCCCGCCGAGGAGACGTCGATGAACCCGCCATCGCCCGAGCCGCGTGCGGCGGCGCTGACCTCGCCCGCCGCATAGGTCGCCTCGGTTGACCAGAAGTCGATGCGCCCTGCCGTGCCGTCTGCTGTCGAGTCCGCCACGATCGCCGCGCCTTGAGCCATCGCGATCCGTTCGGGCGGGATCGGCGCCGACCGCGGCCCGATCTCCACACGCCCGCCGCCGGCCGGGGCCGAGACATCGATCCGCGAGCCCGCGCCAAGTCCGATCCGGCGCGCGTTGATCGACACCTCGCCACCGGTCTCGCCGCGCCGCGCCACCATCTCACCGGAGACCCGCGCCTGGTCGCCGCCGAGGATGACGATCTCGCCCGCGCCCGCGCCGATGCCGGTCGCCTCGACGATGCCGCCGAGATTGACCAGGCTCTCGCGGACGCCCTCCGCCTGGCCAGAGGTGAGCTGGACGGCACTCGCGGTGATCTCGCCCTCGTTGACGATCTGGAGTTCCTGGGCCTTGTCGGTATCGACGACGACCTGGAGCAAGCCGTCGCCCTCGAAATCCACAGCGAACCCCGTCGCCGCCGCGAGATCGACGCCTCCCTCCGAGAGAATCGTGCCCTCGTTCTCGACCACGGGGGCGACGAGAACGACGCCGCCTTCGCCTGAGGTGAGCGAGCCCCGGTTGACGACTGCGCTGCCACCCTCGGCGCCCTCGAAACGATCCCGACCCTCGGCGAAGTCGTCGGTGTCGATCCGCGCGGTCGTGGCGAGCAGGCCGCCCACATCCACCGTGGCGTCCCGGCCGAACATCACCCCCTGTGGGTTCTGGATCCAAACTTGGCCGTTGGCGGTCAGCCGACCCTGGATTTCGGTCGGGCGGTTGTTGCTGATCGTGTTGAGCGCGATCGCAGAGGTCGAAGGCTGCTGGAAGCGCACGCCCTCGCCCGCACCGATGTCGAAGCTCTCCCACGAGATCGCGGCGCGGTTGGAGCTCTGGCGGATCACCGTTTCCGCGCCCTGGCGCGCGATCGCCGCCGATCCGTGGGTTACCTGCCCGCCCCGGGGGCCAGCGAGCGCAAGATCGAGCGGGGTTCCGGCCACCAAGCCACCGATCCCGACAAGTCCCGTCAGTCCGAAGGCGAGCTCACGTCCCGTCCGGCTGCGTTCCGACATCACCCGTCCTCCTATTCGTCCAGCGGGAGCTGGGGCGGTCTTTGCCACCGTTAACCCGCACTTTAAGGATCGTCCGCGCCGGCGCCAGCCTTCATGGGAGGGTCGCGCGATCACGTCTGCGCCGAGCCCGGGATCTTACGCGCATCATCAAACTGTCATCAAGATGTCGCGCGCCGGCCACCGACCCGGCGCAGGCTCCGTGCTCTAACGAACATTTCCGAAGAGAGGGACCCGCCATGAGCACCGAGATCCGCGTTGCTTCGTTCAACGCGTCGCTGAACCGCAGCAATGCTGGCGATCTGATCGCCGATTTGTCGACGCCCGACAACGCGCAAGCCCAGGCCGTCGCAGAGACCATTCAGCGCACCAACCCGGACGTGGTGCTCGTCAACGAGTTCGACTTCGACGAAAACGGCGAAGCGGCCGATCTTTTCCGGACCAACTACCTCGAGGTCTCGCAGAACGGTGTCGACCCGGTCGAGTATCCGTTCGTTTATGTCGCGCCGTCTAACACCGGCCTGCAATCGGGCTTCGATCTCGACAACTCGGGCGAAGCGGGTGACGGCCCGAACGATGCCTTCGGCTTCGGTTTCTTCGAGGGCCAGTTCGCCTACGTGATCTATTCCAAGTATCCCATCGTGGAGAACGAGATCCGCACCTTCCAGGAGTTCCGCTGGGCGGATATGCCGGATGCGCTGCTCTTCGACGTCACCGAAGGCGAGCGCCCGCTGTTCGATCCCGAGCGCCCCTTCGATCCGGAGAACCCGGACGACCCGAACACCAGCTTCTTCACCGAGGAAGAGGCCGCCGCCGTGCGCCTCTCGGCCAAGAACCACGTGGATCTTCCGATCGATGTCGACGGCGAGATCGTCCACATCCTCGCCGCACACCCGACGCCGCCGGTGTTCGACGGGGTCGAAGACCTCAACGGCAAGCTGAATTCCGACGAGATCCGCTTCTGGAACGACTACGTCAACGGCGCGAGCTACATCACCGATGACAATGGCGTCGCGGGCGGCCTCGCGGCCGGCGAGCGCTTCGTCATCGTGGGCGACTACAACGCGGATCCGTTCGACGGCGACAGCCGCAACGGCGCCGCCAACCAGTTCTTCGACAACCCGCTGATCCTCGGTTCGGCCACCGATGCCGACATCACCCCGAGCAGCATCGGCGGCCGTGAGCAGGCGGCGCTGCAGGGCGCGCTCAACGACGAGGCCCTGGGCAACCCGGCCTTTGACACCGCCGATTTCGGGCCCGACACCAACGTCCCGAACCTGCGTGTGGACTACGCCCTGCCCTCGGTCGCGGGCTTCGAGTATCTCGGCGGCGAGGTTTTCTGGCCGGGCACCGCGGACCCGCTCTTCGACACGCTGGCCGGCACCTTCCCCTTCCCGGTCTCCGACCACCGCGCGGTCGTCGTCGATCTCGCGATCACCGACCAGGGCACCGCTAACGACCCGGATCGGACCGATGTGGCGTCGGCCGAGTTCGCCGGCCTCGTCGAGCTGCCCTCGGGCCTCGAATTCGAAGGCACCGTTGTCGGCGGCCTCTCGGGCATCGTCTACAACAGCGTTACCGGCACCTATTTCGCCGTCTCCGACGACCGCGGCATCGAGGCGGAGGACGGCACGATCCTCACCTCACCGCGGATCTACGAGCTTGCGATCGACACCTCGGGCGACGCGCTGGCGGACGGCGATGTCGAGATCCTGAACGTCACCACCCTCACGACCTTGGATGGCGCCACGCTCAACGAGCTCAACCCCGACCTCGAAGGCATCGCCGTCGGCCCGAACGGCAACCTGCTGATCTCTTCGGAGCGCGATGCCGATGGCATTCCGGCGATCTACGAGTTCTCGCCCGAGGGCGTTCTCGTCGCCGCGGCTCCGGTCGATGACAAGTTCATCCCGGCCTTCGACGCCGAAGGCACGCAAACCACTGGGGTCCTCAACAACCTCGGCTTCGAGGCGCTGTCGACCTCGCCCGATGGCGAGACCCTTTATGTCGGCGTCGAGGGTGGCCTCGTGCAGGACGGTGGCCGCGCCACCCTCGATAACTCGGCCTTCTCGCGGATCGTCGAATACGACCTGACCACCGGCCTGGTCGCTGCGGAGTATGTCTACCCGGTCGACCCGATCGCCGCCGAGCCCTTCAACGGCGGCTTCGCCGACTCGGGCCTCACCGAGGTCATCGCCCTCGACAACGAAGGAACCCTGATCGCGCTGGAGCGCTCCTTCTCAGTGGTGGAGACCGCGACCCTCGAAGACCGCGGCTACACCGGCAAGATCTATCTCACCACCACCCAGGGCGCGACCGATGTCCAAGACGTGGATGCGCTCCCGCTCGAGGAAGACGACGGCGAGATCGAGCCGCTGGTCGATGAGGTCCTGCAGAAGACGCTGCTCGTCGATCTGGAAGCCGATTTCGGCATCGAGCCCGACAACATCGAGGCGCTGGCCTTCGGGCCAACCAATGCCGACGGCACTGTGCCGCTCATCGTGGTCTCCGACGATAACTTCTCGGGCTTCGGCCCGCAGGCCAACCAGTTCATCCGGATCGATCTCGACATCGAGGACATCCCGACGGTCAATGCGACCCTCGAGACCCCGAGCGAGCTGCGCTATGCAGAACCCCCGGCGCCGCTGGTGATCGCGCATCGCGGCCAGTCCGCCGACCGTCCGGAGCACACGCTCGAAGCCTACCAACTCGCCATCGACAGCGGCGCCGACTTCATCGAGCCGGATCTGGTGCTGACCGCGGACGGCCACCTCATCGCTCGCCACGAGCCGTTCCTCGCAACCGTCGAGCTCGACGAAAATGGCGAGATTGTCTTCGACGAAGAGGGCAACCCGGTCGTCGATTTCGAGACCACCAACGTCGCCGACCTGCCCGAATTCGCAGACCGTCTGACGATCAAGGAGATCATCCCGCCGATCGACGGTGTCTTTGGGGGTCAGATCGTCGCCGGCTGGTTTGCCGAGGACTTCACGCTCGAGGAAATCAAGACGCTGCGCGCTCGTGAGGACCAGCCGGATGTGCGCCCGCAATCGGCCGAGTTCGACGACCAGTTCGAGATCCCGACCTTGGAGGAGGTGATCGCGCTCGCCGAAGAAGCCGGCGTCGGCATCTACCCTGAGACCAAAGAGCCGGCCTTCTACGAGCATTTCGGCTCGTATCAAAACGAGGACGCTAACGGCAACGGCGAGCTCGATGACGGCGAGGACATCAACGGCAACGGCGAGCTAGACCAGGTCAACGGCGGCGAACTCATCAACGTCAACACGAGCCAGCTGCTCGTCGACACCCTTGTCGAGACCGATTTCACCGACCCGGACAAGATCTTCATCCAGTCCTTCGGTCTGGAGAACTTGCTGGATCTCAACGAGAACATCCTGCCGGCGGCTGGCCTCGAGGATATCCCGCTGGTGCAGCTGTCCTTCGGCGCCACAGCCTTCGCGCCGATTGACGTCTACTACAATTTCGGCCTGCTCGACGGCGTCGAGGCGGGCGACCCATCGGTCTATGACAGCCTCGATGGCTTCATTACCGCTGAGACCACCTTCGCCGACCTGCTCGCGCCCGAGGGCCTCAACCAGGTGGCCACCTATGCCGACGGCATTGGCCCCAGCTTCTCCTCGATCTTGACCCAGCCCAACATCGCAGCCGACGACTTCTCGTTCGAGCAGTCCTCGCTGGTCGCCGATGCCCAGGACGCTGGTCTCCTCGTTCACACCTACACCCATCGGGACGAAAACAACTTCACCCTCGACCTGGCAGGCACCGAGACGACGCCGGAAGAGACCTATGAGATCTGGGTCGAGACCGGCGTCGATGGCATCTTTACCGACAATCCAGATACCGGCCGGGCGGTCACGGACAGTCTCTTTGTCGAAGAGGGCCCGGATCCGGATGACCCGGCGATCTGGGTCAACCCCGGTGATGCGGCCCTGAGTGTCGTCATCACCGCCATGAAAGACGGTGGCCTGCGCGTCTACGATCTCGACGGCGAGGAGCTACAGCGGATCGAGCCCGACGGCATCCGCTACAACAATGTCGACGTGATCTACGACACGGAGTTCGGCGACATCATCGTGGCGTCGGACCGGGCGAACGACAGCCTGGCCATCTTCGGGGTCAACCTTCAGGAGAGCTCGCCCCCCCAGTTCGGCGGCCTCGTGGAAATCACCTCCGCCGAGTTGCTCGACCCGGCCTTCTCGATCTTCGGCGTCGACGACGGCGAGGCGACCGCCTACGGCCTGGCCTCCTACACCTCGCTCGAAGACGGCCGCGACTATGTCTACGTGACCCAGGCCGATGGCAATCAGATCGCCCAATTGGAGATCGTGGCCGATGACCAGGGCCTGCCCACCGCCGAGGTCGTCCGCACCATCGATCTGCCCGTCGAAGAGGGCGACGACCCGGCCGACTATCAGTCCGAAGGCATCGCGGTCGATCGTGAGCTCGGCCTGGTCTACGTTTCGGTCGAGGAAGAAATCGGCCTGGTCTCCTTCGAGGCCGAAGCCGAGGCCGGCGACGAGCTGACCGTGGTTGCGCCGATCGACGCGCCCTTCTTCACCCCCGACCTCGAGGGTGTTGCGATCCATTACGGCGAGAACGGCGAGGGCTCGGTTCTCGTGTCGTCGCAGGGCAACGCAACCTTCGTCGCCTTCGACAGGCTCACCGGCGAGTATCAGGGGCGCTTCGCCATCACCGGCGACACGGTCGACGGCGTGCAGGAATCGGACGGCCTCGACATCTTCCCGGGTCCGATTGGGGAGGCTTTCCCCAACGGTCTGCTTGTTACCCAGGACGGCAATAACGAGCCGCAGAACGTCTTTGGCGACCCAGAAGACGGCGAGATCCAGAACTTCGACGTCAACTTCAAATACACCGATCTCGGCGCCGTGGTCGAAACGCTGGACCTCGTGCCCGGTAACGCCGAGTACGACCCCCGCAACATCGAGGCCCAGCTCCGCCTCGAGGACGAGGCCACCCTCGATCTCGGCGCAGGCGGCACGGTGCGGGCCCAGACCGTTCTGATCCAGAGCGACCTGGCAGATGTGGCGGTCGACCCAACGGCGGACGGCCTGTTCGTGGCGCCGGCAGCCGGCGGTGAGGCGACGCTGCTCCTCAACGCAGACAGCCTGCTCTTCGCCGACGGCACCGCCGACGCCCAGGATAGCGCGGCCTATGCGGCAGTGGCCCGCGGTTACGATATCGGCTTCGACCGTGCCTACGACCTGAGCGGTGCCGGTTTCTGGGGCGGCCTGGTGGATGGCGGCGAGGTCTCGCTGTCGTTCTTCGGCGAGGCGATCGCGATCTCCGACGAGTTCGCGGCGGTCAACGGGGCCGATCTCGACGACGAGGGCTTCCTCGACGCGGTCATCGGTAATTTCGACGGCGCGGTATCGGACGGCGCGCGCGCCCAGTTCCTCACCGAACTGGAAAGCGGCGTCTCGACCCGTGGCGACGTTATCGCCACCCTGATCAGTTCCGACGAAGCCGAGGCGGTCTATGCGGGTCTGACCGAGGACGGCGTCTTCGCCTTCGCCTGATCGCGGCCAAGCGCCACCGACGCCACCGAGGGAGGGCCCCGTGCCCTCCCTTTTTCGTTGCGGTCAGTCTTCGTCCGGTTGCCACGGCACCAGCCGCAAAATCGTTCCGCCGAGCCGAGCGAAAGCGCGCTGCCGGCAGGTGAAGGCGAGGATCTGCAAAGTCTCAACTTGGGCGTGCAGGGCGGTGAACATCGCCTCGATGCGGTCGTCGTCCGAATAGACCAGCGCATCGTCGAGGATCACCGGGGGCGCCTCACCGCCCTTGGCCAACAGCCGCGCAAAGGCCAGGCGGGTCAGCACCGCGATCTGCTCCCGCGTGCCGCCCGACAGCCGCGCGACCGGCTCCTCGACACCGCGCCGCGAGATCGCCTCAGGCGCCAGCTCCGCCTCGGAGAACCGGATCTCGGCATTGCCGTAGAGCAGGCGAAGCAACGGCCGGAGCTCGCGCTCGAGCGGCGCGAAGTAGCGCGCTTTGGCCGATGCCCCGGCCGCGTCGAGCGCGGAAATCAGCCGTTCGAGGGCCGCCGCCTCCGCCTCGGTGCGCGCCAGAGCCACGTGCGCGCGGGCCGAGCGCTCCTCGGCTGCGGCAGCCTGTTCGGCGACCCCCTCCGTCGCCGTCGCACGCACCCGTTCCTCGATCTTCGCGACCTCAACCTTCAGATCGGCGATAAGCGTCTCGGCAGACCGGCGCGCGCCCTCGAGCCGTGCCACCTCGGCGGCGGCAAGAGCAGGGTCTCCGGCTCCCTCAGCCAAGCGGGCGCATTCGGCAACCGCCAACCGCCGAGCGGCCTCGGCCTCGCGCAGAGCCGCCACGAGATCGGCCCGCGCACGGTCACGCTCCTGGGGTGGCGGGAGCCCGTTTTGGGCGGCCGTCAGAGCCGTGTCGGCCTGGACAAGGAGCGCCGTTGCGACGGCCACCTGCTCGGCAGCGGCGGCCCGATGGCCCCGGGCCACCTCCTCCGCCGCGGCCGCCGCACGCTCTGCCGCCGCCGCCTCAGCGGCCGCGCGTTCTGCAACCGAAAGCCCCGCAGCGGTGGTTTCCGACGCGGCGTTCACCGACGCATCGTCGGCAAGGTCTGGCTCCGTACCGTCGGTCTGCGCCGAAAGCGCCGCCGCATCCGCCACCGCCGAGGACAGCGCAGCAAGCCCGTCCGGTGCGAAGACCTCGGCCCGGGCCTGTGCCGCCTCTGCGGCCCGGAGCCGCTCCGCCCGCCGCGCTGCCGCCGCGCGAACCGTCGCCAAATCCGCGCCGCCCGCCGCTGCCAGAGCCCGGGCAAGCGCGGCCTCTGCCGAGCCGAGCCGGGCCGCCGCATCGCCCGTTCCGGCCGGGGGGGTCAGGTCGAGCTGTCCCAAGCCCGCGAGATCGAGGCGCCCCGGACCGTCGAGAGCGATCGCCTTCCCCGACCGAAGCGGATGACCATCGAGCCGCACAGCCCCCTCGGGCGCCTGTGGCAGCGCGGTGAAGACAAGGGTCAATTGCCCAAGCCGCACCGCAGTCTCCGCCTCGGACTTGGCAGCGGCGCAGCGTTCGACCTCAGCAAGCCGCGCAGGGGTCGCCTGGTTGCGCGCGGCCTCGGCCCGCGCGGCGTCCGCCTCCGCGCAGGCGTCTTGCGCAGCGCTCAGGCGGTCCGACAGCCTGGCCCACTCGGCGCGCGCAATTTGAGCCAACGCCGCACGCCGGCATGCCGCCAGCGCCGCTTCCTGGGCCCGCGCCCGGTCCCGCGCCACGCCGAGCGCCGCCGAGCCCGCCGAGGCCGCCGCTTCAGCTGTGACCGCCCTCGCCTGGGCTGCGGACAGCGCGGTCTGCCGCGCCCCATGTTGCGCCTCGGCTGATTTGAGCGCCTCGACCGCGCCGTCGAAGGCCGCGAGCGCCGCGCCGGCTTGCCCCAACGCCAGGTCAGCCAAAGCCCGCTTCGCCTCGGCCGCTGCCAGGGCTTCCGCCTGGGCCCTGACCTCTTGCTCCGCCGCGCGCGCCGCCGTGAGCCGTGCCGCCAGCGCCATCGCCTCTGCCGGATCGCCTGCCACCGCAAGCCGCCTTCGCGCCGCCTCAAGGGCTGTGAGATCCGCCTCAGCCGCCGCCAGCGCAGCCGCCGCATCCGCAGTCGCAGCCGCCGCAGCGCGCGCTTCGGCCGCCGCCTGCCAAAGCGGCCCACCCCGACGGATCTGTCCAGCCGAGGTCTTGAGCTCAGCGAGCCGCGCTTGGGCCCGCTCAACGACCCGGCGCATTCGTCGGCCTCCGGTCAACGCATCGAGTTCCTCGGCAACCACCGCCTCCAATGCCTTGGCCCGCGCCGGCCGCGCCCCGGACAACTCGCCAGACGCCCCCTGCCGGACCCAGAGCAGCCCGGCCGGCCCGACCGCGCCTCCCGAGAGCCGAAGCTCCAGCCAATCTTGCGCCGCATCGGCCCGCGCGATCTCAGCCCCTGTCGCCAGATCCACCACCCGGGCGAAGCTGCGGGAGAGAAATCGTTTCTCGACCCGATACAACCGGCCGTCGACTTCGATATCGGCACAGACGCGCGGTCGACCGCCGCCATAGGGGGTGAGGCTTCGGACTTGCGCGCCCACCGAGGCATGCTTGTGAAAAACAAGGGCGTGGAGCGCGTCGAAGAGCGTTGATTTGCCGGTTTCGTTGGGTTCGGCGAAGAGATTAAGCCCGTCAGTGATGCCCTCCAGTGCCACGCCCCGCCCGGCGAAGCGGCGCAGGTCATGCACCCGGAGTGCCCGCAACCTCATCGCACGGGCTCCTCAGCAGGACCCTCTGCGCCACTGGCCTCCGGCTCCAACGACCAGGTGAACAGCAGGTCGAGCGCCGCCGCGGCCGCCGCACGGGCGTGCGGATCGGCCATGGGGTCCTCCGCCTCTGCCTTGAGCGCATCCGCAGCCGCCCGCATCGCGCCGCCCCGATCGATCCGGTCGAGATCGTCGGCGGCGTAAAGGGTCTCGAGCGCCTCGGTGTCGAGCTCCAGATAAGCGAGCTCTGGAGCGAGACCGGCCGCGGCGTTGGCCCAGGCGACCCGCTCCGAAGCGCGGGCGCTGCCGTCGAGCCGCGTGCGCAGCAACGTGTCTCGGCGGTCGTGGCCCTGCGGCAGCATCGCGGCGATCCCGGGCCCTGCAGCGTCGGCACCCTCGCCCGGGGAGAGCCGCCGAACCGTCTCGCAGCAGGCGAAGCGGGCGACGGGACGCGCCCTCACCTCCGGCGGGGCGGCAGCGCCGTCGAGGCACACCGACAGGCAGACGCCGGCATTGCGCAAGCCGAAGCGATCGGGCTCGGGCGTGCCGCTATAACGTTGCCGGGGGCATATGCTGCGGGGGCTGTGGGCGTCGCCCAGGGCGAGGTAGGCCAGCCCTGCACGCGCGGCTCGGTCCGGAGCGATCGCGACATCATGGGCGGCCGCCCCCGCGAAGCTCAGCGCGGGCCCGTGGCCGATGCCGATCCGCCGAGCGCCCTCAGGCGTGGCGGCGGCATCCATCCAAGCGGTTAGATCGCGGCCGGGATCTTTGGTCGTCACCGGCGCCGGCAGAAGCCAGTGCCCGGGCGCCAGCTCAACCGGCTCCGGCGTCGTCAGCAGGCGGAGATTGGCCGGAGGGTCCGCCGCGATCCGCTCCCAAAGCCCGCCCGGCCGGGCGGGGTCGTGGTTGCCCGGCAGCAGCGCCCAGGTGAGATCCGACGCGGACGCCATGATGCCAAGCGCTTGGGCTACTTGGTCGGGTCGCGGCGTGTCGCTGTCCCACAAGTCGCCCGCCGCGAGCACGAAGGCCGCGCCATCGCCCCGCGCGACCTCGGCGATCCGGCGGACCGCTTGGAGCCTGGCCTCGCGCAGCCGCGCCGGCAGATCGCCCCCTTGGCCATCGGCAAAGCGCGCGAAAGGCCGGCCCAAATGCCAGTCGGATGTGTGGACGAAGCGGAGCATCCGCGCAAAGCCCTCCAAATAGAACGGAACGAGACCATGCCCCCGGGCAGAGATCAAGCCCGCACCCCGCCGACCCCGCCTAAACCGCCGCGCGAAGGCCTCATCCCCCACCGGGATTGGCGCAGCGCCCGGCCTCGGCTAGACGAAAGCGATGAGCCAGATGCGCCCCGAGCCCGACATCGCCCAGCGCTGGGACGCGCGTTACGCCGCCGCCGGACCCGACGGGCCATTCGGCCAGGCGCCCAACGCCTATCTCCGGATGTGCCTGGGGCGCTCAGAGATCGCCCCCGCCTCTGCGCTGATGCTGGCTGATGGCGACGGCCGCAACGGCCGCTGGCTCGCGGGCCGCGGGCTGGCCGTCACCGCCGTCGACATCTCAAGCGAAGGGACGGCGCAAGCACGGGCGCGGGACGCCGGTGCTGGCGTCGCGGTCGAGCGGTTGGTGGCCGATCTTGCACACTGGGCTCCCGAGCCTGGCCCCGGCTGGGATCTCGCCGGCCTTTTCTACCTGCAAGGTCCCCGCGCCCTGCGGCTCTCCGCACTGGCGCTCGCCGCGGATGCGTTGGCCCGGGGCGGCTGGCTGATCGCAGAGGGCTTCGCAACCGACCAGGCCCCCGGTGCAATGGGTCCGACGGATCCAGACAAGCTCTATGACCTCGCCGAGGTCACCGGCGTTGCCACCGCGGCCGGGCTTGAGCTGCACGAGGCGATGGCCGGCCGGGTCCGCCTCGACGAAGGCGCCTGCCACCAGGGCCTCGCCCAGGTCATTCGGCTCCTCGCCCGCAGGGGCTGAGCACGCCGCAGGTCACAGCCAGCCGTCGGAGCCGTCTTTTGCCGCGATCCAATGCTCCGGCATCAGGCACTCGAGCGTGGTGGCACGTCCCCCGCCCAGGAGGATCCGGGCATGTCGGTTGGCCTCATCGAGGAGCGCGAGAAACTCCCGACAGCGCCCGCAGGGTGGCAGCACAGCACCCCGATCGTTCACGGCGACCGCGGCAAGCACCCTGGTTTCGCCTGCGGTCACCATCGCCGCAATCGCCGCATGCTCGGCGCAAAAACCGATGCCGCAGGGCGCATCTATGCACACCCCGCGATGAACCGCCCCCGAGACAGACAAGAGCGCCGCCCCCACCTGTCCATGCTCGACCATATGGCTGCGCCGGCGCCGGACGACGGCGCTGGCCCGGGCGATCAAGGCTGCATCGGAGATCGGCAGCGGCCCGGTGGCGCTCACCCGCGCATCCTCGCGCCGTCGGGATCGAAGAGGGGCCGGGTGATCACCTTGGCCGGGCGGCGTTCGCCGAGGATCTCGATCTCCACCTGCCGACCCTCCGCGATCCGCTCAGTCGGCAGAAACCCGATGGCCACCGAACGCTCGGCCCAATGGGCGTAGCCGCCGGAGGTAACGAAGCCGGCCACCTCGCCGTCGAGGAAGATCGGCTCGTCGGCGTGACAATCGGCCCCGTTCGCCTCGACCACAAAAGTGGCGAGCCGGCGCGCAGGTCCCGCCTCCCGCTCAGCAAGCGCCGCAGCCCGGCCGATAAAGCCCGCGCGTGCGAAGGCAATGAAGCGATCCCGACCGCATTCGCCGGGCATATAGTCGGGCCGATACTCCCGCAGCCAGGAGCCGAAGCCTTTCTCCAACCGAAGCGACATCATCGCGCGCATCCCGAAAGGGCGCAGGCCAAGATCGCGCCCCGCCTCGGCAATCAGGTGATACAGCGCGATCTGCTCCTCGGCATCGACATAAATCTCGTATCCCAAATCGCCTGTGTAGCTCACCCGTTGCACCAGCGCGCACAGCGAACCGATTTCGAGCTCCGCGAGATGGAGGAACGGCAGCGCATTGGGCCCCACATCGGCGCGGGTAATCCGAGACAACAGCTCTCGCGCCCGCGGTCCCGCAATTTGGAACCCGAGCCGGCGTGTGGAGACGTTCTCCACCGCGACGCCCGCTTCCAGATGCATGTCGAACCAGCGCATGTGATAGGCTTGCGCGCCAAAGCTTGCGGTCAACTGGAATCGCTCTGGATTGCCCGGCAGGCAAGAGATCGTGAAATCACCGATCACGCGACCTTTCGGTGACAACATCGGGGCGAGCGCGATCCGCCCCGCTGCAGGCACACGACCGGCCATCACCCGTTCGAGCCAGGCCCGCGCCCGGGGGCCCGTCACTGCATACTTGCCGAAATTGTGGATCTCGTTGATCCCGACCGCCGCGCGCACCGACCGGCATTCCGCAGCAATCGCCTCCCAGGCATCGGTTCGGCGGAATGTCGGCGTCTCGCGGCGGGGCTGGCAAGGCGCCGCGAAGTAGTTGACCGCCTCCATCCCATAGGCCGCCCCGAAGACCGCCCGCTGCCCGTCCCAGATGCCATAGGCCGGCGTCGTCTGATGCGGGCGCACCGCAGGCAGCTCCTCGTTGGGATAAGAGATAGAGAACCGTCGCTGGTAGTTCTCGACCACCTTCAGCCGGGTGTAGCCGGGGCTCGCCCAGGGTCCGAACCGGGCGACATCCATCGCGAAGATGTCCCGGGTTGGCTCCCCCTCCACCATCCATTCCGCAAGCGCAAGCCCAACCCCGCCGCCCTGGGAGAAACCCGCCATGACCGCGCAGGCGACCCAGTAGTTGCGCAAGCCAGGCACGGGACCCACGAGCGGATTGCCGTCCGGTGCAAAAGTGAACGGCCCGTTGATCACCCGCTTCACCCCGGCGCGCTCCAGCACCGGAAACCGCCGATAGGCCAGGGCCAGGCTCTCCCCGATGCGGTCCAGGTCGTCGCCGAGCAGCTCATGGCCGAAATCGGGCGGCGTGCCGTCCACGGCCCAAGGGACGCAAGCCTGCTCGTAGAAGCCGATGCACAGCCCCCGGCCTTCCTGGCGCAGATAGGCCTCGCCCTGGGGATCCATCACATGGGGTAGCTCGGTCTCGCGCGCGGCGATCTCGGGGATCGTGTCGGTGACGAGATACTGATGCTCCATCGGGTGCAGCGGCAGAGAGAGCCCCGCGAGCGCCCCGACCTCCCGAGCCCAGAGCCCCGCGGCGTTCACCACATGCTCGGCGATCAACGTCCCATCCGGCGTGACGACATCCCAACCACCCTCAGCGCGCGGATGCGTGGCCAGCACGGGCGTGCGCAGGCGGATCTCCGCCCCCGCCTGGCGGGCCGCCTTGGCATAGGCCTGAGTGGTGCCGGAGGGGTCAAGATGGCCATCGAGCGGGTCGTAGAGCGCGGCGAGCACCCCGTCGGTCGCAGTGATTGGAGAGAGTCTGGCGATCTCCTCGGGCCCGACGATCTCGGTCTCGAGGCCCATCACCCGATGCTTGGCCCGCTCGGCCCGCAGGAAATCGAGCCGGTCTTGGTCGGTTGCGAGCGTCAGACCGCCGACATGGTGGAGCCCGCAGGACTCCCCCGTGGCTTCCTCGAGCTCGCGATAGAGCCGGATCGTATAGCCCTGCAGCGCAGCCATGTTTGTGTCTGCGTTGAGCGTGTGGAACCCGCCGGCCGCGTGCCAGGTGCTGCCGGAGGTGAGCTCGGAGCGCTCGAGCAGCGTCACATCTCGCCAGCCGAGTTTGGTAAGATGATAGAGCACGGAGCAGCCGACCACCCCGCCGCCAATCACTGCCACCCGCGTTTGGTTACCCATGCCGCGCCTCCCCGAAGCCCTTGGCGCAGCTAACCCCAGGCTGTGCCACGGCCCAAGGGAAATCGTGCACCCTCCGGGCGATCGCCGATTGGCCGGCAGAAGCAGGCGCGCTCTGGCGCCGGATGGGTTGGCGGTCTAGATTTGCCGCCATGACCGTGGAATGCGAACGACATGCGTCTTAGGCGCGCCGGGCCGGCCAGGGCTGGGCGCGGGATTGGCCACGCGGCCGGGCGTTAGCTCCGTGAGGGGGGGCGCTAACCGAGGCGGTGACCGGGGCATGGCCGCCCTGCCGATGTATGACCGTCCAGAGATCGCCAAAGAGACCGACCGGCTCTGGGCGCTGCTGCGCGAGGCGATCCGAGATAAGGGCCTCGACGCCCCAGCGGCGCTCGACCGCGAAACCCCGCTTAGAAAGCTGTGGAGCGCACCGGAACTCGTCCTGGCTCAAAGCTGCGGCCTGCCCTTTGTTCGCGTGCTCGCAAGCCGCGTTGGACTTCTAGGAACCCCGGCTTATGCGATCGAGGGGGTGGCGCCAGGGGAATATCGCAGCGCCCTGATCGTCTCGGACGGGAGCCAGGCCACGGGGCTCGCGGCCCTGCGCGGCGCCCGGGTCGCGATCAACGCCTGGGACAGCCAATCCGGTTATGCGGCGTTGATGGACGCGACCGCACCCTATGCGCAACAGGGTCGGATGTTCGCGAGTGTGCTCGTGACCGGCAGCCATGCCGCCTCGATCGAGGCTGTCGCCGCAGGGCGTGCCCATATCGCGGCCATCGACGCGGTCACCTGGGCGCTGGCCTGCCGCCACGATGCGCTGACCAAGCGGCTTCGCGTGCTAGAGTGGACCGCGCCGACCCCAGGTTTGCCCCTGATCACCGGCAACCGCGGCCGGGTTTTGCCCTTGACCGAGGCGGTGGAGGCGGTCTTCGCGGCGCTACCAGGGGATGTGTCGGAGGCGCTGCTGATCCGGGGCTTCCGCCGCCGAGCGCCAGAGGACTACACGCCCATCCGCGAGCGGCTGGCCGCTGCGCTCGAGCGGCACCGGCTGCCAACCCCGCTTTAAAGTCGGCTCAGGCCGGTCAGCGCGCCGCTGTTCCGTAGTAGAGCGCCTGGACGTGCTCCGCTTCGGCGAAGAAGAGCCACCGCAGCGCCGCGACCCCGACCAGATGGACGAGCAGAGCCGGCAGGATCAACCAGTCGCCGATCGCATAGGCCAGCAGGACCAGAACCGCCGGCGCGAGAAAGCCGAAGAGCGCGCCGATCCAACGCAGCTGCCACGCCCGCCGGCGCCCAACGGCGAAAGCCATCTCCTCCAGCAGGTAGTTCGTCCCGGTATGCGGCGGCTCGAAGGCGGACAGCCGGCCGAGCCGGCCGAGCCCCGTCGCGGTGGCCAGCGTCGTGCCCGTTGCACTCCGTAACGCGCCGGCTGCCTGGGTCTGCCACCAAACGCTGGCCCCGGCGGCCAGGGCAAGCGCCAGCAGGAGCCGGCCGCCATGGGCCGCCCCTCCGGCAAGCGCCGTCACGGCCTCCAGCGCGAGAAATCCGCCCGTCGCGCTGAGAACCAGAAAGAGCGCCGGGGTCGGCGCCACCGACCACCTCGGCACGGTTTTGAGCTGTGCGTAGATCATCGCGGTGCAATAGACGGTCGCGACAGCCAGCGCCGCCGCTCCCCAGCCGAGCCCCCAGAACCGGGCGCCGGTATAAGCCCAGGCCAACGCATAGGCCGAGAACGCCCCAAGCGCGAGCACCATCAGGCAGGCCTCCCGAGATAGCCACGAGGATTTCCACTGACTGAAGGCGCGCCAGGCCCGGTCGGGCCGTGCGAGATGGGTGGCGGAGGCGAGCCCGCCTGCCCCGGTCAGCAGAACTGCCACCGCCGGCCCGACCAGGGCGAATGCCCCGGAAGACGGTCCAAAGCCCAGGCCGATCCAGGCAATCAGCCCCAAGCCAATGCCGGAGAGGACGGTGAAGACGATGAGCGAGGGCGCTGGGTTCATGCCGCGCCCCCGGGGCCCATACTGCCGGGACCCTCCGTGCTGCCGCCTTCAAGGCGCGCCAAGGCCCGGTCGAGCCAGCCGAGAAAGCCCGTGGGCACAGGCTCTGCCATCGCCGCGAGATCGACGCTGCCGCCGCCGCTCGGGATCGCGTCTCGCGGTCGCGGGGGGAGATACTTGTTGACCGGTCGGGTCTCTTGCTCGGGCATCAGATCATAGCCGGCCCGATCGGAGACCAGCTGGCTGACAGCGCTGTCCGGATCGGCGAGATCGCCGAAATGCCTCGCCCCCGCCGGGCAAGCCTTGACACAAGCCGGGACGCGGTCTTCCTCCGGCAGCTCCAAGTTATAGATCCTATCGACGCAAAGGGTGCACTTCTTCATCACCCCTTCGCTCAGATCGAGCTCGCGCGCGCCATAAGGGCAGGCCCAAGCGCAGAGCCCGCAGCCCATGCAGTGATCCTCGTTGACGAGCACAATCCCGTCCTCGGCGCGCTTATACGACGCACCGGTCGGACAAACCGTGACACACGGCGCATCCTCGCAATGCAAGCAGCTTTTCGGGAAATGGATCAGGCGCGCCTGGCCTTCGGTCGGCACCGCCTCATAGGAGTGGATGCGGTTGAGCCAGCTTCCTGTGGGGTCCGCCCCATAGGGGTCCTGATCCGACAGCGCCGCACCATACCCGCCGGTGTTCCAGGATTTGCAGGCGACCGCGCAGGCATGGCAGCCCACGCAGATGTCGAGATCGATTACGAGCCCCAGCGCCTTGGCGCCTGGCTCGCGATCCGGCAGCATCGTCATGTCCCTCTCCCCTGTTTGTGTGCCCGTTCGCGTGAAATCTGCCGGGCGCCGCACGGCGTCATTCGAAAAGCTCCGGGATCAGCGACCAAGCCACGGCGAGCCCGATCAGCACCACCATCGCCGCTGTGACCAGCGTCCGCCCCGGCGCTGGCCCACCGCTCTGCGCACCGAGCCCGAAGAGCCAAGCCTGAAAGCGCTGTCGGAAGGTCTTCGTCCCAGGATGGTCGGCCAACGGATCCCCCGCCGCCCGCAACCCCGCGACGAACCGCGCCTGGGCCCGCTTGAGCCAGATGGCCACAGCGAGCACCGCGGCGCCAGCGCCGCCTGCGAGCCAAAGCCAGCTGCCGTCGCTCATCGCTGCCCCCTAATGCGCCGGGCCGCCGGCCCGCGCCTCCGCCCCGCCGGCTCGTACGACCAACCCGGAGAGATCGGCATCAAAGCGCACCGGTTCCTCCCAGAAGGGCATATGCCCCGACCCGGCATAGATCACCGCCTCCGACCCCCCTGGCAAGGCTTTCATCAGTTCCAAATGCGTGTCGCGCGGGCAAACCCGTTCGGCCGCCCCCTGGATGACCAGGGCCGGCACGCCGATCGCCGCCAGATCGGCCCGCCAGTCGTCCTGCCGCGCGCGGCAGGCAGCGCGCGCAACCGGCCCCGCGAGCATCTGCCAGGCGACCATCCGGGCGAGGTCCGGCTTCGAGAGGGGCGCCGCCGTCATCGCCTTGGCAAACGCGATCGCAGCTTCGATCCAGGCGTCCTGGGCTTCGGGCTGCGGCGCGGCCTCTGCCACCGCGCGACGCGCGAAACCGAGCGGATCCGCCAACGCCCCGGCCCTTGCCGAGGCACCGATGAGGACGAGCCCAGCGACCCCTGCATCGCCATAGTGCCGCAGATAGTCCGCCGCCACCCACGCCCCCATCGACCACCCGACGAGCACGGGCCGGTCGAGCTGCAGCCCTGAGATCGCTGCGGCCACATCGTCGGCCCAAAGCGGGGAGGCGAGATACGCAGCGGGGTCTTCCGGCTTGTCCGAGGCACCATGCCCGCGCAGGTCGATCGCGCCCAGCCGAAACCGCTCGGCGAGCGGGCCCTCCAGCTGCTTCTGAAAGGCTAAGGAGTGTTGCGACCACCCATGCAGAAACAAAACCGACGGCGCCCCCAAGGGTCCCGCCACGCGCGCAGCGAGACCGACCCCCGCCCCACCTTCGATCCGGTGCCGCGCCACGCTCATCGACATAAAAGCCCGGCGACGCGCCCGTGACCCCGGATGGCCGTCCCGCGAACCGAGGCCATCACCAGTCCTTGCCGTAGGCCAACGCATCGGGCCCACGCCCAACCGGGCTCACCTGGGCCGGCGCATGCGGCTCGGAGCATCCGTCGGCCGGCGGGTCGGCGCGTTCGATGCGCACGCGCAAGTCATACCAAGCCGCTTGTCCGGTCACGGGATCGGAGTTCATCCACCGTAACCCGTCGCCCTTGGGCGGCAGCAACTCGTGGATCAGGTGATTGAGCAAAAACCCGCGTGTGGTCTCGGGCGCCCCGTCGCCGAGCGCCCAGGCGCCGGCGCGCTTGCCGATGGCGTTCCAGGTCCAGACCGTCTGTGGATTGACCGCATGCATGCTGCGCACGGGCACGCGGATCCGTCCATGGGCCGAGATCAGCCAAGCCCAGCCGCCCTCGGAGAGCCCGGCGGCGCGCATCACCTGGGAGGGGACGAAGAGCGGGTTCTCGCCGTGGATCTGGCGCAACCACGCGTTCTGAGAGCCCCAGGCATGGTACATCGCCGCCGGGCGCTGGGTGATGGCGTGGAGCGGGTAGTCGGCAGTGTCGATCGACGCGCCCTCGAAAGGCTCCCACCATACCGGCAGCGGATCGAAGGCCGACCGGATCCGTTCGCGCAGATGCTCCGGTGGTTGGCGCTCGCCATATCCCTCTGCGGCCCGCTGGAAGCGGCGGAGCGGCTCTGCATAGATCTGAAAGACAAATGGGTGCGGGGCGTCGAAGAAGCCCATCTTAACTGCCCAGTCCTGGTAGGCTTGGTTGGCGGGTTTCAGGAAGCGGGCCTCTTCAGGGACCTCCGAACTCCAAATGCCGCCATTCTCGATATAGCGGGCGATCTGGTCTGGATTAGGCGCGCCGCGGCCCTCCAGACTGCCATCCGCGCCGCGCCAGCCGGCCAGCGGCCCCACACCCGGCCTGCGCTGATGCCGCACCATGTAGTCGGCATAGTCGGCGAAGGTCGGGGTGCCGTCATCCTTGACGAACCCGGGGAGCGCAAGCCGGGCGCCCAGTTCGATCAGCACCGACTGGAAGCCGCGCACATCCCGGGTTTTGCCCTCCGGCGCCTGGGTGGCGGGGTCGACCACCGGCCACCGGATCGCATCGGCCACGGCATCGGGCTCGCATATCGGCCGATCGAGCAGCGAGATGCAGTCGTGCCGCTCCAGATAAGTCGTATCCGGCAGGATCAGATCCGCATAAGCCACCATCTCGGACGAATAGGCATCCGAATAAATGATCATCGGGATCTTGTATGCGCCGTCTTCCCGGGTCGCCGATAGCATCTCCATCACCGATGCCGTGTTCATCGACGAGTTCCAGGCCATGTTCGCCATGTAGAGAAACAGGCAGTCGAGCTCGTAGGGGTCGCCGGCGACCGCGTTCGAGATCACCATGTGCATCAGCCCGTGGGCGGAAAGCGGCGCTTCCCAAGAGAACGCCTTGTCGATCCGGGCGGGACGCCCGTCCTCGGTCAAGGCAAGGTCGTCAGGGCTGCGGGGGAAGCCGAGATGCGGGCCGGGTAGCGGGCAATTGGGCTGGCTCACGCAATGCGGAGTGGGGTGAGCTTCCACGGGCTTGGGATAGGGGGGCTTGAAGCGGAACCCACCGGGGCTTTCCACCGTGCCAAGGAGCAGTTGCAGAACATGGATCGCCCGCGCGGTCTGGAAGCCGTTGGAATGGGCCGAGATCCCCCGCATCCCGTGCATCGAGACAGCCCGCGCCCAGAAGCCCTCATGCCGCTCGCCGCGGAAATCCGTCCAAGGCTGCGCGATCCACTCGGGGTCCTGGAAGGCCGCCTGGGCGAGCTCGGCCGCGATCCGACGGATGGTGTCGGGCGAGATGCCGCAGCGCGGCGCAACGGCCTCCGGCGCAAATTCGGGCTCGAGATACTTGCGTGCCATCAGCTCGAACACCGGCGCCGCCCGGCCGCCCTCGGGCGATGGCACCTCGCCCTTCAGCGCAGGCTTGAGACCGGGCGCGTCGAAGGGCTGGGGGCGGCCCGTGGCGCGGTCCCAAACCAGAGCCCGACCCCGACCGTCGCGCAGGATCATCCCGAAATTCGGCCCCGGATTGCGATCGACGAGCCAGGCCGCGTTGGTCCAGCGCATCAGATAATCGAGATCAACCGCGCCCACCCGCAACAGCTCGTGGACAAGCGACAACACAAAGAGCCCGTCCGTGCCCGGCGTGATCCCGACCCAGTCGTCCGCAACGGCATTGTACCCCGTGCGCACCGGGTTCACCGCGATCACCTTGGCACCTCGGGTCTTCAGGGCGCCGATCCCACGTTTCAGGGGGTTGGAGTCGTGATCCTCGGCCACCCCGAAGAGCAGGAACAGGCGCGTGCGTTCCCAGTCCGGGCTGCCGAACTCCCAAAAGGCACCGCCGAGCGTGTAGATCCCTCCCGCAGCCATGTTGACCGAGCAGAACCCACCATGGGCGGCGTAATTCGGCGTGCCGAATTGCTGCGCCCACCAGCCGGTCAGCGACTGGCTCTGGTCACGCCCGGTGAAGAACGCGAGGCGCTTTGGATCGCGGCCGCGGATCTCGCCCAGCCAGTCGGCGGCGGTCGCCAGCGCCTCCTCCCAGGAGATTTCCTCGAACTCACCGGAGCCGCGCGGACCGACGCGCTTCATCGGCTTCATCAACCGCGCCGGCGAGGTATGTTGCATGATCCCCGAGGCGCCCTTCGCGCAGATCACCCCCTGATTAACGGGATGGTCGCGATTGCCGTCGATATACCGCACGCGCGGAACGCCGTCGTCCTCTCGGATATGCACGTCGATGCCGCAGCGACAGGCACACATGTAGCACGTGGTCTTCGCCACGCGGTCGGCGACCTTTGGGCTCAGATCCAACTCCGGCTCTTCTGCCCGCTGCCTTCCGTCCGCCATCCGCGCCCCCCGTCTCTGCCAGCTTTCTCGCCGGCGTCTCCCTGCTCGGAGCAGTTTCGCAAGCGCCCGGCTCGCCCGCTCGCGCCACTCTGCCCCAAGCGTTGGGTCCAGCCAAGCCGCCCGCAAGGATCTGGTCGATGCGCGGCCGGTTTGCCTCGGCGGTCTCGCTTTTCCAAGGTCACGGGGTTTTTGTGCCGCCGATTGGATCGGCTTAATCGAGCCCAGGTTAAGCCCACCGCCCTGCAGCACCCTGCCGACGACACCCCGTCTACACGCCGCATGCGCCACCGGTATCTCGCGCGCAGCGTTGTTGCCGTGCAGTCAGGCATTAATGGGTCATGCGCTTTTGCTACGTCTTCCTCTCAGGAGGATTACCGATCCCTTCTCGGTGACTGCGCCAGCGGTGCGGCCCTCGCTGCGCGGGCGCAGGCGCATTAAACTGTCGAAAATCGTCCGACTTCTTCCGTATAAAGGCAAAGGCCCCGCGCAATTGCGGGGCCTTTGAGGGTTGGTTCGTGACAAACCGCTGCGGCGGACGCGGCAAATTCGCCTTACGAGCCGCGCTTGACCGCACGGATCTGCTGAAGAGCAAAACCAATCACGGCGCCGAAAGTCATTGCTGTGAGCAGTCCAAGCATGGTTACCTCCGTTTTGCTTGCTGATAGAGAGGTAAGCGGGCATTATCCCAAGTCAAATCTAAAAATACCAGATTATGATAGGCGACAATTAAGCAAACCCAATCGTACGCGCCGAAAGATTTGTTGGATCACCGAGAAGCTTCCACTAGGTGGAATTCGATGCTTTTAGCCGGCCTGTGGATCAAAAAGAGAGATTATTGCGAGTGACCTCAAATCTGAGCAATCTTATCATGAAAAATTCCCCTTCACGCTTGGCCGGAACTTGTAAGATTTTCACACAGCGGAAGCCGATTGCCGCCCGCCAAGCAACGCCATCGCCTTGCGCGGCTGCACTGCTACGGGTACCTCTGTGTCGTCTAGATCGAGCATGGATCGGAACCCATGACGCCTGAGGTCGAGCCCGCCCCAAACAGCCTGCGCGCCCGGGTGATCGCGCTCACCGAGCATGAGCGCTTCCGAAACTTCATCCTTTACGTGATCGTGTTCAACGCGATCATCTTGGGCCTCGAGACGTCTAAGGCGGCGATGGCGACCGCGGGAAACCTGCTGATCGCGCTCGACAAGATCTGTTTGGGCATTTTCATCGTCGAATTGGCGCTAAAACTCTACGCACAGCGCCTCAGCTTCTTCCGCCAGGGCTGGAACATCTTTGACTTCGTGATCATCGCCATCGCGCTGATGCCTTCTTCGGGCGGTCTCGCGGTGCTCCGCGCACTCCGCATCCTGCGCGTGCTGCGCGTGATCTCGATCCTGCCGTCGATGCGGCAAGTCGTCCAAGGCCTGCTGACCGCGCTGCCCGGCATGGGGTCGGTGGTGATGCTGATGTCGATGATCTTCTACGTCGCCTCGGTGATGGCGACCAAGCTCTTCGGCGAGACCCACCCGCAATGGTTCGGCACCATCGGCGAAAGCGCCTATTCGCTGTTCCAGATCATGACCCTGGAAAGTTGGTCGATGGGGATCGTCCGACCTGTGATGGAAGAGCACCCGCAGGCTTGGCTGTTCTTCATCCCCTTCATCATTGTGACGACTTTCGCCGTGGTGAACCTTGTCGTCGGTCTCGTCGTGAACTCAATGGAAGGCGCGTTCGGCGAGGAGAAGGAGCAGGCGACCGACGACTACCGCCATGACGTTCTCGACGCCTTGGCGCGGATCGAGAGCCGCCTCGACAAGCTCGAGGGGAAGAAGGACAGCACCCAAGCGCCGGCGCCGGGCGAGTAGCGGCAGGGGACCGAAATGTCGGAAAAAGTTTGGACGATCTATCTCTCCGGCGAGATCCACACAGACTGGCGGGTGGAGATTGCCGACGGAGCCGCGGCTCGGGACTTGCCGGTGCGCTTCACCGGCCCGGTGACCGAGCATGCAGCCTCCGATGATTGCGGGGTGGAGATCCTGGGCGCCGAGCCGGACAAGTTCTGGCACGATCGCAAGGGAGCCGGGGTCAACGCGCTGCGCACCCGCACGCTGATTGCCGAAGCCGATCTTGTGGTCGTGCGCTTCGGCGAGAAATACAAGCAATGGAATGCCGCCTTCGAGGCCGGCTATGCCGCGGCGCTGGGCAAGGGGCTGGTGATCCTGCACGGGCCGGAGCACGCCCATGCGCTCAAGGAGGTCGACGAGGCTGCCCAAGCGGTCGCCGAGACCCCGGCTCAGGTCGTGCGCATCCTCGACTATGTGATCGCGGGCCGGCTCTGATGGCCCCGCCCCGGCCGTCCTATGCGCTGGCCATAGTTGGCATCGCGGCGACCCTGTGGCTCTTGATCGAGGCGCGTCCGGTGCTTGAGCCGATCGTGCTCTCGTTACTGATCTGGTTCCTGGTCGTCGCGGTGGCTGGGGTCTATGCGCGTCTGTTCGGCGGCGCGGGGAAGCCGCCCGGGCGTTGGTCGCTTGTGGCGGCGGCGACAACGCTCTTTCTGGTGATCTTCGGCGTGAGCATGATGGCCTCGGCGAGCCTTGCCGGGTTTCGTGAAAATCTGCCGGCCTATGAGCAGAACCTGCAAGCGATGTTGGCCGGGGTCGGCGACAGGTTCGGCATGGATGGGCCAATCGATGTCTCGGCGATCGTTCAGCAAATGGAGGTGCGCGACGTGCTGCTCGGGCTGGCGGGTTCCGCCCTCGGCTTTGCGAGCGGGATGGTCGTGGTGCTCGTCTATGTCGTGTTCATTTTCTCCGAAGCCTCGGTGGCACAGGCGAAGCTGGCCGCCCTCTCCGGCGACCAGGATCAGTTGGCGCGGCTCACTGCCACCTCGCGTAAGATTCACCGCGACATTGAGCTCTATCTCGGGGTCAAATGCGTAATCGGCCTGGCGCAGGCGGTGCCAACCTTTGCCGTTTTAGCCTTGGTCGGGGTCGATGGGGCGGCTGTTTGGTCGGTCGTGATCTTCTTTGCGAGCTTTGTCCCGACGATCGGGACCTTGATCGGGATCGTGTTCCCATCGGTCGTGGCCCTGGTTCAGTTCGACACCTTAGGGCCGTTCCTGCTTGCCTTCGTGCCGCTCGTGGTCATCCAATTGGCCGGGTCGAACTGGTTGGAGCCGAAGCTGATGGGCAGTTCGCTCAATCTGTCGCCGCTGGTCATCCTCATCGGGATTTTCGCAGGCGGCGCGGTTTGGGGGATTACGGGGGCGCTCGTTGCGGTGCCGGCCCTCAACATAGCGATGATCGTCTTCGCCCAGATCGAAAGCATGCGCCCAGTGGCGATCTTGCTGTCGGAGAATGGAAAGGTTTGACATTCGTCAAATCAATCGTGGCACTAACGGGCAAGAGCCGATTTGCCAGACACCCGAAATGCCAGACAGATGAGCGGGCTTAGGGGCCTGGGTCTAGGCGGATGGACTCGCCGGAGCTGACCGCCGCGAGGGCCGGGATCAGTCGGGCAGCCACGTCGGCGGGGTTAGCAAGCGCATCTTTCGGCTCACCTGGATAAAACCGCGCTCTCTGCGCTGTCGGCATCGGCGGCAAGACCAGATGGGCCACGGTAATCCGTCCAACCGCTTCAGCGGCCCAAGCGCCGGTAAGGGTTGCTTGCGCCGCTTTTGTCAGACGATAGAGCCCGTGAAAGGTCAGACTTTCGGAAGCATCCGCGGCGACCAAAGCCATACCATTGGACGACAGACGCAAGAGTGGATCCAGCACATGGATTAGCCGCTGGAAAGATCTGACATTTACAGCAAGCGCCTTATCAAGCTCCGCCTCCCCAATATGCGCGACAGGCGACAAAGGTGCGGCGTAGCTTGCGGTATGTAGCCAGAGATCGATCCGCCCCCACCGATCGAAAAGCCCCGCGCCGAGACGCTTCAATCCGTCATCGTCGGTGATGTCGAGCGGCACCAAGGTCGCCCGCCCGCGGACCGCCTGGATCGCGTCGTCGAGATCCTCAAGCGCGCCCACCGTGCGCGCCAGCGCCACCACATGCGCTCCGGCTTTCGCAAACTCCAGCGCCGCCGCCCGCCCGAAGCCGCGGGAGGCGCCGGTCACGAGAGCCACCCGTCCCGAAAGATCCGTCATCGGCGGCCGTTAGCCAAAGGCTTGCGCGCGCGCAGCAAGGTCGGCCCCCCGCAGCAATCCAGCAGACGTCATGCGGGCGCGACCTCCGCTGCCGGTATCTTCCCCTTCGCCCGGGCGTCCCGTGGGTCAACCGGGTAGTCGCCCGAAAAACACGCGTCGCAGAAACGGGGTTGCTGCGGATCGCGCCCCTCAGGGAAGCCGCAGGCCTTGTACAGGCCGTCAAGCGACACGAAACGAAGCGAGTCGACGCCCAAATGCGCCGCCATCTGGCCCTCGTCCATCCGTGCCGCAAGAAGCTTTTCCCGGTCCGGCGTGTCGACCCCGTAGAAACAGGACCAGCGCGTCGGCGGCGACGCAATCCGAAAATGCACCTCCGCCGCCCCGGCCGCCTGCACCATCTCCTTGATCTTGCGCGATGTGGTGCCGCGCACCACGCTGTCATCCACCAGCACCACGCGCTTGCCCTTTACCAACGCCCGGTTGACGTTGAGCTTGAGGCGCACCCCCATATCGCGGATTTGCTCCGTCGGCTCGATGAAGGTCCGCCCGACATAGGGGTTGCGCACGATCCCCATGGCGAAAGGAATGCCGCTTTCCTGCGCATAGCCGATCGCCGCCGGCGTGCCACTGTCCGGGATCGGGCAGACGAGATCTGCCTCGGCGGGCGCTTCCTTTGCGAGCTCGGCCCCGATGCGCCGCCGCGCCTCATACACCGAGAGCCCCGCAATCTCGCTGTCCGGCCGCGAGAAATAGACGTACTCGAAGACGCAAAACCGCGACGGAGCCGGCTCGAAGGGCCAGTGCGAGGTGAGGCCGGCGTCGGTGATGATGACCATCTCGCCCGGCTCGACTTCGCGCAGAAATTCCGCCCCGATGATGTCGAGCGCGCAGGTCTCAGATGCCAGGATCCACGCTTCGCCCCGCCGGCCGAGCATCAAGGGCCGGATGCCCAGGGGATCGCGGACGCCGATCATCTTGGTCCGCGTCATGCCGACGACGGTAAACGCCCCTTCGACGAGGCGCAGCGCGTCCTTCATGCGGTCTGGGATCGTTTGCTGGATCGAACGCGCCATCAGATGGATGATGCCCTCGGTATCGGAGGAAGACTGGAAGATCGAGCCACGCTCCGTCAACTGGGCGCGCAAACGCTCCGCATTGGTCAGATTGCCGTTATGCGCGATCGCGAAGCCGCCCATGGCAAACTCCGCAAAGAGGGGCTGGATGTCCCGCAGCGCCGTCTGCCCCTTCTGGCCCGAGGTCGAGTACCGCGTGTGCCCAAGGGCGATCCGGCCCGGGAGCTTCTCGATCACATGAGGCTTGGTGAACTCGTCGCGGACATGCCCCAGGCGGCGCTCCACGCTAAAGCCGACCTCCGGATCGTAGGACGCGATGCCCGCGGCCTCCTGACCCCGGTGCTGAAGCGCATGCAGTCCGAGCGCCGTGTAGGTCGCCGCATCGGCCAAGCCGAAGACACCGAAGATACCGCATTCCTCGTGAAGGCTGTCGTCGAACGGGGTCTCAGCCTCCAGGTGGTTTGCCATACCGATCCCCGCTCGCTCACACGCCACCGCACCATAGCGCGACGCAGTCGGGCTGTCATCCGCGCAAAGCGCTCATATCGGGGGCCTGCCGGGGATGTCAAACCTCGGCAGCCGCAAGCCTGCAGACGCGCCTGTGGCTCAGCTTTCTGTCGCGGGGCCGGGCGCGACCTCCACCGGCCCCCCAGGCACTGCATCTGCGTCGGGCGAAAGGCCCTCGCCAGAGCAGGGCGCCATCATCGCATCGATCCGCTCGACGACGAAGGGGGGCAGCTCGGTCGGCATCGCCCCGCGGAGCACCGTGCCGACTTCCTGCAGATAAGGCAGCGACATGGCGTTCGCCAGCGGCTCCCAAACCGCCTGCTCCCCGGCGAGTTCTTCGTACAAGATATAGGCCAAGCCGATCAGGAAGGCGGCCCGCGCCACCCCGAAAACGAAGCCGAGGATCCGGTCGATCGGGCCGAACGCACTGTCGAGGACGAGGCCCGAGATCACCGGCGTGAACACCGCCATGATCAAGAGACCGAAGGCCATGACGAGGGTGAAGGCGGCGATCACCGAGAGCACGCAGGACGACGCTAGGAAGCTGCCGACTGCCGGGATCTCTCGGATCAGCGGCTCCACCACGGGGGTGAGGAAGGCTGCCACCGCCGCTGCGACCAGCCATCCGCCGATCGCAAAGATCTCCCGCGTCAGGCCCCGCGAATAGGCCAAAATCGCCGAGATCAGCGCCACGAAGGCGATGCCTCCGTCAACCATCGTGAATTCCATGCCCTTCCCCTCTTCTCTCCGGCGGATGCGTGGCGGCCGGAGGGCCGCCGAAAAGTTGATCCAGAAGATCCGGCAGATCTCGGATGCGCCGGATCGATATGCCTGATTCGTCTGCGCGCTTCACCCGGGAAGGCGCATAAACAGTGTCAAAGCCGAGTTTTTCGGCCTCGCGCAACCGGCTCTCTTCCTGCGGTACCGGCCGCAATGCCCCAGAAAGGCTGATCTCGCCGAAAAACGCCGCCCTCTGTGGCACTGGCACCCCGCTCAGCGCAGAGACCAGCGCCACCGTGGCTGCCAGATCCGCCGCCGGCTCTGAGACGCGCAAGCCGCCAGCGAGGTTCAGATACACGTCTTGGCCGGCAAACGAGACCCCGGCGCGGGCTTCGAGCACCGCCAGCGCCATCGCAAGCCGCGCCGGTTCCCAGCCGATCACCGCGCGCCGCGGGGTGCCCAAAGCCGAGCGGGCGACGAGCGCCTGGATCTCGACCAGCACCGGTCGCGTCCCCTCGATGCCGGCAAAAACCGCCGAGCCCGGGACCCGCGCATCGCCCCGTTCGCCGAGAAACAGCGCCGAGGGATTGGCCACCTCGACGAGCCCGGCCCCAGTCATCTCGAAGACGCCGATCTCGCCCGTTGGCCCGAAACGGTTCTTCACGGCCCGCAAAACGCGGAACTGATGCCCCCGCTCGCCCTCGAAATAGAGCACCGTATCGACCATGTGCTCGATGAGTTTCGGCCCCGCGATCTGGCCGTCTTTGGTGACATGGCCGACGAGGATCACAGCCGGCCCGCGACGCTTGGCGAAGGCGGTCAATTCTTGCGAAGCCGCGCGCAGCTGAGCGACAGAGCCGGGGCTTGCATCGATATGATCGGCCCACATGGTCTGGATGGAATCGATCACGACGAGCCCCGGCCGCTCTGCCTCGAGCGTCGTGAGAATGTCGCGCAGGTTGGTCTCCGCCGCAAGCTGCACAGCTGACCCCGACAGACCGAGCCGGCCGGCCCTCAGACGCACCTGGTCCGCCGCCTCCTCGCCGGATGCATAGACCACGCCGAGCCCCGACGACGCGAAGCGCGCGGCCGCCTGGAGGAGCAGCGTCGATTTGCCGATCCCCGGATCGCCCCCCACCAGGATCGCCGAACCGGGCACGAGCCCGCCCCCCAGAACGCGGTCGAGTTCGCCGATCCCAGAGCGCCGACGCTCTGGCGGGGCCTCCGCCGCCGAGAGTTCGGTGAGTGCCAGCTTTCGCCCCCGCCGCGCGCCCAGCCCCTTTCCCGTCGGTCCCGCCGCCGACAGAGCCGCGGCCTCTTCCTCGATGCTGTTCCACGCTCCGCAGGCGGCGCATTGGCCGGCCCACTTCTTGTGAACTGCACCGCAAGCGCGGCAGGTATAGGCGATGGCGGCCTTGGCCATGGGGTCCTCTCAGGCGCGCGTGCAGTGTGCCGCGCGGTCGCGGCAGAGAATCAGAAGAGGCGGCGCCGGGCAAGGGCAACGGAGGCTCCCCCGCCAGCATAGACGAGCCGCGCCCTAAGACGGCAGCGGCGTCAGCGCCACCCAACCGAGCATGAGCACGACGGCGAAGAGCTGCATCAGCACGGGGAACACCCGGTTCCAACCGGTCTCGACGGCGAACACCCAGATGCCCACCGCGAACAGAGCAGGCGCCATGACCCGGGCCGCCCCGACATCGCGCTGGAATAACAATCCCATGACGACCAGGATCCCGATGACCGCGGCGAGGTTGGCATATTGGCGGTTGCCCTCGCGGGTCATCGCCTGGGTCAAACTGTAAAAGAAGACGATCGACAGGCAGATGCCCGCGAACAGGCCGATGATCATCTGGATGGTGGTCACCGACGCCTCCCGCCTTCGGCCCGGCGCTCCCGCCTGCCACCGGGAAATATCGGCAAGCCCGCGGAAAAACAAGGATGTCCCGGGCAGCCGCGCCACCGGCTCAGCCGCGCCCGCCCGAAGCCCAGATGGAGACCAGAACGCAAAAGGTAAAGAGCCAGAGCCCCCAGGCAGGCGTCACATAGCCGATCCCGACCCCTTTGGCGACGACGACATAGAGCGCAATCAGGAAGACATCCGCCATCGAGAGCTTGGCGAGCCAGGGCAGGAGCGGCCCCGCCCAGGCCGGCAAACGACCTGCTTGGGCGGCGAGGCTGGCGAGCGTTTTGGCATAGGGGATGACGACCCCAAGCAGCGCGACAAGCATGGCAAGCGCCAAGTCCGCCGCCCAGAGCCGCGCGATCGCCCCCAGCACCGAGAGCTCTTGTCCGCCGAAAAACGGCAGCAGGCCGGCACTGGCGAGCGGGGCGGTCCACGCGACAGGCCAAAGACCGAGCAACGCCAGGCTGGCAAAGCCCCTGGGACTGTAGAGCCAGCCTGCCCCGGCGGCGGACGGCCCGTCCGGATCCCGCGCCCCCTGGCTCATGGGCGCCCGCGCCGCAGACGCCGTAGCTGTGGTTGCCGACGCGACGGATGCCGGAGCACCGGCCGATCAGCGCAAGGCTGCGATGGGCCCCTCGGCGAGGCCGCGGACGAATTGCCGGACATAGGGGTCCTCCGTGACGTCGATCTGATCCACCGGGCCCTGCCACTTGATCACGCCGTCATGCAGCATCGCCACTCTGTCGGCGATCTTGCGCACCGAGGACATGTCATGGGTGATGGTCAGGGCCGTGACCCCCATTTCGGCGACGAGGCCCCGGATAAGGTTGTTGATCACATCGGCCATGATCGGGTCGAGCCCCGTGGTCGGCTCGTCGAAGAAGATGATCTCGGGCTCTGCCGCGATTGCCCGGGCGAGGCCGACGCGCTTTTGCATGCCGCCGGAGAGCTCGGCCGGAAAGAGATCCGCCGTGGCCGCATCCAGCCCGACACGGGCGAGCTTCTCCAGCGCAACGGATCGTGCCTCGGCCCGCGGCCTGCGACCCCGGCCGCGCAGGAGCCTGAAGGCGACGTTTTCCCAAACGGTCATCGAGTCGAAGAGCGCCGCGCCCTGGAACAGCATCCCGAAGCGCCCCAGCAGCCGCTCCCGCCGTCGACCCCGTGCACCGATCGCGTTCTCGCCCGCGACCATGATCCGCCCCGCATCGGGCTGAACGAGCCCGAGGACGCATTTGAGCGTCACCGACTTTCCCGTTCCCGAGCCGCCGATGATCGCAAGGCTCTGCCCCTTGGCGACGCTGAGATCCACCCCTGCCAGCACCCGCTTAGCGCCGAAGGACTTTGCCACCCCTTCGAGCAGGATCATCGGCGTGCCATCGCCTGAGGCACTCATGACGGAAACAACGCCTCGGTCAGCAGGTAGTTCGAGCCCAAGATCAGGATTGAGGCCGTGACGACGGCATCGGTGGTCGCCCGGCCGACACCCTGTGCCCCGCGCGCCGAGTGATAGCCCTGATAGCAGCCCATCAACGCGATGATGAAGCCGAAGACCGCCGCCTTGATGAGCCCTGACGTGACATCGGCAAGCTCGAGGAACTCATAGGTCGTCTGGATATAGACCGACGGGTTGAAGTCGAGCCGGATCACGCCGACAAGAAAGCCGCCCATGATCCCGATCAAATCGCCCACGGCCGCGAGCACTGGCAGCGCGAGCGTGGCCGCCGCGATGCGCGGCACCACCAGATACTTCATCGGATGGGTCGAGAGGGTCCACAGCGCGTCGATCTGCTCGGTGACCCGCATGGTCCCCAGCTCCGCCGCGATCGAGGCCGAGACCCGCCCGGCCACCATCAATCCCCCGAGCACCGGGCCCAGCTCGCGCACCATGCCGATCGCGACGATCGACGGCACGACGCTCTCGGCATTGAAGCGCGCCCCCCCGGCATAGATTTGAAGCGCCAGCGCACCGCCGGTGAACAGCGCGGTGAGCCCGACCACCGGCAGCGAGAAATACCCGATCCGCAGAAGCTGGCGCGCGAATTCGAGGGGGTAGAATGGCGGCCGGAAGAGGTGGCTGACCGCGTCGAGGGCGAACAACACGAGGGCCCCGGTGGCACGACAAAGGCCGAGGATCGCAGCGCCGATCTGGGCGAGGAAGCCTTGAACGAGACGGAAGGCTGGGGGCATCGGCGTCATCAGTCCTAACGGCAGGCCAACTCGGGCCTCCGCTATAACGCCCCCTCCGACGGGTGCCAAGCTCAAGCGCCGCAACCGCTCCGCCGTTGCCCCGCCGGCCCGCAACGACCGGCCACCCCGCGCTCAGCCGGGGGGCGCCACGATCCCGGCGAGGCTGGCGCGAACCTGGCGGGCGTCATAGGCCTCGGTGAGGCCGGTGGGTGGCTCGCCGCGGGCCATCTGGATCTCAGCGGCGACGCGCAATGCGGTGGGCGGGACGACGGTCCCCGCCGGGGCGGGCACCGGCGCGACGGGAACTGCAACCACAGGGCCGTAGGCTTGCGGGCAGTAGGGCCAACACCACGGCACCCAAGGCGCCGGCCATCCGTAGAAACCGAAGCCGACGGCGACCCCGCTGCGGTACCTTGGGCGGTAGCGTCCGGTGTATTTCGCGCCAGGGCGATAGCCATAACGACGCGGATGATGGCGCCGCGATGTCGGCACATGGCCCGAAAACCGGCGTGCTCGCCGCCCATACCGGCCGGCCTTGCGGCTCTCACCCGCCAGGGGCGCCGTGCCGAGGGTCGTAAGGCCAGGCTCTCGGCCAGTCACCCGGAACCAGTCATACCCCGCGATCAGCGTCAGCTCGGCGGCCCGGTTGAGCAGCAGGCTCTCGAGCACGGGCGCCGGCGACGCGGGCGTGCCGATCACCTCGATCCGGTATCGGTCCTCGGCCAACTTGGTCTCGGACAGACGGATGCCCTCAACCGCCGTCGGCAAAAAAGGCGTGGGGCCTGCGCAGCCGCCAACCGCGAGAAGCAGGAACAGGACGAGCCCGCCTGCCGTTACGCCCCCCTGTCGCCGCTGTCCCTTACGCTCCGCCATCGCTGCGCACTCCCGTTGCCGCCTCTCGGTAGATCCGACGATAGCGCAACCCGAGCCCCGTGAGCACCTCGTACCCGATGGTTTCCGCCTGCGTGGCGAGGGTGTCGATGCCCTGATTTGGTCCGATGATCTCGACCCATCCGCCGGGGCGGGCCGCTGCCTCCGGCGCGTCGGTCACATCCAGACAGATCAGGTCCATGGAGACGCGCCCCGCAATGGGGCATCGGATCCCGGCAATGAACCCCGCTGCCCGGTTGGAGAGCAAGCGATGGAGCCCGTCGGCATATCCAGCGGAGATCGTGGCGATCCGGCGTGGGCCGTCGGCGATCCAGCTGGCCCCGTAGCCGACCGCCTCACCGGGTGCGACATCGCGGACCTGAAGGATCGGCACGTCGAGCTCAACCGCAGGCCGCGCCTGCTTAAAGGGCAGCCCGCCAAAGAGACCGATGCCCGGCCGGACCATGTCGAAATGATAGCGAGGGCCCAACAGCGTCGCCCCCGTCGCCGCCAAGCTCCAAGGCAGCCGCTCCCATCCCCCAGGCCCCTCGCCCTGACCTTGGGTGATGGCGGCCGCCGCGCCTCGCGCCGCCAGAAAGGCCGCCTGCTGGGCCGCATTCATCGGATGCGCCGGCTCATCCGCGCAAGCCATATGCGACATCACCAGCCGGGGCCTCAGGCCGTCTTGCGCTGTGAGCGCGGCGATCTCGTTCTTTAAGAAAGCCCCCCAGGCGTCAGGCTCCATGCCCAGCCGGTTCATACCGGTGTCGAGTTGGAGAGCGAAGCCGAGCCGAGCCGAGCCACGGGCCGCGAGCTGGCCGATCTCGGCGACATCCTCGGCTGTGTTGAGCACCGGCCAGAGGGCATGCTCGGCGCAGGCGGCCACCGCATCGGGATCAGGTGCGAGACCGTTCAGGATGTAGATCGCGGGGCGATTTTGCGTGGCGGAAGGACGTGCGGCCTCGAGCGCTTGGCGCAGCGCGATGGCCTCTCCGAGATGGGCCACGAAGAAGCTCCGGACCCCCGCCGCCGCGAGCGCAGGTCCCACCCGGTCCGCCCCGAGGCCATAGGCATTCGCCTTGACCACCGCCGCTGTCTCGGCCGGCCCTGAAATCCGGTCAAGCCGCCGCCAATTCTCCACGATCGCGCCGAGATCGACCGTCAGGGTCCCGCAATTGCCCATCGGCTCCCCCATTTCTCTCGCACTGCGGGAGCCTAAGCGCCGCGGGGCCGGATTGGCCAGCCCCCTAGATGGGCCGGTGAGGGTCTGGCCCAGCGTCAGCGAGCGCGCCAGCACCGCGGTCGCTGACCCCGGACGCAGCTGGCCTCGGCCGCCGGGCGGCGACCCCGGAGGGGTCAGCCGAAGGCCGTCGGATCTTGCGCATAGCCTGAGTTCGGCCGCACCGGATCGGTAAATTTGGTGAACTTTCCCTCAAAATGAAGATCCACGGTGCAAATCGGTCCATGCCGTTGCTTGCCGATGATGACTTCCGCCTTGCCCTTCAGCGCAGTCATTTCGTCCATCCACTTCTCGAGTTTTTCTTGAGCGGCGCGGCGCATCTCTTCAGGCATGCTCTCGTTAGGCTCGGTCGGCTTTTCCCGCTCTTTGTAGTACTCCTCGCGGAACACGAACATCACCACATCCGCATCTTGCTCGATCGAGCCCGACTCGCGCAGATCCGAGAGCTGCGGACGCTTGTCCTCCCGCGCTTCCACCTGGCGCGAGAGCTGGGACAGCGCAATCACGGGAATGTCCAGCTCCTTAGCAATGGCTTTGAGCCCTTGGGTGATCTCGGAGACTTCCTGCACCCGATTGTCATTGCCACGGCTGCTCGCGCCGCGCACCAGCTGAAGGTAATCGACAACAAGCAGATCCAGCCCCTCGGTACGTTTCAGACGGCGGGCGCGCGCGGCGATGGTCGAGATTGGCAGCGCCGGGGTGTCGTCGATGAACAGCGGGATCTCCTCCAACGCCCGCGCCACCTCAAGATACCGCAGGAACTCGTCCTGGGAGAGGTTGCCTTGGGCGAGCTCCTTGGCAGAGAGCTGGGCCTCTGAGATCAGGATCCGGTTCGCCAATTGCTCGGCGCTCATCTCCAGTGAGAAGAAGCCGACCTTGCCGCCGGCCTCTAGAACATCTCGCCCGTCCGGACCCGGCGCCCGCTTATGCTTCAGCGCCACGTTGAAGGCGATATTGGTGACCAGCGAAGTCTTCCCCATCGAGGGCCGGCCGGCGAGGATCAGCAGGTCAGAGGGGCGCAAGCCCCAGAGCTTATAGTCGAGCTCGTTCAGACCTGTGGAGATCCCGGCCAGCCCGCCGGCGCGCTTATGCGCCGCGTCCGCCATCGTGGCAGCCTTCTCGATGGCCTCGCCGAAGGACACGAAGCCGCCCTCGAATTTTCCGTGCTCGGCCAGCGCATAGAGCGCCTGTTCCGCTTCGGTGATCTGATCTCCCGGCCCTGACTCGGCCTCAAAGCGCATGGCGCGGCCTTGGATCTCATCGCCGATGCGCATCAGTGCCCGGCGCAGGGCGAGGTCGCGGACCTCGCGGGCATAGTCCCGCACGGAGATGACGGAGACCACCGCTTCGGCGAGCCGTGCCAGGTAGCCGACCCCGCCCAGTTCCTTCAGCCCCTCGTCATCGGCGAGATAGGGCTTGAGCGTGACCGGGGATGCCAGCATCCCTTTGCCGATCCGGTAGGCTGCCAGGGCATAGATCCGACCGTGGACCGGATCGTGGAAATGATCCGCCTCGAGCACCCCGCTGATCCGATCGAACACCTCGTTGTTGAGCAGGAGCGCGCCGAGCACGGCCTGCTCGGCTTCGACGCTGTGAGGTGGTGCGGCACGCTCGGGTGTCGGACTGCCGTCTGCCATGGCTTTTTGCCCTCCCTCGTTTCCCCAGGCTTATCAGGGGCACCGTTCAGCCGGCGCCACAATTTCGCCACGATGCTTAACCGGAAAGTTGGGAAGCTCCGGACTGTCGCCCGGATTGACAGCGAGTTATCCCCGATTCTTTGGTCGATGTGGACAGATCTGTGGACAACGCGGACGCTTCAGCCCACCGACGGGACAGCGCCTCGCGCGGACCCCCGTCTGCTGGGCGGCGGCCGGTCCGAGGCTGCCCATCGTCTGCCGCGCGGCGGCCAGCCCGAGGCTGCCCATCGTCTGCTGCGCGGCGGCCGGCAAGAAACCGGCCACCCTCCGCCGGTCATGGCTGCGGCTGGTCGTCCCCGGCACCGGCCTCCGGCACATCGACAGGGCCGCTGTCGCGGTCGCGCCGGTCGTCCTCCCCGTCCTCCGAGGCCGCACCGCCCAAATCGTCGAACAGTTCGGCGATCTCGAACTCGGCCTCCGCCTCCTCCTCGGCGCGGAGCTCTTGGATCGACTTGCCCGATGCCTGCATCTCCGCCTCCTCCTGGGAGCGCGCGACATTGGCGCTGACCGAGACGACAACCTCGGGGTGGAGCTGAACTCGGATCGGATGCAAACCGAGTTCTTTGATGGGTTTGTCCAGGATTACCATGCGCCGCTCGATCTCGAAGCCCTCGCCCACTGCGAGGTCGGCGATGTCCCGGGGGGCCACCGACCCGTAGAGCGCCCCGGCTTCCGAAGCGGCCCGGATCAGCACGAATTGCTTGCCATCGAGGCCCTCGCCGAGCTTTGCCGCATCGGCCCGCGCCTCGGCGTTCTTTGCTTCGAGTTGGGCGCGTTCAGCCTCGAAGCGCGCCATGTTCGCCTTAGTGGCGCGCAGCGCCTTGCCCTGGGGCAAGAGATAGTTCCGCGCATATCCGTCGCGAACCTTAACCACCTCACCCATCTGGCCGAGCTTCTCGACCCGTTCTAACAACACGACGTCCATCAGGGCCTCCTCACTTCACGGCGTAGGGCAGGAGCGCCAAGAACCGCGCCCGTTTGATAGCCCGGGCGAGCTCGCGCTGCTTCTTGGCAGACACCGCGGTGATGCGGCTGGGGACGATTTTACCCCGTTCGGAGATGTAGCGCTGGAGAAGCCTCACATCTTTATAGTCGATCTTCGGTGCCTTGTCGCCCGAGAAGGGGCAGGTCTTGCGGCGGCGGAAAAACGGCTTGCGCATGGCTCTGGCTCCTCAAGCTCAATCGCGCGGCGGGCGCGGGCGGTCGTCGTCGCG
>JBHJGY010000019.1:0-14102 GCA_050331335.1 Pikeienuella sp.
CGCCGGTGACGCGTTTCCGAGGGCGGAGTGAGGGCGCAGGCGGTTGTCGTCTGCCTGCCATGCCGCGAGCACGGCGCGGGCCTGCGGGAGCGACGAGAACAGGGTCTCGTTCAGGCACTCGTCCCGGAGCCGGCCGATGACACCGCGCAGCGACCGGCGCGCAGCGTCATCGGCGAAGGCCTGTCTCGCTGGGGCTTGCCGGGCGCGATGTCGTGCCAGCCGACGCGGCGTTCGACGCTGCGCGCCCGTCGCTGCGCGATGCCTCGAGGGCTCGCGGCCTTCTCGCATCCGAAACTTCAAGCCCGCCGAAATTGGCCTTCCACTTGTAGACCGTCGCCGAGCTGATCCCCTGCCGGCGGCAGACATCCGCCGTCGACACCCCGCTCTCCTGCTCCTTCAGGAGCGCGACGATCTGCTCCTCGCTGACGTCGCGAAGCGGCGCGCAGAGCGTGAAGATCGCTTCATTGTCCGGCGCCATCGTTTGGACGGACTCTTCCCATTTCTGGAGGAGTTTCAGGAGCTCAGGTCAATCAGCACCAAGACGGGACCCAAGCGAACGGTTGGCTCGGCCATTCAAAAAAAGTGAAAAATCAGGGCAATACCTAGGTCCCGGTCGGCACTTATAGGGACCCCACCGGAGCGCTAGATTGTCGAATTATTCTAACTTCTTATCGAGTTCCTGGGCAGGGGTCCCTGTTGGGCGCCGATCCACATGTCGCGCAGTGGGTTCTACGCGTGGCGGGATCGGCCGCCATCGGCGCGGGCGATCTTTGCCGGTGCAGTCACCGACAGGATTAAGGCATCCACGCGGCTTCCAGGCGACCCTATGGAGCACCGCGCGTCCATGCCGACCTCGCGGACGAGGGTGTCCATGTCGGCGGCACGGGTGTGGCTCGGCTGATGACAGTGCGGAGCGATGTGCGCGGGGCGTGAAGAGGGCTTTACGGGCGTGAGCCGGCGCCATTCGTTGACACGGGCCGCCAGAGTTCTGTTGACACAGTGTTGACACGGGCTGGGAGCGCAGACTGCGTCCCGTGCGGGGTGCTATTAAGGGGCTGTATTATCTTGAGAATTTTGTTGCGGGGGCAGGATTCGAACCTGCGACCTTCAGGTTATCAGAAAGCTGGTCTAGCGACTGAACCCTACAGCCGCAGGCGCGCATTCTAAATGGGGCCGGCGCTGCATCCGCCTCAAGGGCGCCCCGGACTGACGCGCAGAGCGTCGAGCCCCAGGCTCGTCCGCGGGATCCCGATCCCCAAAAGCCGGCTGCCCCGCCGCCCGCCGACCCCGCCTTGCCGGAACCCTGTTCCCAAACCGTTCCCCATCCGCGCCCCCATCGCATCGAGGGCCCCGGTGCGTCGGATCTGACCGGTCAAGCTATTGAGCCGCGCCCGCCTGCGTCCAAGATCTGAAGGGCCCAATCGCTGCCGCCGCGCATCGCTTTGCAGCCGGTGGAGATCGCCGGACAGCACGCTGCGCCGGGCCGCGGTGGGCCCGGCGCCGTAGCGGCGGGACAGCGCCTCGGCGGCCCGCTCGGCCTCCAGGATGCGCTGGCGCTCGAGCAGCGAGCCGGCCCCGGCCCCGGCCCCGGACGCCACGGTCAAGCTCACCAGGATCAGCGCCAAGGCAAACCAGCCGCCAAAGCGCGCCCGCCCCAGATCTGCGCGTCGAGGGCACACCGTCACGCAAGCTCCGGATAGGCGGCGGCGATCATGTCACGGCTCAGCGCATCATAGGCCGCGACCCAGGCCGCACGGGTCTCTGCGTCGAAGCGCGGGCCAAGCATCTGCGCGAGGGTCCAGACCAGGGCCTCGCCAACAAGCGCGTAGTGCCCCGGCAGGACCCCGTAGCCAACGTGACGCCGCGCCAAAGCATGAGCGGCCTCGCCAAGCGCCTCGGGCGCATCCAAATGGTCGATGACAAAGCCGAGCGTGTCGGTCAACTTTGCCCCCTGGGCGGCCATATCGTCTCGAAACAGTGACCGGGTCTCGGGCGCAATCCGAAACAGCCGGCCATAGAACAGACGTGCCGCCATGTCCGGGTTGCCCGCAACCGCCGACCAGGACACCCGGACCAACGAGATCTGTACTTCGGTTAAACCCATACGCCGCCTCCACTGCTTATTTATGGGGCAGTACGGGGCGCGGTCCAACCCCTGAGCCGCAATTCTGGCTCTGATGCCGCAAGGGGCCTATGCTCAGGCTATGGAATTTGTCGGTGAGATCGCGGCACTGCAACAAAGGCTGGCCAATTGCGCTGAGCTCGAAGTGCGACGCCGGGCCGTCATGGAAGCGTTGGCCCCACCCCGAGGTGCGCGGGTGCTCGAGGTCGGCTGTGGCGCGGGGCTGCTGTTGCGCGACCTCGCACTTGCCGTCGGCCCGCACGGATTGGCTGCCGGGATCGACATCTCACCCGATCAGATCGAGGCTGCGGCAACGGCTTGCGAGGGGATCCCCGCCGCGAAGCCGGAAGCTGCCGATCTGTGCGCCCTGCCCTATCCGGCCGGCGTTTTCGACGCGGCGGTGGCGGTGCAAGTCGTCGAATACGTCGCAGCGGCGGCGGCGGGTCTGGCGGAGATCGCTCGGGTGCTCAAGCCCGGCGGCAGGTTTCTGTGCCTCGCGACCAACTGGACAAGCGCCTTCTGGCACGGCCCGGACCCCACACTAACCGCAGAGATCGCCCGGGCTTGGGAAGCGCATGCCGCCCACGCCAATTTGCCCGCGCGCCTGCCGCCCATGCTCTCGCGCGCCGGTTTCGACGAGATTCGTCAGGCACCGGTGCCCGTGGTGAATTCCGATTACACCTCACAAGCTTTTGCCTATTGGCTTGCCCGCTTGATGGCGGCTTTTGCCAGGGCGCAGGGCGTCCCGGCGCAGCGCACGCGCGCCTGGCTGGCGGCGCTTGACAGGGCGGAAGCTGAGGGCGAGTTCTTTTTCTCTTTCGTGCCGATCCTCACCACCGCCCGGCGAAGCTAGCGACGGAGCGCCCGCATGCATCCCAATCCGATCTTCCGTCAGACGCCGGAGGCGCGCGCCTTGGCTTTTGCCGCGCTGCGCAGTTTCGGGGTTTTGAGCGTCGCCGCGGCGGGCGAGGTCCTTCTTGCGCATATCCCGTTTCTGCTGGAGGGCGACCGACTGGAAGCCCATCTGGTGCGCTCGAACCCGATTGCCCGGCGTCTCGCCGACGGCCCGCTCGGGGCGACGCTCATCGTCTCCGGACCGGACGGCTACATTTCGCCGGATTGGTACGGCGAGGAAGACCTCGTACCAACCTGGAACTACATTGCGGTACATCTCGCGGGGACAGTGGCGCTCGCGCCGGCCGCCGGGCTTCAAGCCCATCTTGAGCGTCTTTCGGCCCGCTGCGAAGCGCTCCTTGCGCCAAAGGCCCCTTGGCACCATGCGAAGATGTCGGATGGCGTGATGGAGCGGATGATGCGCCAGATCCTGCCGATCGAGATGGCCGTGACCGGGGTCGAGAGCACCTTCAAGCTCAACCAAAACCGCTCGGACAGCGCGCGTGACGCCGCCGCCGCCCAGTTGGCCCGCGGCCGCACCCCTGGCCAAGAAACCGCGGCACTCGCCGGGATGATGCGCCAGATCGGTCGCTGAAAGGGGCCCACCGCACCGGCGCACTTGCTGACATCAAATCTTCAAGTGGCACCGGGCCCGGATATGCTAGCCAAGAAGCCTGGGGAGACTTTACGCGAAGGACGCGAGACATGGATAAGCCCGAGGACGACAAAGCCATGCGCGACTGGCTGGAGGCGGAGCTGACCGACGCGCTCGCCGAGGATTACGAGCTCGAATTCGAGGACGAGATCCTCAGCCAGGAAATCAAGCGCATCTATCGCGACACCCGCACCGATGCGCTCGATCGCAAGGTATATTTCCAGAACCTCCTGCGCCTTCAGGCCGAGCTGATCAAAGTGCAGGACTGGGTCGAGACCACGGGTGCGCGGATTTGCATCCTGTTCGAAGGCCGGGACTCTGCCGGCAAAGGCGGCGTGATCAAGCGGATCTCCCAACGGCTGAACCCCCGGGTCTGCCGCACCGTGGCGCTCGCCAAGCCGACCGAGCGCGAGCGCACCCAGTGGTACTTCCAGCGCTACATCCAGCACCTGCCCGCCGGCGGCGAGATCGTTCTGTTCGATCGCTCTTGGTATAACCGCGCCGGCGTGGAGCGCGTGATGGGCTTCGCCTCGGAAGAGCAGGTGGAGATGTTCTTCCGCGACGTCGTCGAGTTCGAACGCATGCTGGTGCGCAACGGGATCATCCTGCTTAAATACTGGTTCTCCATCACCGACGAGGAGCAACAGCTGCGCTTCCTTGTGCGGATCCATGACCCGTTGAAACAGTGGAAGCTTTCGCCGATGGACCTGCAGTCGCGGATCCGCTGGGAGCAGTACACCAAGGCGAAAGAGGACATGTTCGAGCGCACGAACATCGACGAGGCTCCTTGGTACATTGTCGAGGGTAATGACAAGAAGCGAGAGCGGCTGAATTGCATCGAGCATATCTTGAGCAAGATCCCGTATCACGAGATCCCACGGGAAAAGGTCGTGTTGCCGGAGCGGGTTTACAACCCCGAATACGAGCGCAAGACCCTGCCCGACGAGCTCTACGTGCCAAAGATCTACTGAGCAGCATGGACGAGCCGACGATCCGGCCGGCCACGGCCAGCGACCGCCCAGCCCTGGAGCGCTTCATGGCCGCGCTTCAGGAGTTCGAACGCCCGATCGAGCCCAACCGCCGGCCGGGCGCCGAGATGGCCGCTTTGCATATGGACTTCTTGCTCTCACGGGTGGCCGAACACCCGGCAGCAGGTGTGCGCATCGCAGAGGACGCCTCCGGCCCGCTTGGCTTTATCCTATGGCATGTTGAGACTGAGGCGGGGTGCTATGTGCTGCCGGAGAACGAGGTGCTCGGCCGTATCACCGATCTGTATATTGAGGCGCGCGCCCGGGGCCGCGGGCTTGGCCGGCGCCTGATCGCCGCTGCGGAGGCCCATATCAGCGCTCACGGGCTAACCCGCATGGAAATCGGCGCGGTTGCGGGCAACCTCGATGCGATCGCAGCTTATGAAGCGCTGGGCTATGTCCGCTCCACGGTGGTGCTCGCGAAACAGCTTGTCCCGCGGGCGTAACCGCCCACCCTTGCCGCGCGCCGCCCGCGCGCCCATAACCCATGCAAGCTTGCAAATTTCGGAGGCCGGCTCATGGATCCCGCCGACTGGTGGACAGCTTTCGCCGTTCTCGGCCTTCTCTGCCTGTCGGCCTTCTTCTCCGGCAGCGAGACCGCCTTGACCGCGGTCAACCGAGCAACGATGCACCAATTCGCCGCCAAGGGCTCGAAGGGCGCGACCATCGCCTTGCGCCTCACCGACGATAACGAGCGGCTGATCGGGTCGATCCTCCTGGGCAATAACCTGGTCAACGTGTTGGCCACGGCGCTCGCGACCGCGTTTTTCACGAAGGTGCTCGGCGAGGGCGGGATTGCGTATGCCACCCTGGTGATGACCATCCTGGTGACCGTCTTCGCCGAGGTCGCGCCGAAAACCTATGCGATCACCACCTCGACCCAGTCCTCCATTCGCGTGGCGCCCGTCATCGAGGTGGTCGTGAAGGTCTTCTCGCCCGTCGTGCGAGCGATCACCTTTGTCGTGCGCGGCGCCTATCGGCTGATCGGGGTGAACATCGACCCGGACGCTCATGTGCTCGCGCCGCACGAGGAAATCCGCGGTGCCATCTCGCTGCACCACTCCGAGGGCGGGGTGGAGCGCGAGGAGCGCGACCGGTTGCTCGCCGCACTCGAGTTGCGCGAGCGCGAGGTGGCGGATGTGATGCGTCACCGCCGGGACATCGCCTCGATTTCCGCCGACGGCCCGCCCGAAGAGATCGTCTCCTACTGCCTCGCCTCCCCGCATACCAGGATCCCGCTCTGGCGCGGCGAGCCCGAGAACATCGTCGGCGTTCTCCACGCCAAGGACTTGTTGCGCGCGGTCGACCGTCAAGTGCGCAACGGTGAGGATACCGTCAACGTCGCCGAGGCCATCGGTCGGCTCGATGTGATGGCGATGGCGATGAAGCCGTGGTTCGTCCCCGACACCCGCCCGCTCGACGACCAGCTCCGCGCCTTCCTAAAGCGGCACCAGCACTTCGCCCTCGTTGTCGACGAATACGGCACGCTGCAGGGGCTCATTACGCTGGAGGACATTCTCGAGGAGATCGTCGGCGAGATCGCCGATGAGCACGATATCGAGGTCGAGGGGCTCTCGCGCGAGCCCGGCGGGGCCATCGTCGTGCCTGGCGCGATGTCGATCCGGAACCTGAACCGCGCCTGCGACTGGCAGTTGCCCGACGATGAGGCCACCACGATTGCGGGGCTGATGATCCATGAGGCCCAGGCGATCCCAACCGAGGGCCAAGTCTTCGCCTTCCACGGCGTCCGCTTTGAAGTGCTCGAACGCCAGCGCCAGCAGATCACCAAGCTGCGCCTCAAGCAACTGGCAGCCCCGCGCACCGCGCCAGCCAAGCAGGCCGACTGACCAAGCGTCGGCTCGGGCGCTCACTCGGCCTCCGCAAGCTTGGCCAGGGCTTTGCGGATCTCGTCCCATTTCGTTTCGATCAGTTCAGCCCTGGTTGTGCGCCGCTTCAGGTCGCCCAGCCGCGTATTCGCGTCGACGTCGCGCCGACGCATCCGTCGCCACATCTCTTTCGCTCGCTCCTTGTCTTTCGACTTATCGGCCTCGGCCCACTCTTTGTCGATCTCCTGGATACGGCCGACGAGCTCGCGCGCGACCTTCAGATCGTCGCCGAGAAAGCGGTGATTGCGATTGACCAAGGTTCTAATCTTATAGAGTTGGCGGATTTGCTTGCGCAGCTCGCGCACCATCCGCTCCATGTTGCGCAGCCTTGCACGCAGCTGCGGTTGCAGCTCCTTCTCGCCGGTCTTCATGGCCTTCTCGAGTTTGCGGAGCGTCTTCGATTTCGTGGGCATGCGCGCCTCGTCTGTTTCACGTGGGGATCATGCGCATCCGGCAACGCAGCGCCAAGGGCTGAGTTCAGCCGACCCGCTTGTCTTGCGCGCCGCATGGGACTTAGGCTCACCCCCTGGTCAGGCAAAGGAGGGCAAAGATGCGGGCGGTGTGGTACGAGAGGTTCGGCCCAGCGCGAGAGGTGCTGCAGACCGGCGAGATGGCCGACCCGGTTGCTGGGCCTGGCGAGGTCTTGCTGCGGCTCCACGCCTCCGGCGTTAATCCTTCCGACGTCAAGCTTAGGGGCGGCGCCCGACCAGGCGCGGTCATGGCCTATCCTCGGGTCATCCCCCAGTCTGACGGAGCCGGCGTGATCGAAGCCGTCGGTGACGGCGTCGACCCCGCGTGCATCGGCCAGCGGGTTTGGATCTGGAATGGCCAATGGCGGCGCGCTTTTGGGACCTGTGCCGAACGGATCGCCCTGCCCGCCGCCCAAACCGCACCCCTGCCGGAGACCACCGCTCCGGAGGACGCCGCCTGCCTCGGCATCCCTGCGATGACCGCTTGGTACGCGCTGTTCGAGCACGGTGAGATCGCCGGCCAGCGCGTGCTCGTCACCGGGGGCGCGGGCTCGGTCGGGCGCTATGCGGTTCAGATGGCGCGCCTCGGCGGGGCTGCCCAGGTCTTCACCACGGTCTCGGGCCCTCAGAAGGCCGCGCATGCGACATCGCACGCGCACCCGCCCGATGCGGTGATCGATTATCGCCAAGAAGATGTCGCGGAACGGGTGCTTGACTTGACTGATGGCCACGGCGTCGACCGCATTGTCGAGGTGGAGTTCGGCGGCAACCTTCCCGTGACGGAGCGGATCATCGCCGAGCGCGGCACCGTCGCAACCTATGCCTCGATGGGCGTGCCCGCGCCTGTGCTCCCCTTCTACGCGTTGATGTTCAAGAATGTGCGGCTCTCGCTTACCCTGTGCTATCTCATGCCCGACAGGTTGCGCGAAACTGGGGCCGCGGCGATCACCCAGTGGTTGGCAGAGGATCGGCTGTCCCATGCCGTCGGCGGGGTCTTTTCGCTCGACGAGGCGGCCCAAGCGCATGAGGCGGTTGAGGCGGGAGACTGCCTTGGCACGGTGGTGGTTCGCGTCTGACGCCGCCGCATCGCCGGCGGCGGGCGCCGGAGGCAAGGCCCTAGAGGTGCCGACGCAGCACGACCTCCGCCAGGCGCTCCCGGTCCAGCCCGCGGGCAACCAGCTCGGCATCGCTGAGGCTCGACAGCCGCTCGTAGTCCCGCGCCGCCCGGCACGCAGCCTGGACTGAGCCAACGGCGGTTAAGGCGCTCGCGATCGCGCGAAACATCCGCTCCTCCTCCCGTCGGTCGCTCATGAACGACATCCCAACTCCTCGAGCTCGCCGGCGGCGCCCACTTGGTGCGCGTGCCGGACTGTTGCACGGCCAGTAAATATGCTGCATCGCACAATTTGCAATGCACACCGTCGGCGCATCTCCTCGCCCGCGGCCCCCCGCGAGGTGCTGCGGCGCCAAATGTGACAAAACGCCAACGCTTGACAGAGGGCCTCGCAACCGCGGCAATGGAGCGGACGGGAGGGCATTGGCATGGACGGCACGTTTCTACGCGGCAAGATCATCGACAAAGACCGGCTGAGGGCGCTGATGCAGCGGTCGGACGCGGCCGGCGCGCTCCAGGCGGCCAGTCATTTCGGCGCGATCGCCCTCTCTGGCTGGGGGCTCTGGAGCCTTTGGGGGACTTGGGCGGCCATCCCCCTCTTCATGATCCACGGGGTGCTTCTCAACTTCCTCTATGCCGGCCAGCACGAGCTGTCCCATGGCACGCCGTTCAAGACGCGCTGGATCAATATCGCTCTCGGACGGCTGATCGGGTTCCTGATGCTCTATCCGCGCGATTTCGACCAGATCCAGCATTTCGCGCACCATCAGTGGACCACCGACTGGGAGAAGGACGGCGAGCTCCAACGGGAGCCCTATACGCTGACGAGCTATCTTTTGTGGTTTCTCGGGCCGAGCTATTGGCTGAGCCGGATCACGCGGCTGTTGCGCTTTGCCCGCGGGATCGTCCACGAGCCTTATGTCCGTGCCGATCAAGAGCCCCGCGTGATCTTCGAGGCCAGGCTCCATCTCGCCGGCTATGCCTTGATTGCGGCGGTCTCGGTGGCTGCAGGCTCCTGGGCCGCCGTGATCCTCTGGCTCGCACCGATGCTCACGATGAAATGGGTCCACCAGCTCCAGAACACCATCGAGCATCTCGGCATGGCGCATTCGGGCGACATTCTGGAGAACACCCGCTCGACCCGCACCAACGCTGTCTTGCGCTGGCTCTGCTGGAACATGCAGTACCACACAGCGCACCATGCCTTCCCCTCGGTGCCGTTTCACAAGCTCAAGGCGCTCAATGCCGAGATGACCGAAGGCGCGGGCAAGCCGCCCTGGTCGATGGGGTATTTGGAGTTCCAGTTGGCGCTGATGCGTCGGCTGATAGGCGGGCGCTCAGAGGCAGATTACCCGATGGACGAGGTCTGGATCACCCCCTCGGGCGACCGCGTGCCGCTGGACTAGCCCGCCCGGATGACCGCGGCGAGGCGGGCGATCCCCTCGGGAATCCGCTCGGCGGAAATCGACGAAAAGCCCAGGCGCAAATGCCGGGCACCATCGCCGGGCCGGGCGAAAAAGGCCCCAGCCGGTTCGACCAGCACCCCCGCGGCCAGCGCGCGGGCAGCCAGGGCGGCGCTGTCGAAGCCCGCCGGCCCGGTGAGCCAAAACGAGGAGCCCCCGAAGCCCGGCGGCTCGGCCCAGCCCGGCAGCGCGTCATCGAGCGCCGCTCGCAGTGCGAGCCAGCGCGCCCGGAAAACCCGGTGGATCCGCCGCACCAGCGCATCGTAATGCCCATTCGCCATGAAAAGCGCGGCGGCCCGCTGATTGTTCCCCGGGGGATGACGCAGCATCAGCCGCCGCAATACCCGCAGCCGCGCGACAAGGTCCGGATCACCGACGACGAAACCCAAACGCAGGCCGGGCATCACCGTCTTCGACAACGAGCCCACATAGATCACGCGTCCGGCCACATCGAGAGATTTGAGGGCGGGCAGCGGCGTCCCCAAATAATTCGTCTCAAACTCGTAGTCATCCTCGACGACGACGAAGTCCTCTGCCGCAGCCGCTGCCAAAAGGGCCCGCCGCCGCGACAGGGTCGTCGTCGCCGTCGTCGGATAATGGTGCGAGGGGGTGACGAAAACCAGCCGCGCGCCTGCCAACTCGGGGCCGAGGCGCAGCCCCTCGCCATCGACCGGCACCGGCCGAAGCGCCACGCGCCGCAGCGCCAGCATGTTGCGCAAGTCCGGATAGCCGGGGTCCTCGATCACGCAAGGCGTCCCCTCCTCGGCCAAGAGTGCTGCGATGAGGTAGAGCGCGTTTTGCGCCCCCGAGGTCACCAGAATTTCCTCGGGGCCCGCCGAGATCCCACGCCGGGGCAGGATGCGCCGGGCGATTTCCTCAAGCAGCAACGGGTCGTCCTGGCCGTAGTGATCGATGGTCCAGGCATCGAGCCAGCGCTTGCCCATCGCCTGGCGCATCGCGTCACGCCACTCGGACACCGGCAGGATCGTGTGGTCCACCTGCCCGTAAATGAACGGATAGGGCATCTTGGCCCAGTCCTCGGGCCGGGTGAGAAAGCGCAAATCGGAGAGATCCTTGGCCGCGCGCGCATCCCAGTCGACCCCGAGACCCGGCGCCGTCTCGGGCGCAGCCGGTGTCTGCGGCCGCATTTCACCGATCGCAGCTGGATCAACGAAAAAGCCCGAGCGCTCCCGCGATCTCAGGAAGCCCTCCGACACGAGCGCCTGATACGCGAGCGTCACCGTATTGCGCGACACAGCGAGCCGGTGCGCCATCGCCCGGGTCGAGGGCACCGGCTCGCCGGCACGCAGCTGCCCGGTCTCGATCGCGCCGACAAGGACGTCGCGGATTTGTGCCTGAAGGCTCGCAGGTCGATCGCGATCGAGATGATACAGGGCGTCGCGCATCTGGCGGGGGTGGTCCTTCGCGATATGGAAACTGGTACTATCTGAGCTTAGGTTTTTGGGGGCCAACTTCAAGCGAGCGCAGGGCCAAACCGGGCATCTGGCTCTATGCCGTATCTCAGACTGGCACTCATACGCCTGCGGTGGCGCCGGCTAGGACGGTAAGAAAGCCAAACACAGGGATAAGGGATCGGCCCCATGCACGATATGGAGATCGGCGACGCCCCTCGCGCCAACTCGCTCGAAGAACACTGGATGCCGTTCACCGGCAACCGCGACTTCAAGGACAACCCGCGGCTCATCGTGGCCGGCCAAGGGATGTACTACACCGACCACAAGGGCGGTCAGGTGATCGACGGCTCGTCGGCGCTCTTCTGCTCGCCGGCGGGGCATTGCCGGCCCGAGATCGCCGAGGCGGTGCACAAGCAGCTGATGGTGAACTCCTACAACCCACATTTCCAGCTCGGCCATCCCGGCAGCTTCGAGCTTGCCCGTCGGGTTGCCAAGCTGCTGCCGGAACCGCTGAACCATGTGTTCTTCGTGAATTCGGGTTCCGAGGCGATCGACACGGCGCTGAAGATCGTCATGGCCTATGTCCGCGCGCGCGGCGAGAGCCAGCGGATGCGCTTCGTCTCTCGCGAGCGCGCCTATCACGGCGTGAATATGGGGGGCGTGTCGCTCTCTGGCATGGTGAAAAACCGCGAGACCTTCCCGGTCACCATGCCCAATGTGGTGATGATGCGCCACACCTGGACCGGGCGCGAGCTCTTCTGCGACGGCCAGCCGGAGCTCGATGGGGTGGAGCTCGCCAATGATCTCGAGCGGCACTGCATGACCTATGGCGGCGCGACCATCGCGGCTGTCTTCGTGGAACCGGTGGCGGGCTCGACCGGCACGCTCGTCCCGCCCAAGGGCTATCTCGAGCGGCTGCGCGAGATCTGCGACCAACACGGCATCCTGCTCGTCTTCGACGAGGTCATCACCGGCTTCGGCCGCCTGGGATCGCCCTTCGCCTCGCAGCATTTCGGCGTGACCCCGGACATCACCACCATGGCCAAGGCGTTGACCAATGGCGCGATCCCGATGGGCGCCGTAGCGACGCGCGACGAGATCTACGAGACGGTCACCAACGCCTCCCCTGAGAACGCCATCGAGTTCTTCCACGGCTACACCTACTCGGCGCACCCGGCGGCCTGTGCGGCCGGCATCGCGACGATGGAGATCTACGAGCGCGAGGGGCTCTTCGAACGGGCGGCCGAGATGGCGCCCTATTTCAAAGAAGCGGTGATGAGCCTCTCGGACCACGAGATGGTCAAGGACATCCGCACCATCGGCATGATGTCTGGCGTCGAGGTACATGCGGGAGCGAAGCCAGGGCTGCGCGGCCAGGAGCTGCAAAAGGCGCTCTTCTGGAACGGCTGTCATGTGAAGTTCACCGGCGATGTGGGGATCCTCGCGCCGGCCTTCGTCTCGGAGCGCGGGCATATCGACGAGATCGTCGGCAAGCTCCGCAAAACCCTCGACGACGCTCTGAGCTGGTCGATCTGAGCGCGTGGGCAGCGCCGCTGCCGCGCTCGGGACCGGACGCCCCGCCAAGCTCGCCGGCGGGGCGGCGGTTGGAGCGGATGCGGTCATCTGCTGTCGCAACGGGCCGACCGGCCGGCGCTTTACCGCCAGCCGCCAAGGGCTCGTCCCGACGGCATGCCGCTCTGGATGGGCGGATGCCGCCCTTGGCTGAGCGGTAGGACCCCGCCGTGAGCCAGTTCCTCTCCGGTCAGGGGCTGCCGGTCATTCTCACGCCACGGCTGCGGCTGCGGCCCCGGCGAATGGCCGATCTGGCAGCCTGCCTCGCGATGGACCGTGAGCCGGGAACGGCCCGATGGATCGACGGGCCGTGGGACGATCAGGCCGCCCATGAAGCCTTTGTCCGCGCCCGGATCAGAGGTCCCTATCCGGCGGGCATGGGCTATTGGGTAATCGCTAGGCAGTCTCACCCGCAAGCGTTCCTCGGCTGGGTGTTGCTGATCCCGGAGGATGCGGTCGGGCCGCGGATCGAGATCGGTTGGCGGGTTGTCACCTCGGCCCGTGGGCAAGGCTATGCGCCCGAGGCGGCGGCGAATTTGTTGAACCACGGCTTCGGGCGCGTGGGCCTGACACGGGTGGTCGCAGAAATCCATCGGGAAAACCGCCCATCCGTGCGGGTGGCTGAGAAGATCGGCATGCGGCTTGCCGAAGATCCGAGCCGCAGAGACCCGCCCCGGCCGGATCATCTGCTCTATGAGGCGCGTCTCGACTGTGCAAAATGAGCCAGGTCCTGCGCCCGCGCGCTGCGCAGGATTAGGCTAGCTCACGAGCCGGTGGCAGCGGCTTGAGGCAGCCCGCTCTCCGCCCGGGCGCTGGCCAGATCGCACAGGCACAGCAGATCGCCGTCACGAAAGCGCAGCGTCCGGACATCGGGGCGCATGGCCTCTTCCAGCCGCTCGATCGGCCGAAGATTTAAACCGGTCTTGCCAGAGCCGAGCACCACGGGCGCAACCATCAGATGCAGTTCGTCCAAGGCCCCCGCGTCGATGAAGCGCGCCAGGGTCTCGGCTCCGCCCTCGACAAGGAGACGACGAAGTCCCCGCGCGGCCAGCGCCGCAACCATGTCGCAAGGGCGGATATGGCCGTCCCCGTCGCTCTCGACCGGCACGGGCTCCACCTCCCGGGGCAGACGCCTGCCGGGACGGGTGATGCCAAGCACCGGTCCCGCCCCGTCGGAGAGCATCGAGAGATCGTCCGGCATCCGGCCTTGCGGGTCGATCACCACCCGGACCGGGTTCGGCCCCGGCACATGCCGCGTGGTGAGCTGGGGATCATCGGCGATCGCCGTCCCGACCCCCACCACGACCGCATCGACACGCGCCCGCAATCGATGCAAATGGCGCAGCGCCTCGGTGCCGTTGATGTATCTGGAGGCCCCCTTCGGCGACGCGATCCCCCCGACGAGCGCCTGCCCTCGTTCCCCCATCCCCACGCAGCCCCCGCCCCCACCCGGGCCCCGAGAGCCCAGTCCCGACTCCGGAAC
>JBHJGY010000020.1:0-49704 GCA_050331335.1 Pikeienuella sp.
TTACCTTGCTGGACACCCAGTTCACCACCTAGCATTTGGAGCGCATGGGCGCGCGCACCATCCCGCGCCACCGGTATCACGCCTTGCTCGAACGCGCGCTCCAAAGGCCGGCTGATTTCCATGCAATGCCAGAGGACACCACGCCTCAAGAGGTGGTGCAGCTGATCACCCAGACATCGAAGCGCGGGTGATCGAGCGCGGATAGCGCGGGGCTGTCGGCGAACATCCAACCCGAGAAATCCGGGACAGGTTCGGCGTGCTTCTCGTCCCAAATCTTGAGGAAGGCCCGCGTCCCTTCCGCTGCGCCAGTTTCCGGCGCCTCGCAGGTAGCAAGCTCGATCCGCAACCGCCCGACCCGCACGGTCTCTCCCAATTGCAGCGACACTTTCTCGGTGGCGCCGGTCATCTTGTCGAGCATGAGCAACCGAACGCCTGCTTGCGTCACGGTCTCCACTGGCGCGATCAACTCCCGCTGCTCGGGCGTGACGGTCCTGAATGGGGCCGCTTTAAACTCGACGATGGGGCTCTCCACCTCCGGCCGCACCGTCCCCTGCGCCGCTGCGGAACCGGCCACGACCCCCAGCAGAAGCAGCGCCCTCATCTCGCAAGCCTCGCGGCAAACCGCAGCCGCACATAATCGACCCACCAGACGCCTTGGGCGTCGCGCAACGCCGGCGCGAGCAACGCGGCAAGCTCACCGATGGCCGCAGCACGCTCGGCTTGGGGCAGCAGCCGAATGACGGGCGCTGCGAGCGTCGCCAACCAGGCCTCGATCCCGGCATCGACCCGCGTGGGCCGTGGCATCAACGCGACTTGCTCGACCGCGAACCCCGCCGCGGCAAGCCGACGCTCGTGCTCGGCCACGGACGGGAAATACCAGATATCCGACAGATCAGTCGCATGGCCGTAGCGACCCAATACCGCGATGAGTGCCGTGCGCACCGCGGCGACATTGCCATGCCCGCCGAACTCCGCCACGAGCCGTCCGCCGGGTCGGAGCGCCCGAGCAACACCGCGCAAGACCGCGTCGGGCTCGGTCATCCAATGCATCGCGGCATTCGAGAAGACCGCATCGAACGCAGCCTCGAAGGACAGCGCCGTGCCGTCCCCCAACTCAGCGGCAACGCCCCGGGCGCGGGCTGCGGCCACCATCTCGGCAGAGGTATCGACACCGGTAACCAAGGCGCCGGAGCCTGCGATCCGTGCCGTCAACGCCCCATCGCCGCATCCCAGATCCAGGATCCGCTCACCCGGCCGCGGATCCAGCAATTCGAGAACGGGCGCGCCGAGATCGCTGACGAAGCGGGCATGGCGCCCATAGGCTGCGGCCGACCAGGCATCCGGCGCCTCCGAACCGGGTGCGCCGGACACGGTCATTGGCCCGACTCGCCCGCCGTCCCGCCGGCAACGGCTCTGGCCATCAGATCGAGCACATTAACCGAGTCTTGCACGAAGTCGAAACGGTCCCCCGCTTCGAGCATATACTCGGCCCCGCCAGGCACCAACGCCACGTAGCTATCGCCCAACAGCGAGGTGGCGGCGATCTTGGCAACCGTGTCCTCGGGGATCTCGATGCCCGCTTGTACGGTCAGGGTAATGACCGCCTTATAGCTTTCCGGATCGAGTTCCATCGACCGGATCCGTCCGACCTTAACCCCGGCAATGCGCACATCCCCGCCGGTTTGAAGACCCTCAGCACGACGAAACTCAGCGACCAGGTCATAGCCACCCGCACCGCCGCCGGTCTCTGCGATATCGGCGGCGTAGATCAGAAAGCCACCGGCGGCGACCAGCACCACCGCGCCGATTAAGGTCTCTGCTGCACTGCCGGCCATGGGCTCACTCCGGGGTCCAAGCGTCGTAGTCCGAGGCGTTGCGCGGCCTTTTGGACGGGGTCAGCACGCTGCCAGGTGGGCGATAAGCCCCGTCCGTACCGGTCAGGTTGGGAATATGCGGCTTCTCCCAGGCCTTCTTCGGCAGCGGCGCCTCGGTCGGCGGCGCGTCGAAGGTGTGGTGGAGCCAGCCATGCCAATCTGGCGAGACATGGCTCGCCTCAGCCTCGCCCGCATAGATCACCCAGCGGCGCCGGTCATCTGCGGTGCGGTAGAACTTGTTGCCGGCCTCGTCCTCGCCGACCAACTCGCCATGGCGCGCGGTCCACAACCGGGTGGCGAGCGTCGTCCCATTCCACCAGGTGAAGATCTCGGTGAGAAGCTTCATGCGACTCGCCTCCTAATTAAGCGCGCCCACTATGGCGCGGTGCCGGGTCAGGGTCCAGTCCGCGCACCGGGCGCGTGGGGGCGGGATGTCGCCATCCGCTCGGCCGGCTTGGTGCCCGAACTTTCGGCGCCTGTCACGCGCCTTCGCGGCGAGAGGCTCCTCAGGATAGGCCCCTTGCACGCCCCGCGCCGCTGCGAAAGCTGCCCATCGGCGCCAGCGGGACGGCGGGACGGCGGGACGGCGGGGCCAGAGGGCGGTCGGCCACAGCCACGTACCCCCCAAATTGCCGAGCGCGACGGGCTCACGGTCTCAGGGCACACACGCCCAGTGAAGGATCCCGCTTGACGAAGGCCAGCACCCAACCGCTGTCCATAATCTCCTAAGCTATGCCAGGCTTTATGAGCACAAGACGGCCCCGGTCTGGATTGTCCAAGCGAAAGAAAGCCCGGGGTCCCGTGCCGATTTCAAGCCGCCCGACACACAGGTTATCGCCGTTGTCGACGGGAACCATGGTTCCGACGTTGCCGAACCGCGTGATCCTCCGGCCCCGTCGTCGGACCCGCCGAGGTCGTCACGGTCAGGGCGTGAACTGGCCGGGCGATCCAGGTGACCCGCGGCCGCCTGCCGGAGACAACGCTGCCGTTGACCCCGTGACCAGCTTCACCAAGACGCCCCGCGCGCGGGGAGGCTATCACCCGATGATCTGCACGTCGCCTTCGGCTCGCCGGGCGTCGAAGTCGGCCTCGAAGGTCTCGAAGCGGCCCTCGGCGATCGCACGGCGCATGCTGGCCATCAGGGTCTGGTAGTAGTGGAGATTGTGCCAGGTGAGCAGCATGGAGGCGATGATCTCCTGCGCTTTGAACATGTGGTGGAGATAGGCGCGGGAATAGCCGGTGCAGGCCGGGCAGGAGCAGGAAGCGTCGAGCGGGCGCGGGTCGGCGGCGTGACGGGCGTTCTTGATGTTGACGACGCCGCGGGCGGTAAAAGCCTGGCCCGTGCGGCCGGAACGCGTCGGGAGCACGCAGTCGAACATATCCACCCCCCGCTTGACCGCACCGACGAGGTCGGAGGGCTTGCCCACCCCCATGAGATAGCGCGGCCGGTCCTCAGGGAGCATCTCGGGCGCATAGTCGAGCACACCGAACATCACGTCCTGGCCTTCGCCGACAGCGAGCCCGCCAATGGCATAGCCGTCGAAGCCGATTTCCTGGAGCGCGCGGGCACTGGCCTCGCGAAGCTCCGGATAGGTCGAGCCCTGCTGGATGCCGAACAGCGCATAGCCCGGGCGCGTCCCGAAAGCGGCCCGAGAGCGCTCCGCCCAGCGCATGGAGAGCGCCATGGAGCGGCGCGCGGTCGTTTCCTCGGCGGGATACGGGGTGCATTCGTCGAAGGCCATCACGATGTCGGAGCCCAGAAGCCGCTGGATCTCCATTGAGCGCTCAGGCGTCAGCATATGCTCCGAGCCGTCGATATGGGAGCGAAAGCGCACCCCTTCCTCGGTCATCTTGCGCAAGTCAGAGAGCGACATCACCTGGTAGCCGCCGGAATCGGTGAGAATCGGCCCGCCCCAATTCATGAAGGGGTGGAGCCCCCCGAGCGCTGCCATCTCCTCCGCGCCGGGGCGCAGCATCAGGTGGTAGGTGTTGCCGAGGAGGATATCGGCGCCGGTTGCCGCGACACTCTCGGGCAGCATCGCCTTCACCGTCCCTGCCGTGCCGACTGGCATGAAGGCCGGCGTCCGGACCTCGCCCCGTGGGGTCTCGATGCGGCCCACCCGGGCGCGTCCGTCACGGTTCGACAAGGTAAAACGGAAGCTCTCGCCCATGCGCCCTCCCCTGGACGGCAACCCTGAGTTTTTCTATATGTTATTCCAGAGACGCCGGAGGATCCTATGAACGCCGAGCCTGGTGAGCCGCTTATCGCCGCATCTAGCACCGACCATCCGCTCTACGAGCAGATTGTCGAAGCTTGCCGTTCCGTCTACGACCCTGAGATTCCCGTCAACATCTACGATCTGGGCCTGATCTACCGGATCGGGATCGCCGAGGATGGGGCCGTCGATGTGGATATGACGCTCACCGCTCCGGGCTGCCCGGTCGCGGGCGAGATGCCGGGATGGGTGGCGGATGCCATCGAGCCGCTGCCGGGCGTGAAGACCGTGGATGTGCAGCTCGTCTGGGAGCCGCCCTGGGGTCTCGACAAGCTCTCCGACGAAGCGCGTCTTGAGCTCGGCCTGATCTGAGCCCTCGGCCTTAACGAAACCGACGCAGAACCGTCGCAGCCGCGTCGGCATCCGCGTGGATGGTGCGAGCCTCACCCCAACCCACGGGAGGCTCCCCATGACCACGCTCAAAGCCGGCGTCGCCATCGCAGCGATCGCCCTTGCGCCCACCCTCGCCGCCGCCAATGGCGTGCAGCTCGGCCCGCGGCCCTATTTCCTCATCGATCAGATGGCGGACAGCGCGCTCAAGACCAAGCTCCAGAGCTGCGCCGATATGACCTTCGAGCCCAAGCTCTTCTCGATCGGCCACCGCGGCGCGCCGATGCAATTCCCCGAGCACACGGTCGAGAGCAACGTCGCGGCCGCGCGCATGGGCGCCGGCATCCTCGAATGCGACGTGACCTTCACCGCCGACAAGGAACTCGTCTGCCGCCACGCGCAGAACGACCTGCACACCACGACGAACATCCTGGCGAGCCCGCTTGCCGAGAAATGCACCGCCGGGTTCCAGCCCGCCGAGGGCGACCAGGAGGCCACCGCAGAGTGCCGCACCTCCGACATCACGCTCGCCGAGTTCCGCACCCTCGTCGGTAAGATGGACGCTGCCGACAAAACCGCGACCACGGTCGAGGGCTATATGGACGGCACCGCCGGCTGGCGCACGGACCTCTACGCGGCGAGCTCCGGCACGCTCATGACCCATGCGGAATCGATCGAGCTCTTCCGCGACCTCGGCGCTAAATTCACCCCTGAGCTGAAGGCGCCTTCGGTCGAGATGCCGTTCGACGGCTTCTCCCAGGAAGACTATGCGATGAAGCTCGTCGCCGAGTTCGAGGCCGCCGGCGTCCCCGCTTCGGATGTCTGGCTGCAGTCGTTCCAACTCGAGGACGTGCTGACCTGGATCGAGAACGCCCCCGAGTTCGGCGCCCAGGCGGTCTATCTCGACGACAGCTACGACATCGAAGGATGGGACCCGATGGACCCCGCCACCTGGGCCCACACGATGGAAGAGCTCGCCGGCATGGGCGTGAACTACATCGCGCCGCCGACCTGGGTTCTCGTGACACTCAACGAGGCCGGCGAGATCGTGCCCTCCGTCTATGCTGAACAGGCCAAAGCGGCCGGCCTCAACATCATCACCTGGACCGTCGAGCGTTCGGGTCCGCTCAACACCGGCGGCGGCTGGTACTATCAGTCGATCGCCGAGGCAACCACCAATGACGGCGTGATGTTCGAGCTGATCGATGTGCTCGCCCAGGATGTCGGCGTCGTGGGGATCTTCTCCGACTGGCCGGCGACCACCACCTACTACGCCAACTGCATGGGTCTCGACTGAGGTCGGCCCGGGCGGGTCTTTCGGGACCCGCCTCTCCTTGAGCCGGTCGGCAAAACCGCCTATTTTAGTCGGGCAAGCTGGAGGCCAAGATGTTCGCGATCCCCGGAAAAGACCCCGTCACCCTCACGCCCGCCGCTGTGAAGCGCATCAAGGCGTTGATGGACGGCACCGAGGTCAAGGGCCTCAAGATTGGTGTGAAGAAGGGCGGCTGCGCCGGCATGGAATACACCATGGAACACGCGACCGAGATCGGCCCCCATGATGCTGTGGTGGAGTGCGACGGGGCGCGGGTGCTGATCGCGCCGATGGCGCAAATGTTCCTGTTCGGCACCGAAATCGACTATGCGACATCGCTGCTCGAATCGGGGTTCGTGTTCAACAACCCAAATGTCGTCGACAGCTGTGGCTGCGGCGAATCGATCAAGTTCGCCGAGCAAGACTGACCTCAGCCACGCTTGCCGCCGGGGCCGGCGGCGCGCTAGAGCAACCGGGCAGCGCCCTGCTCGGAGGCCTAAAGATGACGTCCCGTCCGCTGATCATCGGCAACTGGAAGATGCACGGCCTGCGTCAGAGCCGGACCGTGATTGCCGAAATGGGCGCAGCGCTCGATGGCGCCCCCGTGCGGCCGATCATTTGTCCGCCCGCCACGCTCATCGCTGCCTTCGCCAGCGCCGTGGCCGGCGGATCCCTGCAAATCGGCGCGCAAGACTGTCACGCTGCGGCCCAAGGCGCGCATACGGGTGATCTCTCAGCCGAGATGCTGGCCGACGCAGGGGCTGTGGCGGTAATCCTCGGCCATTCGGAGCGCCGACTGGACCACAACGAAACCGATGCGGTGATCTCGGAAAAGCTCAAAGCTGCGCGCCGGGCAGGACTGGAGCCGATCCTTTGCGTCGGCGAAACCGCAGCGGCCCGGGAGAACGGTGGGGCTGAGACGACCGTGCGCAGCCAGCTCAAAGGCGCGCTGGCGAGCCTTGCCGCAGGGCCGCTCGTGGTCGCCTACGAGCCTGTTTGGGCGATCGGATCAGGGATGACCCCGACGCCGCATGAGATCGCCGCCATGCATGCGGTGATCGCCGCCGAGTTGTCAGAGCTCGGTCACGGTCCGACTGCCATCATTTATGGGGGGTCGGTCAAACCAGATAACGCCACCGAAATATTCGCCGCAGATGGCGTCGACGGGGCGTTGGTTGGCGGCGCAAGCCTCGCCGCCGACCCGTTTCTCGCGATTACGCGTGCAGCAATCGCCGCCGCCCGCTGAGCCCTCAGCCCATGAGCCCTTTGGCCTGGCCTACCCAGTCGTCGCGGAAGCACCTGCCCTTGAAGGTCACGAGATGGTCATCGATCCAGGTGAGGTTTTCCTCCGTGAAATCGGCGATCTGCTCGAATTTATAGATCCCAAGCGCGTTCAGCTTGCCCTCGAGGCTGGGCCCGATGCCTTTGATCATCTTCAGGTCATCGATCTGGTCCGGCTGGCGCTCGAAGAGATTGCTCGGCTGGATCCCGGGAGCCGCTGTCAAGGTTTCGGGCAAGTCGGTCGCTGCCTCGGGCGCGTCTGGCTCGGACGGAACGACGGGTTCGAACGGAACGACATGTTCGGCAAGCTCGACGGTCTCATGAGCCTCCGCGACATCCGTCGGTGCATCGACGATGGCAGAGACGGGCTCAGAGACGGGCTCAGAGACGGGCTCAGGGCTCTCCGGCGCAACAGCTGCAGCCTGCGCCGCCGCTGGCGCGGCGTCGGGCCCCTCCTGGGCAGGTGCCGCCATCGGAGCTGCCGGTTCTTCGGTTCGTACGGCCGAGCTCGGCGCCACGCCCGGGGTCTCGACCCCTTGGCCGAGAAAGGCCGTGATCGGCAACATTGGCATCGGCTGGCACGCCATCGGCAAGCCCTTGGCGAAGCGCCATTCCACGCCGAAGAACGGCGCGACCGGCCAGAAGCTGATCCAGAGCTTGAAGGCCTCGACGCCGGGCCCAGCGAAAGCGCTCAAATCGTCGGTCTTGCGAGTGCTCATTTCGCTTGTCCTTTATCCACTAGCACCTCTGTGTACCCCGCAAAATTGTGCGGCGCAACATGAAATTGGTCGGCCGCGACTCTGAACTGTCATCGTGCGCGAACGGGAAAGAAATGGCAAAGACCGTCGTCGAACGCTTCGCCCCGAGCCCCACCGGCAGGATGCATTTGGGCCACGCCTTCTCCGCGCTCACCGCCTGGCGCGCGGCTCGGGCCGCGGGCGGGCGCTTTTTGCTGCGGCTGGAGGACCTCGATCGCAGCCGCGTGCGGGAGGAGTTCGCCCGTGGCATCGAAGAGGACCTCGCCTGGCTCGGCATCGACTGGGACGGGCCCGTGCTCAGACAATCGACCCGGGTCGGCGCCTACCGAGCGGCGCTCGACCATCTCCGAGCGGCGGGACTTGTCTATGCCTGTCGTTGCAGCCGGCGCGACATCGCCGCCGCCACCGCCGCGCCGCAGGAGGGGGCCGACCTCCCGTCGGGGCCGGACGGCCCGGTCTATCCAGGCACCTGTCGGGGTTTGGGCCTCGCCGAAGCCGATGGCCACGCGCTTCGGCTGGACATGGCTCGGGCGGTCGACGCGTTGGGCGGGACGCGGGCGGTTGAGGCGCTCGGCTTCGAGGAGATCGGTGCAGGCCCCCGAAACGAGCAGGGTCGGATCGCCCTCGCAGCGGCCCGGCTCACGGAACAGATCGGCGATGTGGTGCTGGCCAGGCGCGATGGCGCGGTCGCCTATCATCTCGCTGTCGTGGTCGACGATGCGCACCAACAGGTCAGCCATGTCACCCGGGGCGAGGATCTTTTCACGGCGACCGAGATCCACCGGCTGTTGCAAGCGCTGCTCGGGCTTCCCGTGCCGATCTACCGTCACCATCGCCTCATTCGGGATGCGCAAGGCCGGCGGCTCGCCAAACGCGATGACGCCAGAGCGCTCGCGAGCCTGCGGGCCGAGGGGATCACGCCCTCCGAGATCAGGGCTCGGCTCGGCCTTTAGGCGATGAAGACCGCCGAAGCGGCGGCTCAATCGGTCGGTCCCAGCTGATCGAGAAAACCCTGGCGCGGTTTGGATGCCTTGCCGCTGAACACACCGCGCAAGATACCCGGGGTCAGGATCGAGAGCGGGTTGACCTCGACAGCGGGATCGTCGAGCCCGCCGGTTATATGGAAGGTCATGGCGAAAATGCCCTCGCCCTCCCCGCCGGTAAGGATCCGGCCCAGAAGCGGCACCTCGTCCAGCGCACCGGTAACCGCATAGCCCGGCGAGATCACCCCGTTGAGCGTGAGCCGGTCTTCCGGCACGTCGATCTCGCCGCCGATCTTGAGCGCAAGCGCCGGGGATCGGGCGATCGCATCCGTTAAGGTGATGCGCCCCGCCCCATATCGGAAGGGGATTAGGATGCTGTCGAAGCTGAGCCCGCCACGGTCGAGCGCCCGGGCCGCCTCTTCTGCGCCGCCCTCGTCGAGGATCGTACCGAAGGCGGCCGTCCGACGCACACGCATGTCGCGGATCTCCGCAAGGCCCTGGAGCTTGCGTCCGCCGCGCGGGGCCTCGGGCAGCGTACCGTCGATCATCAGGCTGCCGCCGCTGCCCCCGGCATAGAGCCCCACAGTCGCCAGCAGCTCGCCGGCATCCGGGCTCGTCACCCGGACCGAGGCAGTACGGCCCGGACGGTCCGCATACCGCGCATGGAGCGCAACCCGACCCGCCGCCTTGCCGTCGAGCTCGAGCGTTCGCGCCCCGCTCTCGCGCTGTTCCAACCGGATCCGCGCCGCCGAAACCGCCAGTTCCGGCGTCAGCACCAACCGTTCGATCTGCGCCTTGGCCCGCAGCGGGGTTGTGCTTCCCCCCTGATCGCCGTCCTCCCCAGCGGCGAGGTCCCCTGCGCCGCCCTCCCCTGCGGCGAGGTCCCCGTCGACAATCATCGAGACATCGAGCAAGGGGCCGGTGATCGTCGCGTCATAGACACCATCTCGGGCGCGGGTCAGATCGACGGCGAGATCGGCCCAGTCGTCGATGCGGACAGGGTCGAGCACGGCCTGCGCAAGCGCCCCGCCGCCATCGAAGGCAAGCCTTCCGGCAAGATCCAGCCCCGGCGCGGCGAGCCGCACGCGCTCCACTGAGAGCCCGTCCCCAACCCGCGCCGATGCCTCAGCTTGGCCGGCCGCACCGGCCTCCTTCGCCCAACCGAGATCCGGAAGGGCGAGCGCCGCCCCCGTCAGATCGGCCTGGGCGGTAATCCTGGTCTCGTCCGCCGCTTCCTCCAGCATGACCTCAACGGCGGCCACCCCGTCCAGGAAGCCCGGGACGTCGAGCCCATAGCGCGCCAGCAGCTCGGGCGAAACGGGTCCCGACAGCTGCAGATCGCGGCCCGGAACCGCCCCGTACCGCTCGCGCCATCGTACCGCGAACGGCGCCCCGTCGATCCGCACCGGCCCTTCGAGCGCCAGCGCCGTCTCGCTCGCCGATAAGGCCAAACGCTCCGCCTCGAGTTGCAGCGGCGGCACACCGTCGAGCGCGAGCCGGGCCGCCATCGCCTCGAGGCGCGCCTGGCTGGCCACCTCGATCTCCTCCAGTCGAAGGGCGGCGAGCAACGGAAATCCGATCTCGGCTGAGACCGACGCGGTACCGCCAACCTGCCCGAGATCCACCCCCAGCTGGCCGACAAGGCCCAGCGGCTCGTGGTCGATCAGGTCGAGCAGCGCCGCGGTATCGCCCCGGGCCGTCAGGCTGATATCGGCAGGCGGGGCGGACCCGTCGAAATCGCTTGCGGTGAAGCGACCGTCAACCAATTCGACAGCTCCGGAGAGCCCATCCCTGACCAAGCCTTCATCCAGCATCAGGTCGAACCGATCCAAGCTCAAATGCCCGGTCCCGCGCCCGCCCTCGATCGGCGGCATCGCCCCGAGATACCGGGCCTTGACGCCGTCAAAGCGGAAATCCAGCGCAAGGTCTGGTCCGCCGGCTCCGAGCCGAAGCTGGGCGACAACCTCCGGGATCTCGCCAGCCACCAGATGCTCGACGACCCAGGCCCGCGCATTTGTGGCCGCAGGCACGGGCCAAAGCCGCTTGAGCGCCGGGATATCCAGCCCCCGAGCGCCCAGGCGCATGGCGGCGCTCCAGCCCTGCGCTGTGGGCTTGGCCGTGCCGCGGGCCTGCACGCTCAGCGGGCCCGAGGTGACGTGGGCGTGGCCGATCTCGATGGCGAGCGGGTCGAATGCGATGCGGGCGATGGCCTGGCCACCGTCGAAATCGAGCGGGGCGGCAAACACATCGGGCAGGTCCAAGCGCAGCCGATCGAGATAGAGCTGGGCCGACACCTTGTCGGGGCGCAAGGGATCAGGCCCGGCGCTCGCGGCCGATCCTGAGAGCCCGGCCGTGATCGCCGGCCCCTCGATCGAGGCAGCCTCCAACGTGACGGCACTCAGCCCGGTTTTCGCGGCAAAGGCGATTTCCAGCCGGTCGAAGGCCTGGAGCGGTTCCGGCAAGGCGAGAAGGCGACCATCCGATGCGCTGAGCTTCCCCCGGGCGGGCCCGATGATCCCGTCCGGGAACACCGAGAACCGCAACTCGCCGGTCAAGGCCGCGTCGACCAAGCGCGCCCAGGCCAGTTCCGGCGCCTGCTCAGAGAGGGCGGCCGGCTGCAAATCGTCAAACCGGATCCGGAACTCCGTCCGCCCTGTGCCGGCCATCCGCCGGGCGGTCACGACGATATCGGTCGATCCGCCGGCGCGCTCGGCAATCGAGGCCCGCATCACCGCGCGCGCACCGTTTGCGCTGCGAAAAATGCGAAGGTCGGACCCGCGGGTGTTCCACAGCCGACCGCTCACCTCGTCCTGGTAGGCGACCGCCGCGTCGCGGATCCCCACCTCCTTGAGTCGCTCCAACAATGTCACGGGTGCCGTGTCGCCAACGAACCCGCGGATGATCTGCGCCACCGCGTCGGTGCCGGCGCGGCTGGGCATGGCCGCACCGTCTTGCTCCAGCGCAACCCCCTCGCCAGCGCCGAGGCCAACCCGGATGCGACCGTCCGCCGCGCGAAGGATGCGGGCCTGGGCGCCTGAGATCTCCATCAACGTCGGCTTCAGCTCGCCCTGCAGCAGATCCGCCAGATGGAAGTTTGCCGCGAGACGGGGGGCCGAAAGCAACTTCGTCCCGTCCTGCGCAAACACGCGCACATCGACGAACTCCACGGCGCAGGGCGCACCGCGTAGGCCCAAGGTGAGCCTCGCGCCGCCGACCTCGATCCGCGCTCTGTCCATCCGGGCATTCACCGCCGCCTGGGTCATCTGCGCCAGGCCGGGAACGTCGATCGGCCCTTGCGACAAACGCAGAAACAGCCCGAGCGCTGCAATCGCGACCAGCCCCAGAATTCCCAGTGTTAGCCGCTGACAGATCGTCAGCGCACGACCGCACATGGCATCCACCTGCTCTGCCCTCGCCCGGTGTCCGCATGGTACACCGTTGCCTGCCCGGCCCGTCCGGCCTCGCCTCTCGTCGAACGCAGCAGAGCGGACTTACCGTCTTGCCACCTCCGTTGGGCGCCATAGTTTGCCGTTAACTTGGGCCGGCGGTAAAATAGCCTAAATCGGCCCTTCACGTCCAACGCTGATACATCACGACACGTCGAGGTCCAAAATAATGAGCGATACGCCCGTCCCCCAGATCGGCGACCCCGCCCCCGCCTTCGCGCTGCCGGGCAATGGCGGCACAACCCACAGCCTCGCCGACTATGCCGGCAAGCAAGTCGTGCTCTACTTTTACCCAAAGGCCGACACATCGGGTTGCACCAAACAGGCGACCGCCTTCACCGAACACGCCCAAGCTTTCGCGGCGGCTGGTGCCGTTGTGCTCGGTGTGTCCAAAGACCCGGTGAAAAAGCTCGACAAATTTATCGAAAAGCACGGGCTCGGGGTTGCGCTCCTCTCCGACGAGGACAGCGATCTTTGCGAGCGCTTCGGCGTCTGGGTCGAAAAGAGCATGTATGGCAAGAAGTACATGGGCATTGAACGCGCGACCTTTCTAATCGGCCCGGACGGCACCTTGCGCCAGGAATGGCGTAAAGTGAAGGTGCCCGGCCATGTCGAAAAGGTTCTCGAGGCGGTGAAAGGCGGGTGAGCGGGCTGCTGGAAGGCGGCCTCGCCCAAGCGGCCGACCGGGTTCTCCGAACCGCGGACCCTTGGGAAAAGACGGCGCTGAGCCGAGCAGCAGCGGCGGCCTGGTTCGCCGCCCGCGAGGCCGGAGAGACGCCCGAGATCGGCACCGCCACACCGCCAGACTTCCCTGCACGCCCCGAGCGGCCCGAGCTGCGCGACCCGCGCGACGTCCCGCGCCGCCGGACGGGGTCGCCAGAAGGCCGCGCTGCGCTGCTCCATGCCATCGCCCATATCGAGCTCAACGCCGTGGACCTGCACTGGGATATCGTGGCGCGGTTTTCGAGCACACGGCTGCCTCTTGGGTTTTACGACGATTGGGTCCGCGCAGCCGATGAGGAATCCAAACACTTCGGACTGCTGTCCGAGCGGCTGGCGGCCCATGACACGCCCTACGGTGCGCTGCCGGCCCATGCGGGGATGTGGCGCTCCGCCGCCGCAACGGCTGAAGATCTGATGGGCCGTCTCGCCGTGGTACCGATGGTGCTGGAAGCCCGCGGGCTCGACGTCACCCCCGACATGATCGTGCTGTTCGACAAGGCGCCCGACCCCGCAAGTGCGGCCGCCCTGCGCGTGATCTATGCTGAGGAGGTCGGCCATGTCGCCTACGGCTCGAAATGGTTCCACTTCTTGTGCGGGCGCCACGACCTCGACCCAAAAGAGGCTTTCCACGGCTTGGTTCGCAAGTACTTCCAAGGGGTTTTGAAACCTCCGTTCAACGACGAGAAGCGCGCCGAAGCCGGGCTTCCCCTCGACTTCTACTGGCCCCTTGCAACGCCCGGCTGAGCGACCCGTTCTCGCAGGCGCCGCAGAAAACATTTGCCATCGCCATCCTCGCTGCCGTACAACGTGTCCCCGAGGGCGCAGCAAAAAAAAATCAACAGTGTTGCGTCTGAACGACGATACGAGGGTTGTCGAGGGGGTTCGACCATGTCGAACAGAGTGTCGCGTGCGCTCAATGGCGCAGTTGGCCGGGTTTTGCCGGAGCGTCGCATCTTCATCCGCAGTCAAGCCCGAACATCCTACATGCATCTGACGCCGGTGGCCCAAGCGGGGTTCGTCGTCCTGATGATCGGCGCCGCCTGTTGGGCCGGTTACGCCACCATCGTGACGGTCAGCGGCTCGGCGCGGATGGAGGAGATGCGGCTCACGCAAGGTGCGGTGGAGCGCGCCTGGAGCGCACAGATCAAGCAAATGCAGTCCGAGCAAGCGGCGCTGACGGCCCATCTCGCACAGGCCGAGACGGAACGGGCTGAGGCGGCGGAAGCGCTCAGCCGGGCCAAGGCGGAATTGGTAGAAGCAGAGGCGCTGATCGCCGCGCTCGGGGTCGAACGCACCGCGCTGGAGCAGAGCCTCGAGCGCCTGCAACTCGAGCGCGCCCGCGCCGCCGAGCGGGTCGCGCGGCTCGAAGCCGCCATCACCGATAGCGGGTTTGCCCCGCGCGAGCCCGGCGCTGCACGAGCGAACGGAGGCGCCCTCATCGGCGCCGAGCCTGGCCCGATGCTGACGAGCGCGATGGCCGTGGTGATCGCGGAGCGCAACGAGGCGCGGGCCAATCTCGCCGCCTTGGATCGTGAGATGGCGTCGCTTACTGAAAAGATGGACCAGTGGCGCGACCGCCAGGCGCGGCTGCTCGAGCGGGTCGAGGCGGCGGCGAGCGCGGGTCTCGACGGGCTTGGGTCGGTGTTGGAACGCGCGGGGCTCGATGTCGACGATATCCTTGCGGAAACGCGTGCCGCATATGGGGGCGCCGGCGGGCCGTTCGAGCCCCTGTCCGACCGCGAAGCGGCACGACTTGATCCTGACGGCGAGGATATGCGCGTCGCGGCACTGGTCAGCGATCTGGAGCGGGTGAACCTCCTCAGGGTTGCGATCGACCGCCTCCCCTTCGGTCTGCCAGTCCGGGGCGCGCGCCTCACCTCGGCCTTCGGCAAGCGGCGCGACCCGTTCCGTCGCCACTGGGCGATGCATAACGGGGTCGACTACGCGGCACCCATCGGCACGCCCATCCTGTCGACGGCCAAGGGCGTTGTCAGCTTCGCGGGTCGCATGCGCGGCTACGGCAATGTGGTGATAATCAAGCATTCATTCGGGTACGAAACGCGCTATGCTCATCTGAATAAATCGCTCGTCAAGGTCGGTGACCAGGTCAGCCGGGGCATGCGCATCGCCCTGATGGGCAACACCGGCCGGTCGAGCGGAAGCCACTTGCACTACGAGATCCGGATCGACGATGATCCGGTAAATCCGAAGAAGTTCATCGAGGCGACCCGAGATGTTCTCTAAGAACAAAATGACCGAAGGTGGCGCCCAGCCGCCAAGCTCCAAATCCTCTGGGACCACGCAAGAAAAACCCGGCGGAGCGCTGTCGACCGCGATGGTGCCTGGCGCTGCCCCGGCCCCGAGCGTGCCGGCACAGACCTCGGCCGTGACACCCGGGCTGCCCGCCAAAACCAAGCCTTCTCCCTCCCTTTTGTCGAGCGATCTGACCGTGAAGGGCAATGTCTCGACCTCGGGCGATATCCAGATCGAAGGCACGATCGAGGGAGATGTTCGGGCGCATCTGCTGACCGTCGGCGAGACGGCGACCATCCGCGGGGAGGTTGTGGCCGATGATGTCGTGGTAAATGGCAGGGTCGTCGGGCGGTTGCGTGGCCTTAAGGTCCGGCTCACCTCCACTTCTAAGGTTGAAGGCGACATTGTGCACAAATCGATCGCGATCGAATCGGGGGCGCATTTCGAGGGCTCGGTTCAGCGGTCCGAAGACCCGTTGGGCGATGGCGCCGTAAAAGGGCGCTCCGTGCCGCGCAACGCCGCCGAGAGCATCGCTGCGTCGGGGGCACCGAAAACCGGCGAGTGACCGGGAGAAATGGCGGGCGCGGGCAGCATGCTCAGCCTGCCTCTCCGGTCTCTGGCAGTTCTTGCGTGAGCGGATCGCGCAGAACGTAACCGCGTCCCCAAACCGTCTCGATATAGTTTTCGCCGCCGGTCGCCGAGGTGAGCTTTTTGCGCAGCTTGCAGATGAAGACGTCGATAATCTTCACCTCCGGCTCGTCCATCCCGCCATAGAGATGGTTTAGGAACATCTCTTTCGTCAGAGTGGACCCCTTGCGCAGCGAGAGCAACTCGAGCATTTGATATTCTTTGCCGGTTAGGTGCACCGGGTGATCGCTCACTTCGACCGTCTTCGCATCGAGATTGACCGCGAGCTTGCCCGTGCGGATCACCGACTGTGCATGCCCTTTCGAGCGCCGGACGATCGCGTGGATCCGGGCGATCAGCTCCTCGCGGTTGAACGGCTTGGTCAGGTAGTCGTCAGCCCCGCAGCCGAAGCCCTTGATCTTGTTCTCGGTGGCGTCGTAGCCGGAGAGGATCAATGTGGGCGTGTCGATCTTAGCCAGCCGAAGCTTGCGCAAGACGTCGTAGCCATCGATGTCCGGCAGGCTGAGATCGAGGATGATCAGATCGTAGTCGTAAAGTTTGGCGAGCTCCAGGCCCTCTTCCCCGCTGTCGGTGACATAGGGGTTTAGTTCCGCCTTGCGCAGCATCAATTCGATGCTGTCCGCCATCGATTGATCATCCTCGATCAGCAGAATCCGCATGTCACGCTCCCCAATCCAGATAAACCGTACCCGTCACATGAGAGGGTTAACACCGAAAGGGTAAACGCAACGTTACCAAATGCGGATCTCTTCGGATTTCCGAGCTCATTCTGAGCGGCTTCGGCTCCGCTTTAGCTGGGTCACGCGCAGGCCGCGCATCCCATGGGTGGTGAGCGCCGCCTTCCAGGAGTCGAATTCTTCGTCGCTGATTGAGTATCGCCGGGACGCATCTTCACGCGTGATCAGTCCGCCTTCTACGGCTGCCACGACCTTTGCCTTGCGGCGGGGCACCCATCTTTTGGTGCCGGTCGGCGGCAGATCGGCCTTCGTCATCCGCTCCCCATCGGGACCGATGACATATGGGACAGAACACGTCTCTTCCATCCGGCTCCTTCATGGCTTATTTCGACCGTAGAGGAACTTAGGCGACACACGTTAAGCAGCTGTGAAAGGAGGCGGGCGATGGCCACGGATCCGGGGCGGCGCATCGACGACCTCAACAGTCTCGGCATCGCAAAGCCCCCGAAAGACACGCGCGTCGTCGTGGCCATGTCCGGCGGCGTCGACAGTTCCGTCGTCGCCGCAGAACTCGCGGCCGAGGGCTACGACGTCGTGGGCATCACCCTCCAGCTCTACGACCACGGTGCAGCCTTGGCGAAAAAGGGCGCCTGCTGTGCCGGGCGCGACATCCACGACGCTCGACGTGTCGCGGAGACCATGGGCTTCCCGCATTACGTGCTCGACTACGAATCGCGGTTTCGCGAAAGCGTTATCGAGGAGTTTGCCGATCAGTATCTCGCGGGGGCGACACCCATCCCATGCGTACGCTGTAACGAGCGGGTGAAGTTCCGCGATCTCCTGGAGACCGCGCAGGAACTCGACGCGGACTGCCTCGCCACCGGACATTACATCCAGCGGCGCGACGGCCCGCGCGGCCCAGAACTCCATCGCGCCGCCGACCCGGCGCGCGACCAGTCCTATTTCCTCTTCGCCACCACCCGCGAACAGCTCGGCTTCCTGCGCTTCCCGCTCGGCCATCTTGTCTCCAAGGCGGAGACCCGGGCGCTCGCAGCCAAACACGGGCTTTCCGTCGCCGAGAAACCGGACAGCCAGGATATCTGCTTCGTGCCGACGGGCGGCTATGCGGCGGTGATCGAGAAGCTCAGACCCGGCGCGGCGGAACCCGGCGAGATCGTGCATCTCGACGGCCGGGTGCTCGGCGTGCATCAGGGCATCATCCACTACACCATCGGCCAACGCCGAGGTCTCGGCATCGGCGGGGGGGAGCCCCTCTATGTGGTGAAGCTGGACCCCGAGGCGCGGCAGGTGATCGTTGGCCCCCGCGAGGCACTGGCGACCCGACGGGTGCCGGTGGCGGAGGTCAACTGGATCGGTGACGGCGTCTTCGACACCGCCCCTCCCGAAGGCCACGAAGCCCTGGTGAAGATCCGCTCCATGCGCCCACCCGTGCCGGCCCGGATCCACCCCGGCCCGAGGGGGGCAGAGGTCGAGCTTGCGGTTGCCGAAGAAGGCGTGGCGCCGGGCCAGGCCTGTGTCTTCTACGGGCCCTGCGGCTCCCGAGTCCTCGGCGGTGGATGGATCACCCGCGGCTAGGTTCCCGGGGGTCGCGGGGCATCAGCAACGGCGGGCGCAGGATCTGCGGCAGCGGCAGTGCCGCCGATCAAGCGTTTGGCGGCCTCATCGCGGCGTTTACGCAGAGCGACCGCCTGACGGCTTAGCAAGGCGCGTTCCGCCCGACAGCGCGAGCTGTACCGTGAGCTCCTCGCGCAGGCGCTCGAGCGCGCGGCCCTGCAGATCGGCTATCGCCTGCGGTCCGGGGACCTCGCCGTCGCCATCGCCGATCTCCTGGTCGAGGAGGCCGACACCCGAGAGCAGCCCCAGGATGTTCGCCCGCCCGCGATCGGCCGGAGTAACCCCACCAGCACCGACCCCTGCCGCAGCGGCAAGCGCATGCTGTTGCGGGCGAAGGCAAGGTCGGCCTAAGCTCGGTTGGTCTGTTGATGGAGACCCGCATGGCCGCGCCCCGCCCCGACATCGCGCCACTTCTCGCTCATCTCGATGCCGATCGCGATGGCGCCCTCGCTCGGCTCTTCGAGCTGATGCGCGTGCCCTCGGTCTCGACCGACCCCGCCTACGCGGCCGACTGCCGCCGGGCCGCAGAATGGCTGCGCGCGGATCTCACCTTTCTCGGCTTCGACGCCCGGTTGGTCGAAGCCGGCCCGCTCGGCGTCGAAGGCGGGCATCCGATCGTCCTGGCCGAAGGCGGCGATGGCGGGCCGCATCTGCTGTTCTATGGCCATTACGACGTCCAACCCATCGACCCGCGCGCGCTTTGGACCCACGACCCCTTCGCCCCGGAGCTTCAGGAGCGCGACGGGCGGCAGGTCATCGGAGGCCGGGGCGCTGTCGACGACAAGGGCCAGGTGATGACGTTTCTCGAGGCGCTGCGGGCATTCCACACGGTCGAGGGCCGTTTGCCTTGCCGGCTGACCGTCGTGATCGAGGGGGAGGAGGAAAGCGGCGGACGGACGCTCACGCAGCTTCTCGCTTCCGATCCCGACGCTCTGCGCGCCGATCTCGCCCTTGTTTGCGACACTGGGATGTGGGACGCGGACACGCCCGCAATTACCACCCAGTTGCGCGGCAACTGTACCGAGGAAGTCACAGTCCGCGCCGCTTCGCATGATTTGCATTCGGGCATGTATGGCAGTGCCGCCGCCAACCCCATCCACGAGCTGACCAAAGCGCTCGCCGGGCTTCGCGATCCCCGCGGCCGCATCACGCTCGACGGCTTCTATGACGGCGTCCCGGAGATCTCAGATGCGCTTCGGGCAGATTGGGACGCCCTCGGCTTCGATGCCGCCGCATTCCTCGGCGCCATAGGGCTGCAAACCCCGGCCGGCGAGACGGATCGCAGCGCTTTGGAGCAGATTTGGTCGCGCCCGACCGCCGAGGTTAACGGCATCTGGGGCGGCTATACCGGTGCTGGCTTCAAGACAGTGATCCCCGCGGAGGCCCATGCAAAAGTGAGCTTCCGCCTCGTCGGCGATCAGGACCCGGAGACCGTGCGCAAGGCCTTCCGCGCCCATATGCAGGCGGCGATCCGCGCCGATTGCCGAGTTGAGTTCACCGCCCATGGCGGGGCGCAGGCAATCACCATGGACACCTCAGCGCCAGCTTTCGCAACCGCCCGTGCTGCGCTCACCGAGGAGTGGGGCAAGCGCGCGGCCATGATCGGCATCGGCGGATCGATCCCGGTGGTCGGCGAATTCAAGCGCCAACTCGGGATGGACAGCCTGCTCGTTGGTTTCGGGCTGACCGATGACCGGATGCACAGCCCCAACGAAAAATACGATCTGAGTTGTTTTCAGAAAGGCGCGCGGTCCTGGGTGCGCATTCTCCACGCCCTGACCAGATAACCCGATGGCCTAGCAATTCGGACTGGCCAAGGTTTGGCAGGGCTGAGAGGTGTAGCGCCGCCACGCCCCTCAGCCCCAAGACCAACCGCCGTTGAGCCTCAGGCGCTCGGTTTCTCAACGGTCTCCTTGGGCTTTTCGGTGGTCGTCGCCTTGCCCCAGCCGCAGCTCGCAGCGGCGGGCATCGCGAAAGCGGCAAGGGAAAGGGCCAGCACTGGCAGGGCGAGCAATTTCATGTCGTGTCTCCTTTTACGGGTTTCCTGACACATAACATAGGATGCCGCCGGCCGCTTTGACAGGAAATTGTTGCGCCACCCGCGGGCGGCCGATGGCCCCCCGGAGCCCTGCGGATCAGCTCGCCCCGTTCCGACGTCGCCCCCCGCGCCGTATCGCCGTCGTCCCCGCTGGCCTTCCGGCGATGGCCGCGCGCAGAAGCTCCGTCATCGGATGGTCGGCCGGCACGGCATAGGCCTCGATCAACCGCGCGGCCGCAGGTCCAGGTTCCACCCCCTCAGGCAGCGCCAACGCCCAGTCGAAGAAGATCGCGCGCGCATCCGCTTCCATGAGCCCCTCGATGCGGTAAGCCTCCGCGATCAAGGCGCGCGGGTCGTCTGGATGCGCCGACTTTCGTGCCATAACCGCGCCTCAGAGCGCCGCCGCAGCGGCAAAAGCCGCCCGGAGCGCGACAAGGTCGGAGACGGCGGCCACAAGATCCACGCCCTCGCCCAAGAGCTCGCCCGCCCGCCGACCCGGCCAAGGAAAGGCGCCGCTAAGTTTGCCCGCCTCGCTCGCCGCAGCCCGGATCTCTGCGAAAACCTCGGCGAGGGCGGAGGCGTCCGTCTCCACATCAAGGCCCGCATCAGCCGAATAATCGAACGGTCCGAAAAACAGCATGTCGATCCCAGGCACGGCAGCGATGTCGCGCATCGCCGCCAGCCCGGCCCTGCTCTCGATTTGCGCGGCGATTAGCGCATGCGCATTCCAACCGGACTGATAGCCCGGCGTCGTGCCGTAACCTGTCGCCGGGATCACCGCCGCCGCCGCCCCACGCGACCCCGCCGGCGGGTAGAGCGCCAACCGCACCGCCGCCGCGGCTTGCTCAGCGGTCTCGACCTGGGGCAGCACGAGCCCGTCGGCTCCGGCGTCGAGCGCTTGCTGGATTTGCCCTTTGCCGCGGTCCGGCACCCGGACGAAGGCGGCAGCCCCTTGCGCCTTGACCGCAAAGACCATCGCCGCAGCGGTTTCGACCCCGATCGCCCCGTGCTCGCGATCGATCACTGCCGCCCTCAAACCGGCCAGCGCTGTGAGCCGCGCCGCCGCGGGCGCGGCAAGACCAAGCCAAGCGCAGGCCACGGATCCCGGACCGCACAACCGGTCAAGCTTCGCCCGCGGTGTCGACATCGGCGCCTCCTTCTCTTTCCCAGAGCCTTGCCGAGCCAGGACGCGGTTGACAAGCCGCGATGGCTGCGCAGAACCGCCCTTGCGGCATCGCCACGCGCCAGATCGGGCCGCCCAAAAGAAGCATCTTAAAATCTCTTCTGCGCCGCGCCCGAACCGCCCAGTTCCGACCGGAGAGCCAAATGGCCCTAACCGATGCAGATCTCTGGCCCGCCCTGATCACCCTCGCGACGCTGATCGCGATGTTCGTGCTGTTTGTCCGCGAGACCTATCCTCCCGAGGTCGTTGGCCTCTCCGGCGCGGCCTATCTGCTCGCCAACGGGATACTTGACGTGCAAGCGGCGATCGGCGCCCTCGCAAACCCGGCCCTGATGACGATCGCCGCGCTTTTCATCCTCTCCGGCGCGCTCGTGCGAACCGGCGCGCTCGAGGCGCTCTCCCGCGCCATTGCGGCCCGGGCGCAAAGCCGGCCGCGACTTGTGCTCGGCGGGCTGGCCGGCTTCACGGTGACCGCTTCCGCCTTCATGAACAACACGCCCGTGGTGGTGATCATGATCCCCGTCGCCGGCCGATTGGCGAAGACCCTCAACATCCCGCTTTCCAAGCTGCTGATCCCGTTGTCCTACACGGCCGTGCTCGGGGGCACCTGTACGTTGATCGGCACCTCGACCAACCTCCTCGTCGACGGGGTCGCGCAAGGGGCCGGGCTCGCCCCGTTCGGCCTCTTCGAGATCACGCCGATGGCGGTGCTGATCGCGCTCGCAGGGCTTACGGTCCTGGGCCTCACGGCTCCCTGGGCCTTGCCGCATCGCGACGCTCTGGCCACGCTGCTGCCCGAGAAGAAGGCGCTCAAATTCTTCACCGAGGTGGTGATCCCGGAAGGCTCGACGCTTGTGGGGCGGAAGGTTCTCGAGGTTCCGCACTTTGGCCGCGGCGGCATGCGGGTGATCGATGTCGTGCGCGGTGATCTCTCCCTCCGGCGCGACCTGGAAAGCGTGCTTCTGGCCCCCGGCGACATCGTGGTCATCCGCACTGGCGTCAACGAATTGCTGACGCTGCGCGAAAACAAGGCCCTCACCATGACCGGCCAGATCGACGCGCTGGGGGAGAAGTCCACCATCACGGTCGAGGCCCTGATCACCCCAGGGGCGCGGCTCATCGGACGACGGCTGGGGGATCTGCGTCTGCGCCGGCGTTACGGCGTCTATCCGCTCGCGGTACACAGACGGGCCGCCCGGGTCGGCACCGTGCTCGACGATGTCCGCATCCAGGTCGGCGACACGCTGTTGCTCGAAGGGGCGCCTGACGATATCGGCCGTCTGGCCACAGAACAGGGCCTCGTCGACCTCACCCGCCCCTCCGAACGCCCCTATCGACGGGAGAAGGCGCCGATCGTCCTGGCAGCCTTGGCGCTGATGGTGTTGGGGGCAGCGCTCAACCTGATGCCGATCGCCGGGCTCGCCCTGATCGCCGTCGCAGTTGTCCTGCTTGCCCGGTGCATCGATGCAGAGGAGGCCTTCGACGCGGTCGAGTTGCGTCTGTTGGCGCTGATCGTTGCCATGCTCACGGTGGGCCAAGCCCTGCAGAGTTCCGGCGCGGTCACGCTGCTCGTCGAGGCGGTCGCGCCCTGGCTCCTGCAGCTGCCGCCGCAACTCGTCCTCTGGCTGGTCTTCCTCACCGCCTCGCTTCTCACCGAGCTGGTTTCCAACAACGCCGTCGCGGTGGTGCTCACCCCGCTCGCGATCTCCCTGGCGAGTTCGCTGGGGGTCGATCCCCGGCCCTTCGTGGTTGCGGTGATGCTGGCAGCTTCCGCAAGCTTCGCCACCCCGATCGGCTACCAGACCAACACCATGGTATATGGCCCCGGCGGCTACCGCTTCACCGACTTCATGCGCCTCGGTATCCCGCTGAATCTCGGTGTCGGGCTGATGGCCACTTTCCTGATCCCGCTATTCTGGCCGCTCGCGCCTTGAGCGCTTAGCCCGACGTCAAAACGTTGCTCAGCCGCGGCCGCCGCGCTAGGCTCTGGTCACATTCGACGGGGAGTTCGCATGACCAGGTCGCCTGCCCTCCGCGCCAGCTGGCGCGTCGCCCTTTGCCTCGCTGGCCTCGCCTTGGCGTCCGGCTGCACCCAGCCACCTGAGGATCCCTATCCCCTCGCCCAAGGCACGGTCTATCGGACCGGCGGCGTGGATGTCCTTTTGCGGGCGAAATACGACATCGTTCAAGTCGCGTATTTCGTCGATGTTTTGCCGCTTTTGGGCCCGCTCGAGCCAGTGGACCGCGACGCGGCCGTGCGTCTCGTCGAAGAGGAGTTCGGCCCGACCGTCTGCAACGGCCAACCGCTCAAGGTCGAGCGGGCGCCTTGGGGTGTCGTCGCCCCTGTGGACGCCGTGGCCGCTTACGAGAGCCGCGGCGGCTGGCAGATCGTCGCCGAGTGCCCCCTTGACTTGAGCTGAAGCCGCGTCCGGCTCGGCCGCCTTTCTCCGCCTGACACCCAACAGCGCCACGGCGGCCCCGTTGATCGGGTCTGCTTGTCACCGGCAAAGCGCCGGATTATGACAAGCCAAAGTCAACTTGATGAGGTTCCCATGGCTGGACACTCCAAATGGGCCAACATCCAGCACCGCAAGGGGCGGCAGGATGCGGCCCGCTCCAAGCTCTTCTCCAAGCTCGCCAAGGAGATCACAGTCGCCGCGAAGATGGGCGATCCGGATCCGGACAAAAACCCCCGCCTGCGTCTGGCGGTGAAGGAGGCGAAGTCGAACTCGGTTCCGAAGGACGTGATCGATCGCGCAATCAAGAAATCCCAAGGCGGCGATGCAGAGAACTACGACGAGATCCGCTATGAGGGTTACGGGCCCGGGGGCGTGGCGATGATCGTCGAGGCTCTGACCGACAACCGCAACCGCACCGCCTCGAATGTGCGCTCGACCTTCACCAAGAACGGCGGGAACCTGGCCGAAACGGGGGCCGTGTCCTTCATGTTCGACCGCAAGGGCCAGATCGTCTACCCGGCGAGCGCGGGCGACCCTGACGCTCTGATGGAGGCCGCGATCGAAGCCGGGGCCGAGGATGTCGAGAGCTCGGAAGACGGCCATGTCATCTACACGGAGGCGAGCGATCTCGCTGCGGTCGCCCAGGCGCTCGAGGATCAACTCGGGGAGTCCGAGACCACCAAGCTCGTCTGGAAGCCGCAGACGCTCACCCCGGTTGATGAGACCTCAGGCGCCACGCTGATGAAACTGATGTCGGCGCTGGAGGACGACGACGACGTGCAAACCGTCACCGCCAATTTCGACATGTCGGACGAGGTGATGGAAAAGCTCGCCTCCTGACTGAGCCGCGCTCGGCCGGAGCCCCTTCTCAGGCGGGGCTCTGCGCCGCCGTTGCCCCCAGTCGCCCACCAAGGCGCACCGCCTCCACCGAACGCGCCAAGCCCGTGCGGTCGTCGGTCTCCACCAGAACCCCGCAGACCGTTGCCTCTGCCTCTGCCGGTGTGAAGCGCCCCGTGGCCATCCCAACGACGAAGCGCTTCATCGGCTCCTCCTTGTCCATACCGATGACGCTGTCATAGGCGCCGCACATGCCGGCATCGGTTTGATAGGCGGTGCCGCGCGCGAGGATCATCGCATCTGCGGTGGGCACATGCGTGTGGGTGCCGACAACCAACGACGCGCGGCCGTCACACCAATGCCCGACCGCCATCTTCTCCGACGTCGCCTCGGCGTGGATCTCCACCACCGCGGCATCGCAGGACGCCCCGAGCGGATGGGTCTTGAGCGCAAGATCGAGCGCCGAGAACGGATCGTCATAGGGACGGCTCATAAACACCCGTCCAAGCGCCACGGCCACCAGCACCCTGCGCCCACGGGGGGCCTCGAAGACCGCAGCGCCTCGGCCCGGCGCCGTCTTCGCGTAGTTGAGCGGGCGGAGGATCCGCGATTCCGCGTCGATCGCCTGGAGCATGTCCTTTTGGTCGAAGGCATGGTCGCCGAGGGTCAGCGCATCGGCCCCGGCGGCAAACAGCTCTGCGGCGATCGCGGCGGTCAACCCGAAGCCGGCGGCTGCGTTCTCGGCATTTACGATGGTGAAATCGACCCGACGCTCGGCCTTCAGCACCGGCAAGCTGGCAATCACGGATGCCCGCCCGGTTCGCCCCACCACATCGCCGAGAAAGAGGATCCTCATGCGTGAGGACTAGCGTGGGCGCCCGTCGGCGCGCAAGCTCAGAGACCGCGATGCATCACGAGCGCATCGACCAATCCCAGCTGCGGGTGGCGGTAGGCTTCGGGGATGCGTCCGACCGTCGCGAAGCCCGCGCGCTCCCAGGTGGCGATGGCGCGCCTGTTGCTCGCGAGGACGAAGTTGAACTGCATCGCGCGGAAGCCCAGCATGCGCGCGGTCGCCAGCGAATGGCTGAGCATCGCCCGGGCAACGCCCCTCCCCTGAGCCGCTTGTGCCGTCACATAGCCGCAATTCGCGATGTGATCGCCCCCGCCGGGTTGGTTGGGCTTAAGGTAATAGGTGCCGAGCGGGCCGGTCGCGTCCTCGGCCACGAAGACCCGCGCGCCGGGCCTGCACCAGAAGGCGAGCGCCTCGGCCTCGGTCATCTCCCGCGGCAGGGCGTAGGTCTCGCCGGCGCGGATCACCGGCGCGAGCATCGCCCAAAGAGCCGGCCCGTCCTCGGCCACAGCGTCGCGGATTTCGAGCGTCACGCGCCGATCACCTCGCGCTCGGTCACCACAGCATCGAGCCTCTGATCGGTCGGCTCGCGCGGGATTTCGGGCATTTCCTGGGCAGCGAAGGCATAGCCGATCACAGCGATGGGCTTGATGGCCCCAAGCTTGGCGAGGGTTCGGTCGTAAAAGCCACCGCCATAGCCCAAGCGCCAACGCGCCCTGTCGAAGGCGACAAGCGGCGCGATCAGGAGGTCGGGGTCGAGCCATGCTCCTTCGGCCGGGATCTCCGCGCCGAACGGCCCTGCCTCCATCGCCATCCCAGGCCACCACTCACGGAACAAAAGCGGCAGACCGGCTCCGTCGATCACCGGCACGCAGAGCCTGTGCCCGGCCGCATGCAGCGTCTCCATGAGGGGGGTCGGATCGAGTTCGGTGCGGATCGGGCGGTAGCCGGCAACAATCTCCGCGCCCTTCAAGAGCCCCGCGCCGAGGAAGGCATCCCGCGCGGCAAGAGGTGCGCTGGGGTCGGCAGCCCGTGCGGACTTTCGTGCGGCGAAGGCGGTCTTGCGCAGGGTGGCCTTGGCCTCTTGGATCGTCGACATGAGACCTCAAAACACCGCAGCGCCAAGGCAGCCAACATGGAACGGGTGCGGGCCCGTAGCAACCGTGGAGGGCTCAGATCCTCGCGAGCCTGGGTTACCAGGTGGGCGCCGGATACGCGAGGCCACGACCAAGCGCAGAGCCAGCTCCCGCGAGAGAGATATGGCCACCAGGATTCTGTCCTCGCACGAGAAGAACAGCACCCGCGAATATCAGAGATAGGCGCAGCTGCGTCCGGAGGAAAGCCCAGACGGCCCGGTCACGCGGGGCTCTCGTCGTGAAAGACCGCGGGGATCATCGCAGCGAGCATCGGTGTCGACTGCTTGGAGACACCGACGAGCGCGTCGCGGCGGCCCTGGATGATCTCAAACGCGTGCGATTGCGCCAGCTACCCGAACGCACCCGGGACGTAGACCGCCCCGGTCACGCGCAGAACCCGTGGAGAGAGCCTCCGCGCCGTCAGGTTTTGCGGTCGAGATCGCTCAACATTTCCATAGAGGCATCGCCCGCCTCGATGCCGCGCGTCAGGGTTGGCGCGCAAGGCGCTTCGCACCTAAACGACCCTGCGACCGGTCTAGGCCCCGACGAAACATAGGCCGCGCCAACAGTCCCTTGCGCGCAAGACCGACGAGAAGACCTCCCGCCGGCATGACAACGCAAGCGGGCCGGCCCGCGGTCAGTGAACGAGCTTGGGTCCCGGTTTACCGCCGGCACCGTTTTCTGGCAAAATTCCCAAGCGCCGGGCGACCTCGGAATAAGCATCCGCAAGCGATCCCAGATCCCGGCGGAAGACGTCCTTGTCGAGCTTTTGCCCGGTCTTCACGTCCCAAAGCCGACAGCTGTCAGGCGAGATCTCGTCGGCCACGATGATGCGTTGGAAGTCGTTCTCCCAGATCCGGCCGGTCTCGATCTTGAAGTCGATCAGCCTGATCCCGACGCCGAGGAACAGCCCCGAAAGAAAATCGTTCACCCGAAGCGCCAGCGAGATCATGTCGTCCACATCCTGCTGCGTCGCCCAGTTGAAGGCGAGGATGTGCTCCTCGGTCACCCAAGGATCACCGAGCTTGTCGTCCTTAAAGTAGAACTCGATGATCGGCCGGGGGAGCTGGGTGCCCTCCTCGATGCCGAGGCGCTTAGCGAGAGAGCCCGCCGCCACGTTGCGCACCACCACCTCGACGGGGATGATTTCGCACGCACGGATCAGCTGCTCACGCATGTTGATCCGGCGTATGAAATGGTTGGGGATCCCCACGCCTGCCAAAGCCGACATGATGTGCTCGGAGATGCGGTTGTTAAGTACGCCCTTGCCGTCGATAACGTCTTGCTTCTCAGCATTGAAGGCCGTGGCGTCGTCTTTAAAATACTGGATATAGGTGCCGGGTTCCGGCCCCTCATAGAGGATTTTCGCCTTGCCTTCGTAAACCAGCCTGCGCCGCGCCATGTTCGGCAACTCCATAGGATATAGGGCGCAGGACCGGGTGGGCCGCGCCTAGCACGTCTATAGGCACGCCTCTGCGTATTGCCAAGATTGAAGCGCGCAAAAACCCCGAGGCTCGGCACGCGCCCCGGCTCGGATGCGGCAACCACGCCGCCCCAGGCGCAACTTGACGATTGCGGCCGGCGGGCCGGCGTTTCAATTTGCGGGGGCGAGGAATCGAACCAGAGGGATCGCGCGATGACCACCTTCGACGACCGAGAACGGGCCTTTGAGGCAAAATTCGCGCATGACGCGGAAATGCAGTTCAAGGCTGAGGCACGGCGGGCCAAAGCGTTGGGACTTTGGGCCGGCAAGGAATTGGGGCTCAACGACAATGGCGTCGTCCTTTACGCCAAGCGGATCCTTCAGCGCAGCCTCGAGCAGCCCGGGATCGACCACATCGTGACGCAAATCGAGGCAGATCTCAAAATGGCGGGCATGACACCAATGCGCAGCGTTGCCGAGATGGCCCAGAACTTCCTCGCCGAGGCGAAGGCGGAGCTCATGCCGCGCGAGGACTGAGCTGGGTCCGGCGAACATCGGTCACCCGCCGCCCTCCTGGCCCGCTTGATCTCGACCCAACCGGCGCTTTCTCACCTTAGCGGAGGAGTGGAATGTCGGATGCGGGTGCGCGCCCTCTGGGCGTTGTTTGGTTCAAGCGGGACCTCAGGATCGACGACCATGCGGCGCTGGCCGATGCAGCATCCGCCGGGCGCGTGATCCCGCTATACATTGTCGAACCGGCGCTTTGGTCCCAACCGGTGGCGAGCGGGCGGCAGTGGCGGTTCGTCGCCGCAGCCCTGGGCGCCTTGCGGACCGACTTGGCGGCACGCGGCGCCCCGCTCGTGGTCCGCATCGGAGCAGCGGAGCGGGTGCTGGACAGCTTGCGCACCGATTTGGGACCCTTCACCTTATGGTCCCATCAAGAAACTGGTGACACTTGGACCTTCGACCGCGACCTGAGGGTCGGCGCCTGGGCGCGGAGCCACGGGATCGCATGGATCGAGCGCCAGCCTGCCGGGGTCGTCCGCCGCCTGAAGACCCGAGACGGCTGGGCCGAGCGTTGGGACCGGATGATGCGCGCCACCCAGCGCCCCGCCCCGCAAGCTTTGCCACCCCACGGCCTCGAACCGGGGCCGATCCCAACGACGACGGATCTGGGTTTGCCCCCTGACCTCGCCGAGGAGATCCCCGCCTCCACGGCTGCGGCCCGAGCCACACTGCGCGACTTTCTCTTCGAACGGGGCGCCGACTACCGCCGCGCAATGTCCTCGCCGGTGACCGCCTATGACGCCTGCTCGCGCCTATCTCCGCATCTGGCCTGGGGCACGATTTCCACGCGCGAGGCGTATCAAGAGGCGCTGATGGCCCGGGGCAGCCACGCCTCCGCCAAGTACCGCGCCTCGATCGACAGCTTCACCGCCCGGCTTCATTGGCGCTGCCACTTCATGCAAAAGCTCGAGGACGAACCGGCCATCGAGCATCGCTGCATGCATCCGCTCTATGAGGGCCTCCGGGAGCCGGACCACGACCCCGCGCGCCTCTCTGCCTGGGAGCGCGGCGAGACCGGTCTGCCGATGGTCGATGCCTGCATGCGCGCCCTTTGCGCCACGGGCTGGCTGAATTTCCGGATGCGGGCGATGGTGGTGTCCATCGCCGCCTACCACCTGTGGCTCGACTGGCGGCGCTTCGGGCTCCCGCTTGCGCGGCTCTTCACCGATTTCGAACCCGGCATTCACTGGAGCCAATGCCAAATGCAGTCGGGCGTGACCGGCATCAACACCCTGCGCGTCTACAACCCCGTGAAGCAGTCGATTGATCACGACCCCGACGGGGTCTTCTTGCGGCGTTGGCTGCCGGAACTTGCCGAGGTCCCAAGCGAGCACATTCACGCGCCATGGAAGATGCCCGACAGCGTGGCCCGTGCAGCGGGGCTGCGCATCGGCCGCGATTACCCAGCGCCCCTCGTCGAGCCGGTCGCCGCAGCCCGTAAGGCGCGCGACGCGGTTTACGCACGCCGCCGCGCCGAGGGGTTTGCCGAAGCGAAGTCGGAGGTGCTGAAGCGTCACGCCTCTCGTCGACGGTCGCGCACCGAGGACCCCCAATCTAAGAGCCCCCGCCGCCGCAGCCCGACCGCCCCTGATCCGGGCCAGGGGAGCTTCGACTTCTAGCGGCGCGGCCTGGACGTTGCAGGCTTCTGCGATACCCTTTGTGGCATGAAGGTGCTTCTTCTCATCGCGGGTGTATCTGGTGCCTTGGCGGTTTCAGGCGAGGCAATCGTCTGCGGTCCTGCGGCGCGCGCATCCTTCACCGAGGGTGCCCCCGTCGATGTCTTCCGTATCCGCAACATGTCGCTTCCCGGATGGCGAATCGACCGCGTGGAAATCGGCCTCGCAGGCTCGGTTGGGCGGCTGGTTTTCGACACGGCTCCCGGCGGACCGGGCCGCAACGTCTCCCAGCCCTTCCGAGCCCTTGGAGGCCCGGCGAAGTTATCGAGCCAGCCCCAAGTGCCCGACGGCTCGGAGCGTCTTCTCTTGGCTTTCGACAGCTTCCCCGAAGGCATGGACTTCGAGTTCACGATCGACATGGACGACCGGATCTCCGGCTATGCCGGGACCAGCGTCTCGGGCTCCGAAGTTCAGGGCGCCGCGATTACCGTAACCTTTGTCGATGAGACCGGGGCCAAGGCCGAGCATGTCGGGCTGTTCGACACCGCTGGCCAAGCCTTCGCGGCTGCTGCCTGCCTCTCCTGATCCATACCGATCCCGGCTCCCTACCCATGCCACGGATGCGCAAAAAGACGGAGCTTCCGCAGAAGACCTGCCCGGTCTGCGGTCTTCCCTTCACCTGGCGAAAAAAGTGGGCCCGTGTCTGGGACACCGTCCGCTACTGCTCAGAGCGCTGCCGCCGCACCGCCCGCTCGAACCCGACCGCGCCGGGCGCGTGAACCAGAGGGGCCTGCGACGCCTCAGGCGAGCCCGCGGTCACCCATCGCAATGTATTTACGCTGGCGCGCGCTCCGCGCCTCTTGCGGCGACAGCGGGGCCAGCGTGTCGAGCGCCGCGCTGATCGCCACCCCCACCGCCTCGATGGTGCCTGCCCGGTCGCGCTGGGCACCGCCCAGCGGTTCCTCCACCACCCGATCGCATACGCCGAGTTGGTGCAGGTCCTGCGCTGTCAGGCGTAAGGCCGTTGCCGCCTCGCGCATCTTGTCGGCGTTCTTCCACAGGATCGACGCACAGCCCTCGGGCGAGATCACCGAATAGATCGAATGCTCGAGCATGATCAGCCAATTCGCCGTGGCCAGCGCGACCGCGCCGCCAGAGCCCCCTTCGCCGACCACGACGCTCACCAAGGGTGCCTTAAGCGCCAGGCATGCCTGGGTGGCCCGCGCGATCGCCTCGGCCTGGCCACGCTCCTCAGCACCCTTGCCAGGATACGCCCCGGGGGTGTCCACCAGCGTGACCACCGGCAGCGCGAAGCGGTCGGCGAGCTGCATCAGGCGCACCGCTTTGCGATAGCCCTCCGGCCGGGCCATGCCGAAATTGCGCTCAAGCCGGGTCTTGGTGTCCCGCCCCTTCTCATGGCCTATGACAACGCAGGGCCGATCCTCGAACCGCGCCAGCCCGCCGACGATCGCATGGTCCTCTGCAAAGTTCCGGTCCCCTGCGAGCGCGATATAGTCGGTGAAGAGCGCGTCGATATAGTCGGTCGCATGAGGCCGCTCAGGATGGCGCGCGACCTGGCATTTACGCCAGGGCGAGAGGTCCTTGTAGAGTTCTTGGAGCATCTCATCGGCACGCGCGTCGAGCGCTGCGGCCTCCGCCTCAACCTCGAGCTCAGGGGTCTGCCGCGCCAGCGCCCGCAGCTCCTCTGCCTTGCCCTGCAGCTCCGCCAGTCCTTTTTCGAAGTCGAGATAATGCGCCATGAGCCCTCCGCCCTCAGAGCGCTGACATAGTCGCCCAGGGCCGGGGGACGCAACAGGCTGTGCTGGCTGGCGGCGTCCCTGCGTGGTAGGCTCACTCTGGTGCCGGTTGCGGCTACGTCCGGGGAGGCGACCGATGGATGAGGAAGACCGCGAGAGCTTCGAGAAGCCCATCGCCAAGGACCGGATCGCGCGCTTCATGTTTGGTGAGGTCGTGATGGTCGAGGCCGACGCGGTGATCCCACACGGATCGACGAAGCGGCGCGTCGCGCCGAGGCAGACGAGAGAAAACGAGCCCCCCCTTGAATGACGTGACACGAGACCGGCCCCTGCGCGCCCTGATGCTTTGCGAACCTGGCTTGGGGATGCCATGACCGTCGAGACCCGCGACCTGCCCGAGCGCCGGGCCGCCGCTTTGCGCCATATCGGGCCCTACCCAGAGATTGGCGCTGTATTCGGCCGGCTTCTCGGCGTCATCGAGGCGCAGGGTCTTTGGCCCCAGATCCACGGCATGGCGGGGATCTTCCATGACGATCCGAACTCGGTTGCGCCTGCGGATCTGCGGTCCCACGCCGCAGCCTTCATCGCGGAGGAGGCAGTGGTGCCGGAGGGGCTCGAGCCGGTGCACCTTCCCGCCGGGCGCTATGCCGTGCTCACCCATATCGGCAGCTACACGGGGCTGTCGGAAAGCTGGGCAAAGCTCTACGAGGACGTAGTTGCGGCCGGGCTGTGCCCTGGCGCAGGGCCTGCGGTCGAACTCTATCTCACCAACCCGTCCGAGGTGGCAGAAGCCGCTCTGCGCACCGAACTTCAGCTGCCGCTCGCCTGACCCTGGGCCCCGCCGGCGCGCGCCCGGTCCAGACGGTGCGGCGAGGGCGGGCGGCAGTCAGAAAACCGAGCCCTGCCGCAAGCAGAGGTGGCGAGATGAGCCGCGTCGCCGCGCGCAATAGGAGGCCGGGACACGCGCGCGCCCCGGCCGGGTCGTGTCGCAGGCAACCGATCAGTTCGGCAGGATCACCGCGTCGATCACGTGGATGACGCCGTTCGACGCCTCGATGTCGGCGCTGGTGACAGTGGCGCCATCGACGGTCACGCCGCTCTCGCCCACGACGATGTCGACATTCGAGCCCTGGACGGTCTCGACCGACATCTCGCCAGAGAGATCGCCGGACATCACCTTGCCGGCAACCACATGGTAGGTCAGGACGCCCTGAAGACGCTCCTTGTTCTCAGGCTTCAGCAGGTCTTGCACCGTGCCCTCAGGAAGCGCCGCGAAGGCCGCATCGGTCGGCGCGAAAACGGTGAACGGGCCTTCGCCCTTGAGCGTCTCGACGAGGTCCGCGGCCTGCACGGCGGCGACGAGAGTTTCGAACGAGCCCGCCTCGACGGCGGTGTCCACGATGTCCTTGGCGTGCTCGTCAGCCACGGCGGATGTGGCGAGAAGGGCGGCAATCGAGGTTGCGGCGAAGAAGCTACGCATTGTTTGTCTCCCGTGTTTTCGAGTGTGCGCGGTCGATCCGGCGCCTCTGAAAAGATCGGACAAGATCTCTGCCTTTCCACCTAAACTTCTGAAATGTCATGCCATTTTCGCTTGGCAAAGCATCGGGCCGCCAAGTGGGAAATGTGCCTCGAGAGGGGGAAACCGCCAACCAGGCCGCAGTCACTCCGGCTGACGCGGGCTGAGTGCAGCGAAGTCGAAAAGCGCAGGATCGGCCATCTGCGACGGGCGCACATTGGTAATTGCCTTAAACATCACCGACCGGCGGCCCGGCGCGCGGCGCTCCCACTCGTCGAGCATCGCTTTCACCTGCGCCCGCTGAAGGCCCTCCTGAGAGCCGCAAAGATCGCAGGGGATGATCGGGAACCCCATCGCGCGGGCAAAACGCGCGCAGTCGGCCTCCGCCACATGCGCCAAGGGGCGCAGCACCAGCAGATCGCCGTCCTCGTTGAGCAGCTTCGGCGGCATCGCCGCGATCCGCCCCTGGTGAAAGAGATTGAGCATGAAGGTCTCGAGGATGTCGTCGCGGTGGTGGCCGAGGACGACAGCCGCGCACCCCTCCTCCCGCGCAATCCGATAGAGATGCCCCCGGCGCAGACGCGAACAGAGGGCGCAATAGGTCTTGGTCGACGGCACCTTGTCGACAACGACCGAATAGGTGTCGCGGTACTCGATCCGATGGGGCACGCCGAGACGTTCGAGAAACTCCGGCAGCACAGTTGCAGGGAAGCCCGGCTGGCCCTGGTCGAGATTGCAGGCGAGAAGATCGACCGGCAAGAGCCCCCGCCAGCGCAGCTCGAGCAGGACGGCGAGGAGGGTGTAGCTGTCCTTGCCGCCGGAGAGGCAGACCAGCCAGCGCGGGCGCGTGCCATCGGCGGGCAGCATGGCGTAGGCCGCCATCGCCTCGCGGGTCTCGCGCAGGAGGCGTTTTCTCAGCTTGCGGAACTCGAGCGCATCTGGCGCGCCCCGATAGAGCCGCTCGATGATTTGGTCGTCCGTCGCATCCAACATGGGGGTGCTATAGCCGGGACGGCGCGGCGGCGGAAGGGCTCGGGCGCGGAGCGGTTCGGCCGCACGGGGGGCCTCGACACGCGCGCCTCGGCGCGATCTTCTGGCGCCATCGACATCGAGGAGACCAACATGCTTCAGCTCATTGGAATTGCCGGGTAAACCGTCACCATCGACCCCAAGCGCGTGCTCCGCGTGCGCCACGCCTTGCGCTCCGAGACGCGCCATAGCGGGCCGGCGACCCGCATCGACTGGGCGACCCTACTCTTCGTGCGCGGCAGTTCGGGCGATGTGGCGCCCCTCATCGCCGCCGAGCACGACGCTCTGGTGATGGGGTTCGTGCTGGGGCGGCGTGCGGTCTGGTTCGACGCGAAACGGGCGGTCGGCCCGTTCCGGCTGTCGGACAGCGAGCGACGCAACGGGTTTCGTACATTGGTCCGCCTCGGGCGCCTCGAGCAGCGGTTCGTCGAGGAGCCGGAGGTGATCGCGCGCCGGATGGCGGATGCTGGGGGCAATCCCCTACCGCTCTGAGTCGGAGCACTGGCAGGATGGCGGGACGGGGTCGTAGCCGGAGCTGCCGAAGGGGTGGCACCGGCAGAGACGCCGCACCGTGAGCCACCCGCCCTTGAGGGCCCCGTGGCGTTCGAGGGCCTCGAGGGCATAGGCGGAGCAGGTGGGCTGAAAGCGGCAGTGCATCCCGACCCACGGACTGGCCACCAGGCGATAGGCGCGCACCGGCAATGCCAAGATCCAAGCGAGCGGGCTCATCGCGCGGGGGCCTCGGCTGCCGGCCGCTCCGTCGGCCTGGGCTTTGGCTTGGGCTTCGGCTTGGCCGGGCGATGTAGTCTCTCGACCGCGGTCACCACATCGGCGAGCAGCGATGGGAAAGGCCGCGACACGGTCGCCTCCGGCCGGCCGACAAGCACATAGTCCCAGCCGCGCCGCGCCCGCGGTGCGAGCGCTTGGCGCGCCACCTCGCGAAGCCGGCGCTTCGCGCGATTCCGAGTAACAGCCTTGCCGAGTTTCTTTGAACAGGTGAAGCCCACCCGAGGTGGGCCTTGGTCCTCGGGCCCGCGGGCCCGCCCCTGCACAATAAGACCCGGCGCGACCCATTTACGCGCGCGCGAACAGGCGAGAAACTCTCGGCGTTGCTTGAGCGTGGCCAGCGCCACTCCCGCGGTTGGCGGGGGTCGGTCCGCCGCCGCTGTCTCAGGCTGAGAGCTTCTTGCGGCCATGGGCACGGCGCCGATTGAGCACCTTGCGACCGTTCTTGGTCGCCATCCGGGCACGGAAGCCATGGCGGCGTTTGCGCACGAGCCGGCTCGGCTGATACGGGCGTTTCATAGTCGGTCTCCCCCAGGTCGGGTCAGCGGGTCGCGCGACGGATCGCTGCGCATGTCTCAGAGCCAGCGTGGCTACTTGCTGCGCCAGCCGCTGTCAAGAAAGTGCAGCGGAATGTCCCGGGTCCCAGAAACCATCAACCTGGCGTGAAAGCCCTGGCCAGCGGTACCGAGCCGGCCCATCTGCCGATAAGCTGGTGAGGGAGGTGACGTAATGGCAGAGGGTTCCGAACAGGCGGCAAGGCCGGCGCCTGGGCGAGCGGTGTGGCGCTATCTGCCGATCGCAGTGGTGGCAATTGCGGCCGGCGCCGCGGTGGCTTTCGGGGGTGATGCGCTGGGCTTCGCGGCCCTCGAGCGCAACTACGACGCGCTGCAAGCCTGGCGCGCGGCCAACCCGGTGCTCGTGGCGGCAGCTTTTGTGACGGTTTACGCCGTCGCGGTTGCGGTCTCGCTGCCCGGCGCAGTGTGGCTGACGATCCTCGGCGGGTTGCTATTCGGGACGGCGCTGGGCGCGGCGCTCGTCGTAGTCGCGGCGACGACGGGGGCGACCCTGATCTTCCTTGCGGCGCGCACGGCACTCGGCAACCATCTGCGGGACCGGGCCTCCGGCTGGCTCGCGCGGCTGGAGCGGGGATTTCGCCGCGACGAGGTGAGCTTTCTTCTCATCATGCGCTTGGTGCCCGCCGTACCGTTTTTCATAGCAAATCTCGCGCCTGCCTTCCTCGGCGCGCGGTTGCAGACCTTTGTCTGGACGACTTTCGTTGGGATCATTCCAGCCACCATCGTTTATGCTTGGATCGGTGCTGGGCTTGGGGTTGAGATCGCAAAAGGAGTGCCACCGGATTTGGGGCTAATCTTCGAGCCCCATGTGCTGGGGCCGCTGCTGGGCCTCGCAGCGCTCGCAGCGTTGCCGATGGCGCTGCGCCGCCTCGGCCTGCGCCGGCCATGAGGTTTCGATGATGCTCGTGTCGTCACAGTCGCCCAAGACGCTCACCCCCGACCTGTGCATCATCGGCGCCGGCTCGGGCGGGCTCTCGGTGGCAGCCGGCGCGGTCCAGATGGGCGCCTCCGTCGTGTTGATCGAGGGCGGCGAGATGGGCGGGGATTGCCTGAACTACGGCTGCGTTCCGTCCAAGGCCCTGATCGCCGCGGCCGCCCGCGCAGCCGCGCAACGGGCCGGCGGGCTCGGTGTGGCGCCTCAGGAGCCCGTGGTGGATTACGCTGCCGCGATGGGCCATGTCCGCGGCGCCATCGAAGCCATCGCCCCCCATGACAGTCAGGAACGCTTCGAGCGGCTCGGTTGCACCGTCTTGCGCGACTGGGCCCGGTTTGTCTCGCCCACCGAGATGACGGCGGGCGGGCACCGCATCCGGGCCCGGCGCTTCGTGATTGCGACGGGGTCTGCCCCGGCCCTCCCGCCGATCCCGGGGCTTACGGAGACGCCCTATCTGACGAATGAAACGCTCTGGGAGCTGCGGACGCGCCCTGAGCATCTGGTTGTCCTCGGCGGCGGTCCGATCGGTGTCGAGTTGGCCCAGGCCCATGCTCGGCTCGGCAGCAAGGTGACGGTGATCGAGGCGGCGAAGCCTCTGGCGGCCCATGATCCGGAGCTCGCCGAGGTGGCCCTCGGTGCGTTGGCCCGCGACGGCGTGGAGCTTCGCACCGATACCCGTGCCGAACGGGTGGCCGCAACCGCCGACGGGATCGCCGTCGACATCGGCAACGGTCGGATCTTAGGCAGTCACCTGCTCGTTGCGACCGGGCGGCGTCCGAGCCTGGAGCGACTGGAGCTGGACGCCGGCGGCGTCGCCGTCACCGATCGCGGGGTGGCGGTCGATCGGGGGTTGCGCTCGACGACCAACCGCCGGGTCTATGCGATCGGCGACGCAGCCGGAGGCATGCAATTCACCCATGTGGCCGGCTACCAGGCGGGCCTCGTCGTGCGCTCTGCCCTTCTTCGTCTGCCGGTCCGCAACCGCACCGACCACATCCCGCGCGTGACCTACACTGATCCCGAGATCGCGGAGGTGGGTCTCACCGACGCCGAGGCCCGGGCCGCCCATGGGGAGACGGTCGAAATCCACCGCGCAGCGCTCGCCGAAACTGACCGAGCCCAGGCCGAAGGCATCCACGAAGGGCTTTTGAAGATCGCTGTCACCCGGAAAGGCCGGATCTTGGGTGCAGGGCTCGTCGGTGTCCATGCCGGGGAGTTGATCCAGCCTTGGTCGCTCGCCATCTCCAAGGGGCTATCACTGAAGGACATCGCTGGTCATGTCGCGGCCTATCCAACCCTTGGCGAGGTCTCGAAGAAGGCCGCGAGCGCCTATTTCGCACCGCGCCTTTTCCAGAGCGAGCTGGTAAAGCGCGTTGTCCGTCTGCTTGCCCGGTTGGGCTGAGCCGACTTACACTCAAGGCGTCAATCCGGGAGGAGAGGGCGGCTATGGCGTTCCTCAGAGGCGTCTCCGGGCGCCTTCTCATCGTCACCATCGTGGCCGTGATGCTTGTCGAGGTGGTGATCTTCATCCCGTCGGTCGCGCGCTTCCGCATGGACTATTTGCAGGAACGCCTGGCGCGCGCCGAGGTCGCCGTGCTCGCGATGCTCGCCCATCCAGACGGCATGCTCAGCCCGGAGATGCAACGTGCGCTGTTGGCGAAGGCCGAAGTGAGTTCGATCGTCGTCCATCAGGATGGGGCGCGGGCAATGATGCTCGCGCCGGACCCCCCGCAGATGGTGGACGAGACCTTCGACCTGCGCGGTATGATCAATGTCGAGATGGTGGTCGACGCGCTGGCTCGCCTCGCCTCGCAACCCGGCACCGAGTTTATCCGAGTGATCGGTAAGCCGCCGCAAGGCGCGGATGCGCTGGAGATCACCCTCGACGCCGACCCCTTGCGGGCGGCCATGCTCGACTACGGCATACGGATCCTCCGCCTGTCGCTGATCATCTCCGCAATGACCGCCGCGGTGGTCTTCATCGCGATCCGACGGCTGGTCGTCGCTCCGATGACCCGGGTGATCGACGGTATGAAGAACTTTCAGGAGAACCCTGAGGATGCCGAGCGGATCATCGTCCCAGAAGCGCGGATCGGCGAACTGGCGGAGGCGGAACGGGCGCTCGCAGACATGCAGGGCGACGTCCACCGCGCGCTCAAAGAGCGTACGCGCCTCGCCTCGCTCGGCGAGGCGCTGGCCAAGATCAGCCACGATCTGCGCAACATGCTCGCAGCCCAACAGCTTCTGTTCGACCGGCTCGAGACCTCCTCCGATCCCACGGTCATCCGAGTGATGCCGAAGATGCTCGCCTCCCTCGATCGCGCGATCAAGCTGTGTCAGCGCACCCTCGATTTCGGGCGCGCGGAGGAGGCGGCGCCGGAGCTGCGGGAGGTCGCGCTCGCCGCGCTCGTGCGCGAGGTGGCGGACACGCTCGGCCTGTCAGAAACCTCGGCGCCGGTGCGGGTGCGCATCGACGTGCCGCAGACGCACACGGTGCCCGCCGATCCGGAGCATCTCTACCGGGTGCTCTCCAACCTCATGCGCAACGCCGCCGAGGTGATGGCGGAGACGGGCCTTGTTGGCGAGATTTCGGTGACGGCGGCGTGTACCGAGGATTGGGAGCGGATCAACATCGCCGACACGGGACCCGGCCTGCCAGCCCGCGCCCGCGAGCACCTGTTCAAGCCGTTTCGCGGCGGCGCCCGGCGCGGTGGAACCGGCCTCGGCCTCGCCATCGCCCATGATCTCGTGCGCGCACATGGCGGCAAGCTCCACCTGGTGCGCTCGACGACGGCGGGTACCGTCTTCGAGATCTGCTTGCCGCGCCAGCAGAATCTGGCCACCGCGCCCCCCCGCGCCAAGGCGGTCTGATCGTCATCCGCCAAGAAGCGTCCGCGCGCGCTGCGGTGTCGGGTCGCCAGGGTCAACCCGCGGCTAATTTCTGACTTGATCACTCAGACATTCCATGTTTATTTCCGAGCGTAATAGTCGGATATCAGCCGACCCGAATGTCACCGAAGGACAGACAGATGACCCGCAATGCCCTCATCGCCGCCTGCATAGCGGCCTTGCTCGCCACCCCCGCCGCGCCGGAGGGCGAGCTCAACCTCTAATCCTCGCGCCATTACGACACCGACGAGCGCCTCTACTCCGATTTCGAGAAGGCAACCGGCATCACCATCAACCGCATCGAAGCGAAGGCCGACGCCCTGATCGAGCGCATGAAAGCCGAGGGCGCCAATTCGCCGGCCGATGTGCTTCTCACCGTCGATGCGGGCCGTATGTGGCGCGCGGCGGAAGCCGATCTCTTGCAACCCGTGGAGAGCGAGACCCTTTCCGCCCGCATCCCAGAAGCGCTGCGCCACCCCGACGGCCTCTGGTTCGGTGTCTCCCAGCGCGCGCGGATCATCTTCTACGCCAAAGAGCGGGTGTCGGAGCCGCCGCAAACCTACCAGGATCTGGCCGACCCGAAGTACAAAGGCGTGGTCTGCACCCGCTCGGGCTCCAACATCTACATGCTTTCGCTGATGTCGGCGCTGATCGAGCATCTCGGCAGGGACACCGCCCAAGACTGGGCCGAGGCGCTTTGGGAGAACCGCGCCCGCGATCCGCAGGGCGGCGACACCGACCAACTCCGCGCCCTCGTCTCCGGCGAGTGCGATATCGTAATCGCCAACACCTACTACTTCGCCCGCGCGCTGCGCAAAGACGTGCGCGATCTCTCCGGCAGCACCGACCAGATCGGCTGGGTGTTCCCCAACCAGGGCGCGGGTGACATCGGCACCCATGTCAACATCTCGGTCGGTGGCGTCGCGAAACATGCGCCGAACAAGGAAAACGCCGTCAAGTTCCTCGAATACCTCGCGAGCGACGCCGCGCAGGTCTATTTCGCCGCCGGCAACGACGAGTACCCGGTGGTCGAAGGCATCGAGATCTCCGCTGCGGTGCAGGAGCTTGGCGGCTTCCGCGCAGACGATCTGAACCTCTCGGTTCTCGGAGAACGCCAGGCGGAAGCTCAGCGCGTCTACGACGCTGTCGGCTACGAGTGAACCGTCTCCAACGCAAAGCCCTCTCCCAGGGCCATTTGGCCGGCCGAGGTCGCCTCGGCCGGCCCTTTTCCCAAGGACCCTTAGCCCTGCGTCAGTCCGCAGCCAGGCGCGGCAGGAAACCCACGAGCCGCTCGGTCTCGGCAAGGATCGGCCCCGCAATCGCCTGGGCTCGGTCGGCTCCCTCTGACAGCACCCGGTCGATCTCGGCAGGCTCGGCCATCAGCCGCGCGATCTCAGCAGAAATGGGCGCGAGCACCTCGACCGCGACCTCGGCGAGCGCCGGTTTGAAATCGCCGAACCCTTTGCCGGCAAACTCGCCGAGGACCGCCGCTGAGCTCGTCCCCGACAGCGCTGCATAAATCGCCACGAGATTGCGCGCCTCTGCCCGCTCGGCCAGACCTTCCACCGTCTCCGGCAAGGGCTCGGGGTCCGTCTTGGCCTTGCGGATCTTCTGGGCAATGGTGTCGGCATCGTCTGTGAGGTTGATCCGCGACATGTCGGAGGGATCCGACTTCGACATCTTCTTGGTGCCGTCCCTCAGCGACATCACCCGGGTCACCGCACCCTCGATCATCGGCTCCGGCAACGGGAAGAACGCGCCCTGCCCGGCCGGCTCGCCATAGTCGAGGTTGAACTTGGTGGCGATGTCGCGGGCAAGCTCGAGATGCTGCTTCTGGTCGTCGCCGACGGGCACATGGGTGGCTTTGTAGAGCAAGATGTCGGCCGCCATGAGCGCTGGATAGGTGTAGAGCCCCGCCGAGGCCGCCTCGCGGTTCTTGCCCGCCTTGTCCTTGAACTGGGTCATCCGGTTCAGCCAGCCGAGCCGCACCACACAGGACAAAATCCACCCGAGTTGGGCATGCCCCGGCACGGCGGACTGGTTGAAGAGGATCGAGCGCGCCGGGTCGAGCCCGCAGGCCAGGAAGCTCGCAGTGACCATGCGGGTCGCACGGGTGAGCTCCGCCGGATCCTGCCAAACCGTGATCGCATGCATATCGACCACGCAATAGATCGTCTCTCGGCCAGAGCTCTGCAACTCGTCGAACCGCTTCACCGCGCCGAGATAGTTGCCGAGCGTCAGCGTGCCGGTGGGCTGGACGCCCGAGAACACGCGGGGGGTTTGGGGGGCCATGGATCGCCTCCTTGGGCGTGGGTCGTAGGACGTCAGGCCGCTTTTCATCGCGCGCGGGCGTGATTGCGTCAAGCCGGCCCCTGGCGGAGCGCGCAGGATCGGCTTATCTGGGCAAGATGAGTTTGATCGATCCAGGGGTCACGCACCGACCCGTCCACCCGCTGCTCTGGGCGCTCGCCGGTATCATGGTGGCGGTTGAGCTCCTCTTCGCCGCGGTAGATGCCGGAGTTCTCGGGCCGCTTTTGGGGCGCACGCATATCTACGATGTGTTCGGCTTTTGGGACCTGGATTTCGAACACGCGATTTCAGGCAATGGCTGGCCGCTCGCGCTGTCCTGGAGCCCGGTAACCTACGCCTTCCTCCACGGCGGGTGGCTCCATCTCTTGATGAACGCAGCGCCGTTTCTGGGACTTGGGCATATGATCACCGTTCATGCGGGGATCGGCGCGCTCCTCCAAGTCTTCCTTGCGACCGCGATCGGCGGGGCGCTCGCCTTTGCCCTATTGGCCGATTTCAACGGCGCCATGGTCGGTGCCTCGGGCGTGGTCTTCGGCTTCATCGGCCTGGTGACCGCTTGGCAAGAGCAGATGCTTCGCCGCCGAGGTGAGGATCGCTCGCCGATTTGGCAGCGGATCCTGGGCCTCATTGCGCTCAACGCGGTGCTCGACATCGCCCTGGCGGGTGCGCTCGCCTGGGAGGCGCATCTGGGGGGCTTTGTCGCCGGGTGGCTGATGGCCTCGGCTATTCGGCCGAGACGCTCCCGGCCGACTTGGGCGCCGCCGCAAGTTCCGCGTCGCTAAGCGCAGTTGGCGCGATTTCGAAGGTCCAAGCGGTGCCCGCGCGCCCGAGGCGGCGTCCGACTTCAAACAGAGCTTGCATGTATTCGGGGTCGAACAGCTCATTTTCCTCCATCGTGAAGCTGTCCGGCACCGCGGTGACTTTGACCCCGAACCCGGTTTCCGCCGCCTGGGCCTCGAGCATCGCCACATCCGCGCGACCGCCGAACTTGATCATGGTGGAAATCGAGCGCGATGCGATCTGGAACAGTCCGACCGGCAGCGGCTCATAGGACGGAGAGAGCTTGGTGTTGCGCACCACATAAATCGTGCCACGCTCAGTAAAGCTCTGGATATCAGGCGGCAACAGATCTCCCAAACGGCTCTCCCGCGGCAGGAAAAAGAGCTGGTTGGTGACGCCGCCATCGACATGCATCTCGGTATAGCGCTCGCCGTCGCGTTCCACGGTGAAGAACTGCGGCGGGAAGGCACCTGGGATCGACGCCGACGCGATGATGATCTTTGTGATGAGATCGGCCGCCTCCTGAGGGCGGTCGCGGCCCGCCGCGGCGATGGCGCTGATCCCCCAATAGACCGGCCTCTGCGCGTCGAGATTGGTGGTGCCAACGATAAGACGCCGGCCGAGATCATGTTCGTCGGCGATGGCCTGGACCACCTCTGGCGTGATCAAGCCGCGCAGCGCCTGTTGGAGCTTGGAGTTGTCGACGAGGCCCACCCCATCGAGAATACCCCGCAGGATCGTCACGGTGACGAGCGTGTCGGTCGAGTTCTCTACCGTGAAGGCCCGCATCGCCTCATCATAGTCGGACCCGAGGAAGGCAAAGGGCGCAATCAGAGCGCCTGCTGAGATGCCGGTCACCACCGTGAATTCCGGCCGGGTGCCCGCCTCCGTCCAACCATAGAGGAGGCCCGCACCGAACGGACCGTCCGAGCCGCCACCGGAGAGGACAAGGCTGTCGAGCCGATTGTCGTTGGGCATGACGCCGTCGCGCGCGGCGCGGGCGCGGATCTGACCGACGAACTCCACAAGCCGCTCACGGCCCTTGATCGGCGCGCCGTCGCCCCAATCGCGCACGCCGGGAAAGCCGGGGATCTCCATATCGGTGTAGATGTCCGCCGGCGGCGCCGGCAGCGGGCGCACCCCGGTGCAGGCGCCAACCGTCGCGATCAAGACCAGAACGACCAGGATTCGCATTACGATCTCCCTCTCCTGCGAAACGCGGCCCGCAGCTCCGACGCATCGAGCGCCCGGATCCCAACCGCAAGGGCAAAGTACCCACTCGCGCCGGCCAGAACCAGAGCCGCGAGCAAGCCGGCGCGCCAAAACGGCTCGAGCGGACCGGCGAGCCAAGCCGCGCCCAAAAGAAGCGCTCCCATGGCCAACGATGCCGCCGCGATCCTCGGCAAACGGTCGGCCAAACGGCCATCCGGCGTTAGATCGGCGCCAACCGCAGCGGCCCCGCGCCACAACAGCCAAAGATTGGCCCAGGCCGCGAGCGTCGTTGCCAGCGGGGCCGCGAGATAGCCGATCACCGGCGCGCAGGCGATGGCCACAGCGGCGTTCACCCCCATGGCCCAGAGCGCGAAGCGCAGAGGCGTGGCGGTGTCCTCGCGGGCGAAGTAGACGGGCTGCACGATCTTTTGCAGCACAAAGGCGGGCAGGCCGAGCGCGTAGAGGGCGAGGGCCTGGGCGGTCGCTGCGCTGTCGGCCGAGGTGAAGGCACCACGCTCGAACAGCACCGCCACGATGAGCCCCGGGATCGCGAGGAGCGCGAGCGTGGCCGGCAGCGTCAGCATCAGTGCGAACTCGGCAGCTCTGTTGACCGCTTGGCGGGCACCGAGGGGGTCCCCGCCACGCACCCGGCGCGCGAGCTCCGGCAACAACACCACGCCGATCGCCGTGCCGACGACGCCCAGAGGCAGCTGATAAACGCGGTCTGCGAGCCAAAGCCAGGCCACGGCCCCGTCGAAATAGCTCGCCACCTGCCGCCCGATCACGAGGTTGACCTGCATCACCCCTGCGGCCAGTGCCGCCGGCAACGCCACAATCGCCAGCCGCCGCACCCCCGGCGTGAGCCGCGGCCAGGTCAGCCGCAGCGGCATGCCGGCGCGGGCGGCAGCGACCCAAACCAAGACCAGCTGTGCGACACCGGCGAGCACGACGCCGAAGGAAAGCATGGTCCCGGCATGCAAACCCTCAGGACGCGCCCCACCGGGCAGCGTCAGCAGCACCCAGCCCTCAGCACCCCGGCTCTCGGCGAGCAACAGCGCCGCGATCAGCACGATGTTCAGCAGCACCGGCGCGGCGGCCGCTGCGGCAAACCGGCCCAGGCTGTTGAGCGCGCCGGAGATCAGCGCCGCCAACGAGATGAAAAGGACATAGACGAAGACGATCCGGCCGAAACCCACGGCGAGATCGAAGCGAACATCGCCGGTAAATCCGCTCGCCAGACCCAAGACCAGCAACGGCATCGCAAGGCTCGCCACCAGCACCAGTCCGACCAGGACGGCCGTGAGCCCCCCCATCGCATCTTCGGCGAAGCGGCGCGCCATTTCCGGTCCAAAGGTCTCCAGACGTTTGGCAAAGAGCGGAACGAAGGCGGTGTTGAACGCACCCTCCGCGAAGAGCCGTCGAAACATGTTTGGCAGGGTGAAGGCGACAAAGAACGCCTCTGCCACAGCACCGGCTCCGAGGGTTGCTGCGATGAGGATGTCGCGAAGAAAGCCGAGCACCCGGCTTGCCATGGTCCAGGCGCCCACCGTCGCGAAGCTCGCGAACAGGCGGACCGGGCGTGCGATCACCGGCGCGGCGCCCCCGGGCGCCTCTGACGGCTCACCGCTCCGCCTCTACGGCCTCGACGGCCGCCCGCAACCGGCTCTCGATCAGCGCCTGCTTCGCCTCACCGCGAACCTTCAGGCCGAACAAGTCCTTCACGTAGAAGACATCGACCGCATGCTCGCCATAGGTCGTGATGATTGCAGAAAAAATGTTGAGATTCAGCCCGGCCAGAGCCCGGGTCAGACCATGCAACAGCCCCAGTCGGTCCCGGGCATTCACCTCGATGATGGTGTAGAGTTCCGAGCCCTCATTGTCGAAGAGCACCCGGGTCGGCACGGTAAAGGTCCGCTCGCGAAGCGGCACCCGGTCCTTTTCGCGGATCGCCTCGCGCGCCACGACTTCCCCGGCGAGGATGCGCTCGATTGTCCGGCGGAGGCGGTCGAACCGGTCCGGGCTGAAGGGATGGCCCTCAGCATGCTGGATCCAAAAGGTGGAGCAGGCCATGCCATCTGAGGTGGTGTATGTTCGCGCGTCTTTCACATCCGCGCCGGCGATGGCGAAGGCCCCGGCCATGCGGCTGAAGATGCCCGGATGGTCCGGCATGTAGAGACAAGCCTTCGTTGCGTCGCGGCTCTCATCCGACATCAGCACGGTGCTGACCCCGTTTGACTCGCGGCGCACAGCCATCTCCGCGAAGATCAGTTGGGTGTCGGTGTCGAGGCCAAGCCAGTAATGCGGATAGTGCCGAGCGAGCTCGCGCGCCCGCGCCGCATCGCTCCATCCCTGCAGCCGCTGGGCCAGCGCGTCCTGGGCCAACGCGACCCGAGCGCGGCGGGGTCCGAGCTGGGTGCCGCCGGTGAGCACCTCCCGAGCCTCCCAATAGAGCGAGCGCAACAGCTGTGCCTTCCAGTTGTTCCAGACATTCGGCCCGACGCCCCGGATGTCGCACACGGTCAACACCAGGAGCAGCCGCAACCGCTCCGGGCTGCGCACCTCGCGGGCGAAGTCACGCACCGTGAGCGGATCGGTAATGTCCCGCTTCTGCGCGGTGTCCGACAGCAGCAGATGATGGCGCACGAGCCAAACGACCATCTCCGTCTCCGCCGCATCGAGCCCGAGGCGGGGGCAGAGGCGTTCGGCAACCTCCGCGCCGACCATCGAATGATCGCGCTTGTCCCCTTTGCCGATGTCATGGAGGAACAGAGCCGTGTAGAGCACTCGGCGGTTGATCGGGCTGCGCAAGATCTCAGAGGCAACCGGATGGGCGTCCTGGGCCTCCAGCCGGTCGATTGTGTTCAACACCCCGATGCAACGGATGGTGTGCTCATCCACCGTATAGTGGTGATACATGTTGAATTGCATCATCGCGACGATGCGGCCGAATTCCGGGATGAACCGCCCGAGCACGTTGGTCTCGTTCATCAGACGCAAAAGCCACTCGGCATGGGCCCGATCGGTCAGCATGTCGAGAAAGAGCCGATTCGCCTCCCGGTCGGCCCGCAAACGGTCGTCGATCAACTCGAGGCTCTGGGTCACGAGGCGCAAGGCGGCCGGGTGGATGCGCGCATCGAGCCGGGCGGCCTCGTGGAACAGCCGCAGCAGGTTGACCGGGTCCTCGGCGAACACCGTTGTGTCGCGCACGCTCAAACGACCATCGGCCACGCGAAAGGGCCCGGTGGCTCCGCTGTCAGAGTTGAAGGACAGCGCGCGCAGCAGGAGGGACAGCCGCGGCGGCTTTTTGGCGTATTGCGCCTCCAATGCAGCGGAGAAGATGCGCGTGAGATCCCCGACATTCTTGGCATGGCGAAAATAGGCTTGCATGAAATGCTCGACGCCCTGCCGCCCACCACCGTCGACATAGCCCATCCGTGCCGCGATTTCGACTTGGCGGTCGAAGGTCAACTGATCCTGTGCGCGCTCGGCCAGCAAATGGAGATGACACCGCACCGCCCAGATGAATTTCGACGCCTCCGCAAAACGCTGCACCTCTTCTTGCAGGAAGACCTCACGATCGACGAGCTCCCAAGCGGTGTCGCAGCGATAGAGATAGCGCGACACCCAGTAGAGCGTTTGAAGGTCGCGCAGGCCTCCCTTACCCTCCTTGATGTTGGGCTCCAGAAGGTAACGCGAGCCGCCATGGCGGCGGTGGCGCCGGTCGCGTTCGGAGAGCTTGGCCTCGACAAATTCGGGGCCCGTCCGGGAGAACAACTCGTCCCAGAGCCGGGTTTCGAGGGTCTCGAAGGGTTCCCGGTCGCCCGCAATAAAGCGCATCTCGAGCAACCCCGTTCGCACCGTGAGATCATCGCGCCCATAGCGCAAACTGTCGGAGACGGTGCGCACCGCTTGGCCGACCTTAAGCTTCAGATCCCACAACAGATAGAGCACGCTCTCGACGACACTCTCCGCCCAGGCCGTGCGCTTGTACGGCGTGATGAACAGCAGATCGACATCGGAGAAGGGTGCCATCTCGCCCCGGCCGTAGCCGCCGACGGCGATGACGGAGAGCTGCTCGCCCGTGGTGCGGATCGGCGCCGCATGAAGCCAACGCTCGGCCACATGCACCGCGCCGGAAACCACCGCGTCGGTCACATGGGCGTAGCTGCGCGCCACCCTCAGCCCGGCGGCGGGACAGGCCGACAGCGCCTCGGCCACCCGCGCGCGCCCGGCTGTATGGGCCGCGCTCAAATGGGCAAGCACCGCGCGACGCAGGGCATCGAGGTCGGCGATTTCACCGCCCAAACGGTCGATCTCCGCAAGGATCGCGGCGCGGTCTGCGAGGCGCTCGGGCGGTGCCACCAGATGCAACAGCCCGGCCTCGGTGCGATCCGGCGCCGCTTGGGCCCGGGTGTCTGGCGGTGTCGTGGTCTTGGCTTGTGATGTCGTCACGTGGCTCTCATGAGCGACGCGCCACTGCGCCGCGGGTCTTTCCGGTCCGCCGTCACGATCCGGTAGCTGGGGGACGGGCAGCAGGCGCCCGGTCGATGAACCGACCCTCGCCCACCTCGAGGATTGCAAGCGGGTGCTCGGCGGTGCCGTCGGGCAAGAGCCTTACACGGCCGAGCGCGCCCTCGAAGCCTTGCGGGCGCGTCAGCTCCGCCTCGGTGAACGCGGCTTCGCTGCCCTGGGCACGGGCGGTCGCAAGCATCTGGCCCACGATCTGGACACCGGTATAGCCCAAATCGGACAGCAGCGGCGGCTCCTCGCCGTATTGCGCCCGATACCGGCCCGCGAACCGCGCGAAGGCGCCGGGATCTGGCGCTGGGAACCAGCCGCCGCGCAAAGCCGCCTCGCCGAAGGTCGCGCGACTGTTCCACTGACCGAGCCCCAGATACTTTACCTGCGCGGGATCGAGGCCGTGGAAGTTGAGAAAACTGCCGACCGCCTGAAGCTCGCGGCCCCCCGCCGGCAGCAGCACCGCGTCGACGCCGACCGAGCGGGCCTGCTGGGCGAAGGGCGCGGAGGCGGTCTCGATACCCCGGAAGCTGCGCTCATAGCCGCCGGTGGCCACGATCTGCACCGCCCCCTCCGCCGCAACGGCACGCGCGCCCTTCAACGCCGCTTCGCCATAATCGTTCAGCGGGTAGAAGATGCCAATGTTGCGAAGGCCCTGCTCCCCGGCATACCGCAGGATGCGACGCACCTCGGCCTCTGGCGTATAGCCGATGATGGTGACCGGCCCGCCGGCGACATCGGTGATGGTCGAGAACGAGATTACCTTGCGGCCAGCGGCCGCCACCGCGGTCGCGACCTCTGCGGTGTTCGCCGCGAAGAGCGGTCCGATGAAGATGTCCGCCCCATCGGACAGCGCAGCGCGGGCCACATCGCCGGCAACGGCCGGATCCCCGGCGGTGTTGTAGACCCGCACGGACAAGACCGGGTCACGCAACTCGCCGATCGCGAGCGCGGCCGCATTGTTGATCGCCCGGCCGAGGCGGGCAGGACCTTCGGCTTCCGCGGTCCCGGGGATCAGCAGCGCAACCGTGACGGGCCGCCGCGGAGACACCGTATGCTGAGCGCCCGTGGCGGCACCGGCCCCGGGCTGGGC
>JBHJGY010000021.1:0-64843 GCA_050331335.1 Pikeienuella sp.
TCCCAATCACCCAGACAGTTTGGCGGCCTCGCTACGCTTGAGGCCGTTCTCCTTCACGCCGCCAGTTCTGAACCTGCAGGGCCGCTACAGTCCTCGCATCGTGTTCGTCCGCTGAGGGCCGAATGCGGCCGCTCGGTCAGCGATTTGGCGCGATCTAGGGCCCCCGCGACGGTGGTCACTGCAGGACATCGAAGGGCGGCTCCCTCGGCAGGCATGTAGGCGCAACGGGTGTCGCAGAATGTGCCCCCAGATGTGCCCCTGACGACCCTCAATGAGGGCCGCCGAGCCCGACTTTCCGGCTAAGTCATTGATAATATGGTGGGCGGTACTGGGCTCGAACCAGTGACCCCAGCGATGTGAACACTGTGCTCTACCAACTGAGCTAACCGCCCTGCTCGCGCCTTGTCTCTCCGTCCTCGAGCCGTGTCAAGCGGGCGAACACAGGTTGCAGGCTTGCCGCCGTGCCGGAGTTTGCCCAGTCTCGCGCGGCAGGGCGGGCCATCGGCCGCGCCGCAAAGGCAAGGAGACCGCCATGGGCGAGCGCGCCGAGGACCGCGCCAGGCCGCTCGAAGCCGCGATCGGGGCCGAGATCCGACGGCTGCGGGTCGCGCTTGGGCTCACCTTGACCGATCTGGCCCGCGCGGCGGCGCTGTCTCCGGGCATGCTGTCCAAGATCGAGCAAGGGCAGACCTCGCCGTCGCTGGCTTCGCTGCAGGCCTTGGCTGCCGCGCTCAATGTCCCAATTGCCACATTTTTCGCGCGGTTCGATCAGAAGCGCGAAGCCACTTATGTGAAGGCGGGTCACGGGCTTGCGATCGAACGGCGGGGCTCCCAGAAGGGCCATCTCTACCAGCTGCTCGGCCACAGCTTGCGCAGCCCGGTTCGGGTCGAGCCCTATCTGATCACGCTGGATGCGGGTTCTGACGCCCATCCGATTTTCCAGCATCCTGGGGTGGAGTTTATTTACATGCTCGACGGCGCGGTGAGCTACCGCCATGGAGACCAGGTCTACGATCTCGCTCCGGGCGACTCCCTCTTCTTCGAGGCAGCGGCGCTGCATGGTCCGCTCGAGCTGAAGCGGCTGCCGGCGGTCTATTTGTCCGTGATCGTGACGCCAGCGGCCGAGCCCGGTGACCAGTGAGCTTGAGCTTTCCCGAGGGGAAAATTAATTTCTTGACCTGCTTTGCAAGGCGGTCGAGGGTGGCGTTGGTCAGCGTCAGGGAGGCCAGCCAATGTGCGGCATTGTCGGATTGTTTCTGAAGTCAGACCGGCTGGCCCCGGAAATCGGGACGCTCACCGCCCGCATGCTTCACGAAATGCGCAGCCGCGGGCCGGACAGCGCGGGCTTTGCCGTCTACAGCGCGCGGGAGGCCGGGGTCAAAATCACTTGCGTCTCGAGCACGGGAGCCACGGATTGGCAGGCCTTGGCCAGCGCTCTGGCAGAGCGGCTGGGCACGCAGGTTGATGTCCAGCCGGTCGAGGATCACGCGATCTTTCGTGTGGCCGAGAACGGGGCTGCGGTTCGGGCCCAGATCATAGAGATGGCGCCCGACGTCACCGTGCTCTCCGAAGGGCATGCGATCGAGGTCTTCAAGGGCGTCGGCGATCCGGATAAGGTCGCGGCGCGCTACGGGCTCGCTGGGCGCAGCGGCACCCATGCGATCGCGCATACGCGGATGGCGACCGAAAGCGCCGTCACGGTGGCCGGGTCGCACCCGTTCTCGACGGGCGCCGACACCTGCCTGGTGCATAACGGATCGCTGTCCAACCATAATCGGCTGCGCCGCGTGCTTGAGCGCGCTGGCGAGCGCTTCCAAACCGAGAACGACAGCGAAGTGGCGGCCGGGTATCTGGCGCACCGGATGCGGCGGGGCGAGACATTGGAGGCCGCGATTGGCCACGGGATTTCCGATTTCGACGGCTTCTTCACTTTTGCCATCGGCACCGAGGCGGGGTTTGCCGTTGTGCGGGACCCGATCGCCTGCAAACCGGCCGTGATAGCGGAGACCGACGACTGGGTGGCGATGGCATCCGAGTTCCGCGCCATCGCAGGGTTGCCGGAAGTCGAGACGGCCGAGATCTGGGAGCCCGAGCCGGGACGGATCTACGCTTGGCGCAGGCAAGAGGCGCGCGCATGACATCTCGCGCAAACACGGTCTTCGATCTGGCCCAACAGCCGCTGCGTCAGGTCAACGCGGCCCTTCAGGCCGCCGATCACGGCGCCTTCACCATCCGGAATCCGGGCGGGGCCCATGCCCTGGCTTGCGGGCTCACGGCCCCTGTCGAGGTCACCGTCGAGGGTCATGCCGGCTACTTTGCCGCCGGGATGAACCAGCATGCGGCCATCACGATCCGCGGCAATGCCGGCACGGGGGTCGCCGAGAACATGATGTCTGGTCTTGTGCGGGTAACCGGTAACGCCTCGCAATCTGCCGGGGCGACGGGGCGCGGGGGGCTTCTCGTCGTCGAGGGCGATACCTCGGCCCGGTGCGGGATCTCGATGAAGGGGATCGACATCGTGGTCAGCGGCTCGGTCGGGCATATGGCGGCGTTCATGGGCCAGGCCGGGCGGCTGGTTGTTCTGGGTGATGCGGGCGAGGGCTTGGGCGATTCGATCTACGAGGCGCGGATCTATGTCCGCGGGCGCGTTGCGGGTCTCGGCGCCGATTGCGTGCCGAAGAAGCTGAAGGACAAGCATCGCAAAGAGCTCGCCGCGCTGCTCACCCAAGCCGGGATCGCCGCTGATCCGGCCGAGTTCACCCGATACGGCTCGGCCCGCGCGCTCTACAACTTCGACATCGACAATCAGGATGCGTATTGAGCCGATGTGCACGCGCCCGACGCCCGGTTGCGTCACCCGTGATTGCGGGGATCCGAGCGTCGTGCTCCAGGTCGCCATGCGCATCATCTGCGTCGAGGGCGTCGCGGTCCTGCGCGCGGTCCACAGCTCGGGTTGGGTTGAGAAAAGCCGCGATCTAGACCCCGATCTAAACCCCGGTGTCGAGCATCTTTCGGTACCCATCGACGTCGAGGCGCGGCGACGTCTTGCCGACGCCGTGGAGCCGAGCGCCGATTGACCGAGAGGAGCCTCAGATGGCCGACTATTCAAAGAGCCCCCGGACCGCCCCGCGCAAATCCGCGAGCTTCGACGACTACACGATTTCCGAGATCCGGCGGGCCGCAGCGACCGGCATCTACGACATCCGCGGCGGCGGGGCGAAGCGGCGGGTGCCGTGCTTCGACGATCTGGTGTTTCTCGGCGCCTCGATGTCGCGCTATCCGCTCGAGGGCTACCGCGAGGCCTGTGCGACGGATGTGGTCCTCGGCGACCGGTTCGCCTCCAAGCCGCTGCATCTCAAGATCCCGATCACCATCGCGGGCATGAGCTTCGGCTCGCTCTCGGCCCAGGCCAAGGAGGCGCTCGGGCGGGGGGCCTCGGCCATGGGCACCTCGACGACCACGGGCGATGGCGGCATGACGAATGAGGAGCGCGAGCACTCGTCGCTGCTCGTTTACCAGTATCTCCCCTCGCGGTACGGGATGAACCCGGACGATCTCAGGCGCGCGGATGCGATCGAGGTCGTGGTCGGGCAGGGGGCCAAGCCCGGCGGGGGCGGCATGTTGCTTGGCCAGAAGATCTCGCCGCGGGTGGCCGAGATGCGCACGCTCCCTGAAGGCGTCGACCAGCGCTCCGCCTGCCGCCACCCGGACTGGACCGGGCCGGACGATCTGGAGATCAAGATCCAGGAGCTGCGCGAGATCACCGGCTGGGAGAAGCCGATCTATGTGAAGGTCGGGGCGGCGCGGCCCTATTACGACACGGCGCTCGCGGTGAAGGCAGGCGCGGATGTGGTCGTTGTCGATGGCATGCAAGGCGGGACGGCCGCGACCCAGGAGGTCTTCATCGAGCATGTCGGCATCCCGACGCTGCCCGCTGTGCGCGAGGCGGTCCGCGCCCTCGACGAACTCGGCATGCACCGCAAGGTCCAGCTCATCGTCTCCGGCGGCATCCGCTCCGGCGCCGATGTGGCCAAGGCGATGGCGATGGGGGCGGATGCGGTTTCGATCGGCTCGGCGGCGCTCATCGCGCTCGGCGACCAGGACCCGGGGCTGGAAGCGGAGTACGCCAAGCTCGGCACCACCGCCGGCGCCTATGACGACTGGCACGAGGGGCGCGACCCCGCCGGCATCACCACCACCGATCCCGAGCTCACAAAGCGCCTCGATCCGGTGACAGCCGGTCGGCGCTTGCGCAACTATCTTTCGGTGATGACCATGGAGCTTCAGACGCTCGCGCGGGCCAACGGCAAGTCACATGTGCGCAATCTCGAGCCGGAGGATCTCGCAGCGCTCACCGTGGAGGCTGCGGCGATGGCGGGCGTGCCGCTCGCCGGGACGTCCTGGATCCCCGGCCGCTGATCGCCCGAGCAAAACAGACAGAACAGGGAAAACAACATGACCATCGATCTTGCGGCCGAGGCCAAGGCCAGGGGCATCCAGTATTTCCTCATCTCGTTTATCGATCTCTTCGGGGTGATGCGGGCCAAGCTCGTGCCCGCCTCGGCGATCTCGGACATGGCCGAAAGCGGGGCGGGCTTTGCGGGTTTCGCCGCCTGGCTCGACATGACGCCGGCGGACAGCGACATGTTCGCGATCCCCGATCCGGAGAGCCTCATCCAGCTTCCCTGGCAGCCGACGGTCGGCTGGCTCGCGGCGGATCTCTATCTCGAGGGCGAGGAGGTCGCCCATGCCCCGCGCAACACGCTGAAGCGCGTCCTCAAGGACGCCGAGGCCAAGGGCTATCGCATGAAAACCGGGGTCGAGTGCGAGTATTTCCTGATCTCGCCCGAGGGGGATACGCTGGCCGATGCCGCCGACACCCAGGCAAAGCCCTGCTACGACGTCTCGGCTCTCATGCGCCGCCACGATGTCATCACCGAGATCTGCGACGCGATGCAGACCCTCGGCTGGGGCCCTTATCAAAACGACCACGAGGACGCCAACGGCCAGTTCGAGATGAACTGGGAGTATGACGACGCGCTCAAGACCGCCGACCGCCACGGGTTCTTCAAGTATATGGTCAAGGCGATCGCCGAGAAACACGGGCTGCGCGCGACTTTTATGCCGAAGCCCTTCGCGCATCTGACCGGCAATGGCTGCCACGCCCATGTCAGCGTCTGGTCCCTGGACGGCGCGACCAACCTCTTCTACGACGCAGCGGGCGAACTCGGCCTCTCTGCGCTGGCCTATAATTGGCTCGGCGGGGTCATCGGCCATGCCCAGGCACTCGCGGCGATCACCAATCCCACGGTCAACTCCTACAAGCGGCTCAACGCGCCCGTGACCACATCGGGCGCCACCTGGGCGCCCAACACAGTGACCTATGGCGGCAACAACCGCACGCATATGGTGCGCATCCCCGATCCCGGCCGTTTCGAGGTTCGCCTCGCGGACGGCGCGGCCAACCCTTATCTGCTGCCCGCTGCTCTGATGGCCGCGGGGATGGACGGGATCGAGACCGACGCCGATCCGGGCAAGCGGCTGGATATCAACATGTACACCGAGGGCCACACCGTGCCCGACGCGCCGCGGCTGCCGCTCAACCTTCTCGATGCGCTGCGGGCTCTGGAGGCCGACACCGGGCTTGCCGCTCGGCTCGGGACCGAGACCGTCGCGGCGCTTTCCAAACTCCGACACGCCGATTGGCTCGACTATGCCCGCCAGCTGACCGATTGGGAGCGGCGCACCACCCTCGACTGCTGAGCTGACCCTGCGCGCATTGGCTCCGGCGTCCCATGGCCGGGGCGAGGCGCTGCGCCGGCTTCCCAGCCGTGGCGGGCCAGCAAGCCCGCTCAGGAGCAGCACGGCGGCGGCGCGCGCCGTGGCGTGCCGGGTGGCTGTGGAGGTTACGCTTTATTGAGACGTGGGATGTAGATCGGGAGCGTCCGGGATCGGTCGCCCGATAGATTACGCCGTGGGAGAGCGAAGATGAGCTTGAAGTTGAAGATTGCGCTGCTGCTGTCGCTTCTTCTGGCCGGTATGGTCGCCGGATTGGGCTTGGCCATCCAAAGCAAATCTAGCTTGGTTGCCGATGTCGAGCGGCGGCAAAACGTTATTCCGCTCGCGGCGGGGTTGAACACCGCCATCCACGCGCTCCAGATCGAGCGGGGGCGAACGGTCAGCGTCATCTCCTCTGGCGGTAGCGACGTTAACCGAAAGGCGCTGGAGGCGCATCGGCCGGAGACCGACTCGGCGTTGAACCGGTTGCAGCAGACGGTTTTGCAGCTGGATCTGGTCGCGGAGTTGCCCGAAATTGGCCCGTCGGTTGCTGCGCTCGCCACTGTAAAGGAGAAAATTGTCGCGCACCGTGCCGAGGTTGATGCCGGCCGGATGACTGTGCCCACCAATATCGCGTTCTATACCGGTGAGATCGATGCCATGATCGCTCTGATCTATGCGGCGATCAGGGTGACGCCAGACACGGAGTCGGCGATGGCGTTCACCTCCTTTGCCTTTCTTGTCCAGGCGATGGAGCATGGGGGATTGGAGCGTGCCTTGGGCGCGGCACTGTTCAATCAGGCGGCCTCGGGGCAGATCAAAGCGGTCACCTATAAGGCCTACGCGTCGCGTCGGGCCCGCGAGCAAAATGCCGTGGGGCAGTTCCTCGCCCAGGCCAGTCCTGAGGTTCGCGCTCGGTTTGAGGCGATCGTCAGCGGGCCGCATATTGCCCAGATCGCGGACTGGCGGGCGATCCTCGACGCGATTGCCGAAGCTGGAGACGGTCAGGGCGTCAGCGGTAAGGTCTGGTTCGACACCGCGACCCTGCGTCTCGACCAGATCTTCGAGGTCTCCGAGACGCTGTTGAGCGACGTCAGCGCGCATCTTGCGACTGTTCTGGCTGAGGTGAGATGGGCAATGCAAACGCTGATGGTCGTCGCTGCGGCGGTGATTATCGCGGCTGTAACCGCCGCGGCTGCCATGTTGCTTGCTTTCAGCCGTAACGTCCGAATGGTCACCACGGCGCTCGATTGCCTGCGAAATGGCGATACCGACATCGAACTTCCGGAGCGCATGCCCAGCGGCGAGATCGGCAACATCCTCCAGAATGTTAAAGGCGTCGCTGATTACCTGGGCCATATCGCCACCGTTGCGGATCGGATGGCCGCTGGCCAAATGAGGGATACGGCGGTCCCCGCCTCGATCTTCGATCGGTTGACCCATGCGATCCAGATCATGTCGATTTCACTGAACGACACGCTGCACGGGGCCAAACGGGGCGCGGAAGAGGTCGTGCAGGCCGCTGGGGCGCTCGACCATGAAGCCAAGGCGATCATTACCTCGAGCGGGCAGCAATCCGATGCGGTGCAAAAAGCCTCCAGCGCCGTCGAGGAAATCGGTGCAAATCTCAAGCTGACCGCGGAAAACGCCGGGGAGACCGACCGTCTGGCGCAAGAGGCGTCGCGGGACGTATCGCAGAGCGCGGAGGCGGTGCTTGATGCGTCGAGTGCGATGAAAACGATCTCGGAGAAGATTTTGATCGTTCAGGAGATTGCGCGTCAGACGGACCTGCTTGCGCTGAACGCCGCCGTGGAAGCGGCACGGGCTGGCGAGCATGGGCGCGGCTTCGCAGTCGTCGCCTCAGAGGTGCGCAAGCTGGCGGAGCGCAGCCAGGACGCGGCGGTTGAGATTTCTGCCCTCTCGGTGAGCACGCTTGAGCTCTCGGACAAGGCGGCGAAGCGGATCGAGCGGCTGGTGCCGTTGATCAAGCGCACCGCCGATCTGATCGCGGAGATCTCCCTGGCGACCCGCGAGCAGTCTTCTGGGGCAAAACAAATTAACGATGCGATCTTGCTGTTAAGTGACCTGATCGGCGCCAACCACAAATCGGCCATGCGGATGGGTGAGCGGGTGGTAGATCTTTCTGAGGAGGCCGACAAACAACTACAGACGCTCGGCTTCTTCGACTTAAGCCGGCAGTTGTTGGAGGCGGGAGCCGCAGGCACAGGGATGCCCAAGCTGCAGGCGGCATGAAGCAAAGCCGATCGCGTCGGGTTTGGAATTCCCCCGGTTTCGTGGCCACCAAACGGCTTTGAAGGGAAGGTGTCCGCATGCCCAGACCAAGGAACCCGTACCCTGCGGCTTTCAGTGAGCGGATCGTCGGGCTTCCTTGCGTTGCTCGCAGCAACGATGAACTGGCGAAGGAGTTCGGGCCCTGCTTGGCGACGATCGCTTCGTAGGTGGAGCAGTCACAGCATGACGCTCGGCGAGGTGTAGACGTTCTGAGCAGTGCCGGTTGCAACGAGTTGCGCGGCCTGCGCCGGGAGAACCGGCAACGCCGCCAGGAACGCAAGACCCTCTCAGATGCCGATTTCCCGATTGAGACGATGACTCGCATCAGGGTTTGTCGCGCAATGGTGTCTCACGCATGGCGAGACCGTCCGGCTTAGGCCCGCGCGACCGCTAACGGCACGCTCACCGCGCGCATCAGGGCCATCCAAAAGCCCTGCATGGATTGCCCCCGACGAGCGCGCGGTCGTGCAGGATCGACCGGTGGTCGACCGGGATGATCGTCGCCGGTCCGGGTCCCGGTCGCGGCCCTGGCCGCGACGCGGGCGGCCGGCGGCCGAGAGCGCTGTGGGGCCGGACGGTATTTTCGTCGCGTCGCCACGGCTCGATCAGGATCTGCGCCTCGCGAAGCGAGAAGACGATCTCCATGTCGAGCAGCTCGTTGCGGAAGCGGGCGATGACATCGCGCAGCTAAGCGCGCGGAGCCTGTCGTCTGGCGCTGACGGCGTTGATCCAGTCCGCACCGTCGGGGCGACGAACTCCGGGCGGTTGTCGGAACGGATCTACTCCGGCGGGCCGCGCAGGATGAAGAGATCCATCGGGGCATCTTCCACGTCGACGGAATTGAGCTTGCACTCTGTGTAATGCATCAGCGCCTCGTTGGTGAACTCATCGATATCTTTCAGGCTGCGGAAGGCCCTGCACGAAGTCATTGGAACACTCGTGGTTCGGTCGGTCTGGGCGCAGCAGGACGCAGGACCCATCGTTCATCCACAGACGGCCCGTCTTCGGCGACGCTGCCCGCCCATTGCTGCGCGCTATCTGCGGAACCTTCAGCCCCTCAGCGCGCGTATCGTTCGCAGAAGAACGAGGCCTGGCTGGCGAAACGCCTGAGGGTCAGCCGTATCCACTGGCGCAAACCGATGCCCCCGCACACGGCGCGGGCCAACGCCAAGAAGTCCGGCAATCCGCGCCGCCGTCGAGCATGACTTCGCCCATCAGAAGACCCGCTTTGGGCCGTTCCTCCGCACGACCGGGCGCACCCGCAGGATGCCCCGGTTCCTACTCTCCGTCCGCCTGGGCGACGGCGCCGTGGGCGTTCTGAAGGGGGGTGGCGGGAAATTCGAGCGCCATCCGTCTAAGCGGATCGCGTTAAATGCTTGGCGCGCCGGGATGGAGCCTGCGCTCACGGGCGCGCCCCGTTTCGACGAGACCCGCCGATTGGCCGATGCGGCGCCCGACCCGACCGACCTCCCGCGCTTGTGGTCGGGGGAGCTGCAAGATCCCTTCGCCCAGGAGATTGTGATTGGCACTGCAGGGCTCGCCCTGTGGACCGCTGGACGCTATGCGACCAACTGAGAGGCGGAAGCCGCTGCCGCGTGCATCTGGCACGATCGCCACCGCGCTGCCGCCTGAAGGAGCCCCGGATGAAGACGTTCCCGATGTTTCTCAAGACCACGGATCGCCGGATCGTGATCCTCGGCGGGGGCGAGCAGGCGGCCCAAAAGGCGCGGCTCGCGCTCAAGACCGATGCGCAGATCGTCCTCGCGGCGCCGCAGATCGATATCGAGCTGCAAGGTCTGGTCTCAGACGGCCGCGCACGCCATGAGCTCGGACAGGTGACGCCGGACCTGGTCGAAGCCGCGGCCCTCGTCTTCGTGGCCACCGGTTGTCCCGGCGCAGATGCGGCGCTCGCGGCGCTCCTGCGAGGCCACGGCGCCCCGGTCAACGTCGTCGACCGCCCTGATCTCTGCGACGCCTTTACCCCGTCGATCGTCGATCGTGACCCGGTTGTCGTCGCGATTGGCACAGAGGGGACCGCGCCCGTGCTTGGCCGGCGGATCAAGACCGAGATCGAGAGGCTGTTGGAGCCCCGCCTGGGCCGGCTGGCGGCGCTTGCCGGACGGTTGCGCGACGCTGTCGCCGCCCGGGTCGTCAAGGAACGTCGGCGCGCCTTCTGGGCCTGGGTGTTCACCGGGGCGCCGCGCCAGCTCCACGCCGCGGGCCGTGAGCGCTCGGCGGCCGAGCTCATAAAAGCGGCCATCGCTGAGGGTGCTGCGCCTGGCGACCGGGCGACCGGCTTGGTGTCCCTGGTTGGCGCTGGCCCCGGTGGGCGCGACCTTCTCACCCTGCGTGCCGTCGAGCGCCTCCAGGAGGCTGACGTGATTTACTATGATCGCCTGGTGGACCCCGAGGTGCTCGAACTGGCCCGCCGCGACGCCGAGCGCGTCCTCGTGGGCAAGGCGCCCGGCGCCCATTCTTGGCCGCAGGAACGGATCAACGGCGTCATTGCGGCCCGCGCCCGCGAGGGATGTCGGGTTGTATGGCTCAAATGCGGCGATCCCGGCATCTTCGGCCGTGCGGGTGAAGAGATCGCATCCCTGGAACATGCGGGCATTCCGTGGGAGATCGTCCCTGGCGTTACGGCCGCCTCCTCGGCCGCTGCCGTGATTGGCGAGGCGCTGACCGAGCGGGGCCGGACCGACACGCTGGTTCTTTCCACCGTCCAGTGCCAGGACGGCGCACCGGACCCGGATCTTGCCGCCCGCCTCAAGCCTGGCACCACGCTCGCGATCTACCTGGGCGCCGGCCGTGCCGCGGAGATCGCAAACCGGCTGATCGCCGCTGGCCAAGACCCCGAGCTGCCGGTGAGGATCGTGCATGCCGCCGGGCGCACGACCGAGCAGGTTTGGCATTTGGATCTCAGGACCCTGGGTCGCGGCGAATTGACCATCCCCAATCCTGCGGTGATCCTGATCCGGGCGCCCTCGGAGCCGGCGAGCGGTCGAGCACAGATCGTCCTCGCGGATTGATCCGCCTGCCAGAGCCGGCCCGCGCGGCGCGGCGCAACAGGTCTCTTGCGCCAGGCGCAAGATCGGCAGAGCCTGAGGATCGAAGCTGATCCGCCGGCGGGGCCAACTCAGATGGATCCACTTATACTCGGCATCATCGTCCTGGCAGGGATCGTGCGTGGCGTCAGCGGCTTTGGCGGTGCCATGCTCATCGCCCCGCCGCTCAGCATCCTCCTCGACCCGGTTTCCGCCGTGGTCCATGCGCTGGCGCTCGAAGCGGTGGCGGCGGTGGCGGTGGTGCCGTGGATCTGGCGGATGATCGAGGCGCGCACGCTTTTGATGATCGGGCTGCCGGCGCTCCTTGCGATCCCCTTCGGCGGGTGGCTCTTGGTGACCCTCGATGCGGAGCTGATCGGCACGCTGCTGGCGGTGACGGTCATCGGCTTCAGCACGGTGCTGATGATGGGCTTCCGCCATAAGGCGCGGCCCAAGCCGGGGCCCGCAGCGGCGGTCGGGGCGGCGAGCGGGCTGCTCTTCGGTGCCACCAGCATGGGCGGCCCGCCGGTGATCCTCTATCTCCTCGCGGGTCCCGCCGACCACACCACCACCCGCGCCAATCTGATGGTCTTTATCTCGGCGGCCTGTGCCGTGGCGCTGATCCTGCCCTGGCAGGCGGGGCATGTGGACCGGGCGACGGCCACCGGCATCGGCCTTCTGATCCTGCCCTATCTCGGCGGGATCTGGCTCGGCACCCGGCTCTTCCCCCTGATCGACGAGCGCCTGTTCCGGAGGCTGACGCTCGTCTTCATGATCGGGGTGTCGGTCTTCGCGCTGGTGGCCTGAGGCCCTCAGAGCGCCGGCTGCTGGGGGCGCATGTCGTCGGCAGAGATGCCGGCGACCTGCACGGGCTTCTTCATCGCATCGCGGCGGAAGGGCTCGCCGAGCTCCTGGTTGAGCACCACCTCGATGAGGGTGGTCACGTTCTCCTCCATCTGGGCGCGGATCGCCTCGTGGAGCGCCTCGGTCGTCGCCTCCATCGTCTCGACCTTCACGCCCTTGAGCCCGCAGGCCTCGGCGATTTTGGCATACTCCACGCCCTCGTTAAGCTCGGTGCCGACGAAGTTGTCGTCGAACCAAAGGGTCGAGTTACGCTTCTCCGCACCCCACTGGTAGTTGCGGAAGACGACCATGGTGATCGCCGGCCAGTCGCCGCGCCCGCAGGCGGTCAGCTCGTTCATCGAGATGCCGAAGGCGCCGTCGCCCGCAAAGCCGACGCAGGGGACATCCGGGCAGCCGATCTTCGCGCCGAGGATCGAGGGCAGGCCATAGCCGCAGGGGCCGAAGAGGCCGGGGGCGAGGTATTTGCGGCCCTTCTCAAACATCGGATACGCATTGCCGATGGCGCAATTGTTGCCGATATCCGTGGAGATGACCGCCTCCGGGGGCAGGGCTTGCATGATCGCGCGCCAGGCCATGCGCGCACTCATCCGGTCGGGGTGGGCGCGGCGGGCGCGGGCGTTCCAGTCGACGCCGGGATCGTCCTCCTCGTGGTCCATCGAGGACAGCTCCTGCGCCCAGCGGGATTTCGCCTGGGCGACCATGTCGAGGCGCTCCTGACGGCCGGCATCGCCCGCGGTGTCGGAGAGCCGCGCGAGGATCGCCTCGGCCACCTTGCGCGCGTCGCCTTGGATGCCGACCTCGACCCGCTTGGTGAGCCCGATCCGGTCCGCGTTGATGTCGACCTGGATGATCTTGGCCTCCTCAGGCCAGTATTTCGTCTGGTAGGCCGGGAGCGAGGAGAACGGGTTGAGCCGGGTGCCGAGCGCGAGGATCACATCGGCCTTGGAGATCATCTCCATGCCGGCTTTCGAGCCGTTATAGCCGAGGGGGCCGCAAGCGAGCGGATGCGAACCGGGGAAAGCGTCGTTGTGCTGGTAGTTGCAGCAGACCGGGGCCGCCAGCCGCTCCGCCAGCGCCGCCGAAGCCGGGATCGCGCCCGAGAGCACCACGCCGGCGCCGTTGAGGATCACCGGGAACTTCGCCTCGGAGAGCAGCTTGGCGGCGGCGTCCAGCGCCTCGGTGTCGCCGGCCGGGTGCCCGATCGCCACGATCTGGGGCAGATCAATGTCGATCACCTGGGTCCACATATCGCGCGGGATGTTGATCTGCGCGGGCGCGGAGCCGCGGTGGGCCTTCATGATCACCCGGTTCAGCACCTCGGCGATGCGGTTGGGATCGCGCACCTCCTCCTGGTAGCAGACGCAATCGGAGAAGAGCCGCATCTGCTGCATCTCCTGGAAGCCGCCCTGGCCGATGGTCTTGTTCGCCGCCTGGGGGGTGACGAGGAGCATCGGGGTGTGGTTCCAATAGGCGGTGATGATCGGGGTGACCATGTTGGTGATGCCCGGGCCGTTTTGCGCGATGGCCATCGACATCTTGCCGGTCGCGCGGGTGTAGCCGTCGGCCGACATGCCCGCGTTCACCTCATGGGCGCAGTCCCAGAACTTGATCCCGGCCGATGGGAAGAGATCGGAGATCGGCATCATGGCCGAGCCGATGATGCCAAACGCATGCTCGATCCCGTGCATCTGGAGAACTTTGACGAAGGCCTCTTCCGTCGTCATCTTCATGGCGGTCTCCCTTCTTGGCTGCCGCGGGGCCGAGCCCCGGTCTGTCGCGTGTCTAGTCCGGCATTGGCGCCTTCGGCTCGGTCCCGTTAGGACCAGTTTCTTGCATTGATCGGTCCAGTTGCGCCGCCGTGGTCAGCCGCGCCGATCGGCCAGGATCAACTCGCTCGCCTTCTCGCCGATCATGATGGCGGGGGCGTTGGTGTTGCCGCTGACGATGCTCGGCATAATGGAGGCGTCGGCCACACGCAGCCCGGTGATCCCATGCACGCGCAGCCGGTCGCTCACGACGGCCATGCTGTCGTTGCCCATTCGGCAGGTGCTCGTGGGATGATAGATCGTCTGGCTAAGCTGGCGCGCGGTCTCGAGCAAGTCCTCATCGGTCTGCGGATCGCCCTGGGGCACATGCTCGCGCATGATGTAGGGAGCTAACGCCTTGGTTTTGGTCATTGCGCGGGCGAAACGGACGGCCCGGATCACACAGAGCTGATCGGCCACGGCGGAGAGATAGTTCGGCACGATCTTCGGATAGTCCCGCGCAAAGGGGCTTGAGATGTGGATATGGCCGCGGCTTTCCGGGCGCAGCTGGCAAACCGACGAAGTGATCCCAGAGAAGTGATGCATCTCGATGCCGGGCTTGTCGGCGGAGAGCGGCTGGAAGTGGAATTGGATGTCGGGCGTCTGCGCATCTTCGCTGGACCTCGCAAAGATGGCGACTTGGCTCGCGCCGAGGCTCATAGGCCCTTTTCGCGCGAGCACATAGCGCAGCCCGATGCCCATCCGCGGCAGAAACCGGTTGATCGCATCGTTGAGCGTGGGGACGTTAACCTCGTAGACGAGGCGGATTTGCAGATGGTCCTGCAGGCATTCGCCCACCCCGCGCAACTCGTGGCGCAACCTCACATCGGCGGCCCGCAGGACCTCGCCCCGACCGATCCCCGACAGTTCCAGCAGCTGCGGCGAGCCGATTGCGCCGGCACTGAGGATCACTTCGCCGCCGGGGCGCAGCATCACCCGACCCGGCGCGCCTTTGCGGGAAAAGCGTATTCCCGTCGCGCGCCGGGGGTCGTCCTCGGCGAAGGCAATTGCCTCCGCATGCGCGTGGGTGATCACGTGCAGATTGCCACGCCGACGCACCGGATTGAGGAACGCCCGGGCGGCCGAACATCTCAGGCCGTTGCGCGCCGTCTGGTGGAAGTAGCCCACGCCCTCTTGGCGCGGCCCGTTATAATCCTCGGTGCGCGGGACCCCCATCTCCACCGCAGCGTCGATGAATGCCTCGGCGATTTCGCTCTTGGCCCTGATCCGAGAGACCGACAGCCCGCCCGATCCGCCGTGAAACGCCGAGGCTCCGTCTTCATGGGTTTCCGAGCGCTTGAAGAGGGGCAGCACCTCGTCCCAGCCCCACCCACGGTTCCCGGCCTGCGCCCAGCCGTCATAGTCTTGCGGTTGCCCGCGGACATAGAGCAGCCCGTTGATCGAACTCGACCCCCCAAGGGTTTTGCCGCGAGGCCAGTCGAGGCGACGGTTGTTCAGTCCAGGGTCGGGCTCGGTCTTATAACACCAGTCGTAGCGGGGATCGTGCAAAGTCTTGAAGTAGCCGACGGGGATATGGATCCAGGGGTTCAAATCCCGCCCCCCGGCTTCGAGCAGCACGACCTTCACCGATGGATCCGCGCTGAGGCGGTTTGCCAACACGCAGCCGGCCGATCCCGCCCCGACCACGACGAAATCCGCCTCCAGTTCGATCATTGCGCGCAGCAACTCCAGTATCGTTCGTTTCTTGCTTGCAGATCAGACACTAGCCTGTAGGTTTGAGACTGCAAGTCTCATTCTTGCCAATCGGAGGAAACACATGACCATTTCGACCAAGCTCTCGGGCATCTCGCGCCGCGACCTCTTCCGCCTCACCGGGCGTTTCGGGCTCAGCTCCACGCTCATCGCCGCGGGCGGCCTCACCGGGACCATCAGCCTCGCCACCCTCGCACGGGCGGCTGAGTCGACCTATGAAAAGCGCTTCGCCAAGGAGCCGAAACACACGCTGAAATTCGGCGCCGCTGGCTTCAACGCCCGCAACCTCCTGATCGAGCGCGCCGGCTGCCTCGAATTTGCCCGCGACCTCGAAGAGCGCACCGAGGGCGAGATCCGCGTCGAGTTTATTGGCGACAACCAGATCTGCGGCCAGCTCAATTGCGCTGAGAAAACGCAACTTGGTATCACCGATATCTACGCGGCCTCGACGCAAAACTCGGCAGGCTCCACGCCTTATCTCAATATTCTCGACTATGCTTACATGTTCCCGAGCCGGGCGGCTCAGTATTACTTTTTCTATCATCCGGAGAGCCAGCGCATCCTCCGCGACCCGATGGAGAAGCGTCACGGCCTGAAATTCCTCTTCACCCATGCGGAGCTCCGCGGGATCCAGCTCGGCCTCGGCTGGCAGGAGCGCCCGACGGTGACCAAGCTCGAGGAGCTCTTCGGGACCAAGAACCGCGTCACCGGCACCCAGCTCGGCCGCATCGCCATGCAGCTCCTCGACCTCAACCCGGTGCCGATCGCTTGGGAAGAGACCCTCGACGGCCTCAAGCAGGGCCTCGTCGACGGCGCCGAGACCTGGGCCTCGGCCGTGGCTTACGCCAACATGTCGCCGGTGGTCTCGCAGTGCGTCGATCTCGAGTTCTTCTGCGGCACCGAGCATACGGCGATGTCGGCTTCCGTGTTCGACGCGATGGACGCCCATCTCCAGGACGCGATCATGGAGTCGGCCTATCTCGCGCAGGTCCACGTCCAGGCCGCCAACGAAGCGGCGCTGGTCAAGACGGTCGGCTACTCCGACCCACAGCTGCCGAACACCATCTTCGCGCGCGACAATGTCCGCATGGCCTTCCTCGATGCCGAGCAGAAAAAGATGGCCGAAGAGATGTGCTCGCCCGAGTTCAACCCCGAGCCCTGGGCACAGTGGCGTGAGCGGCTCAATAACTGGGCCGGCGGTATCGACACCTATGCCGAGATTCACCGGGTCGCCCGCGAGATCCCGGCCGATATGCTGCCCGAGAATGTCGAGCCGCGTCGCTGGTGGCGTTCGGCCTGAGGGCCCTCAGACGACAGTCAGGCAGGCACCGTCGCCGCGGTGCCTGTCGCATAACGCAAGCGCAGAGACCGGACAAACCGGCTCGCAGGGAGGACCCCCATGGAGAACCTGTTTTCCGACGTCGGCGCGGTGGTGAGCGCGCTGATGTCCGACGATGCCTGGGCGATGCGAGAGGCTTTCAGAACGCCGAGCGCTTGGCCTGTCGGCCTGGTTGCTATGCTGCTCTTCGCGGGCGTTGTGCTCGTGATCTACAAGCTGATCCCCGCTGTCGATCGTCATCTGGAACGCACCGTAATGGTGTGGAGCTATCTGATCATCGCGGGCGTGATCTTCGTCGAGGTGTTCCGGCGGTTCGTTCTCAGCGAACAGGTGCCCTGGTCGACCACCCTGCCGCCCTTCCTGTTTCTCATCATGACTTGGTTCGGCTGCTCGTTTAACATCCGCCAGCGCAGCCATCTTGCCTTTGCCGAGTTCCGGACGAACATGGGTCCGAAGGGGCAGATGGCGTGTCTTGTCCTGGACGCGGTGCTGTGGCTCGTGTTCTGCTGGATCGTGGTGGTCACCTCGGCGCGCGTGGCAGCCAACTCAGCGTCGAATTTCCAGATCCTCCTCGGCACCGACAACGTGCTGCAATGGTGGTTTCTCGCGACCGTGCCGCTCGCCTTTACGCTGATGGCGACCCGGGTGATCGAGAACCTCCTTGAGGATATTGCCAATTACCGGGCCGGGCGCGAGCTCGTGAGGCCTGCCGTTATCGGCGCGGATTGAGGGCGGGCCATGACCGACGGAACCTGGATCACCCTTATCTCGCTCGGTGTCACCGTGCTCTTCATGCTCGGCGTGCCGGTCTTTCTCGTGATCGCCTATTGGGTGATCGGCGCGAGCTTCGTCCTTGGCATGACGCTCGACAATATCGGCGCGGCGCTCTCGGATGTGTTCACCGACGGCTTCGCGCTGCTGGCCATGCCGCTTTTCATCCTCACAGGCGACCTCATCAACCGCTCCGGGATCGCACGAAGGCTATCGGACTTCGCCTATGCGGTGCTCGGCTGGATCAGGGGCGGGCTCGCCATGGCCTCTCTCGGTGCTTGCGGCCTCTTCGCGGCGATCTCGGGCTCGAACTCGGCCACGACCGCCACCATCGGCTCGATGCTCCATCCCGAGATGGTGAAGGGCGGCTATGACGCGCGCTTCTCGGCGGCGACGGCGGCGGCTGGCGGCACGGTGGGCATCATCATCCCGCCCTCGATCATCTTCATCGTCTACGGCTTTTTGATGAACCTGCCGATCTCGGATCTCTTCGTGGCGGGCATTATTCCCGGGGCGTTGATGGTGATCGGGATGCAGCTCGCCTGCTGGATCGTTTGCTCGATCAATGGTTGGGGTCATTTGATCCCGTTCCAGATCGCCCGTATCGCCAAGACGGCGCTGGGTGCCTGGCTCGGCTTCTTCGCCATCGGACTGGTGCTGTGGGGGATCTACACCGGCAAGTTCTCGCCCACCGAGGCGGCGGGTGTCACGGTGGGGTTCTGTGTCATCGTCGGGCTTCTCTCGTTGCCGATCTACCGGTTGATCGGCTCACCTTCGCCGGAGCGCCCGGCCTCCGAGAAGTCGTATGGCGAAATGCTGGTGGTTCAGGGTTTCCGCATCACCGAGCTGCCGTCGATCACCATGCGCTCGGCGCAGATCACCGGGCTGCTCGCGCCGCTGATCGCGATCTCGGTTGTGATGCAGCAGATCCTGTCGCTCTTGGGCGCACAGGAGGTGATCGGCGATTTCGTGACCAGCATGGGCGGCTATCATGCGGTGCTTTTCACCGCGATGGCGATCGTCTTCTTCTCCGGCATGATCTTGGAGAGCTTGCCGGTAACGATCATCCTCGCGCCGATCCTCGCGCCGATCGCCGCCTCCGTCGGCATCGACCCGATCCACTTTGCGGTGATCTTCCTGGTGGGGGCGTCCATCGGGTTCATTACCCCGCCTTATGGCCTGAACCTTTATGTCGCGAGCGGCGTAACCGGCGTGCCCTATTTCAGGCTGATCAGGTATGCTGCGGTCTACCTGGTGGCACTGATCACGGTCTGGATCGTCGTGGCTCTGGTGCCGGAGCTGACGTCGGTGCTGCTACCCGAGCGGTGAGCGAGATCGCGCTGGGCTGGGAACGGAGAATGGACGGGCCCGAGAAGGATACCGACGGCGCGGCCATCCCGACCACGCTCCGCATGCTGGTGATCCTGGAGGAACTCGCGCGGATCGGGGTGCCCGTCACGCCGACCGCGGTCAACGAGGCGCTCGGCATCCCCAAGCCGACTATCCACCGGCTTTTCGCAACCCTCGAAGCCGAAGGGTTTCTGATGCGCGACATCGACGGGCGCTCTTTCACGCCCGGGCGACGGTTGCGGCGGATGTCGGTGAATGTGCTGTCCTCGCTCCGGGTACGCACGGCCCGGTTGGCGGTTCTGGGGCGGCTCGCCGAGGAGATCGGGGAGACCTGCAACATCGCTGTGCCAGACCGGGAGGCGATGGTCTATCTTGATCGGGTCGAGACCAAATGGCCCTTGCGGATCCAGTTGCCGGTCGGCACCCAGGTGCCGTTCTACTGCACGGCAAGCGGCAAGATGTATCTGTCCACTCTCAACCCGGCGCATCTCGAACGCTATCTCCGGGCCGCGCGGTTCCCACCCCGAACGGACAAGACCCTCACCGAGGTCGAGCAGATCAGGGCCGAGATCGCAGCGACGCGCGCGCGCGGATTTGGCGAAGATGCCGAGGAGTTCATGGAGGGCATGATCGCGGTCGCCGTGCCGGTTCTCGACGACCAGAGCCGCTTGCTCTCCACCGTCTCCTTCCACGCGCCCAAGATGCGGCTCTCACTCGCCGAGGCGCGGAGGCATGTGCCCAAGCTCCGGTCCGCCGCCGCAGAGCTGGTTCGGCTGGTGCTGCACTAGAGCACCGCCAGCGGGTGCGTCCGTATCAGTTGCGAGTTCGACCCGATTTCACGGCGACCGGCCGGCGCAGATCGCCTATACTCGCCGCGTGGCGGTGCGCCACTGCGGAGGGAACCCATGAAGCTCAGCCTGTCGACCCCTATTCTCGCGGTGGTTTGCATGCCCGGTCTCGCGCTGTCCGAGACGCCAGCGCCGGCCACCGACCCGCGTGCGATCGAGATCGCCCAGTCGGCCGCCGATTTCCTCGTGAGCCAGGAGCGGTTCTCGTTCAATTGGTTCGTCAGTGTGGATGAGGTTATTGACGGTCGAGAGAAGGTAACGGAGTTTCGCAGCGGTCGGAACCTGGTCGACCGCGCCCTTGGCTTCGTCTCGGAAACCGAGAACCGCGAGGGTTTTCGTGACTATTACTTCGACGGCGAGACCTTTACCATCGCTTCGCCGGCTGACAACACCTTTGCGAGCGCGGAATTCATCGGCGAAATCGATGCCCTGGCAGCTGCCGCGCAAGCGTATACAGGCTCGACTGTCCCGCTCTGGTCTCTGATGAGCCCAAGCCTCGGCGAGCGAATGACCGAGGGGGTGTTGAGCGGCGCCTATCTCGGCGAGACGGTGATCGCCGGCCGGCCGGTGCATCACCTCGCGTTCTCAGAATATGATAGCGACTGGCAACTTTGGGTCGATACCGATCCCGACCGCCCCCTCATCGTGATGTTGATCGGGACCGACCCTTATACCCAGGGCTGGCCGCAATACCGCGCCTATCTCAGCAACTGGGATTTCGCGCCTGAAACCGGCCCAGAGGTCTTCACCTTCGCCCCGGATGAGAACGACACCCCCATCGCCATGCCGGACCTCGTCCCCCCGGCCGCGGCCGAAGAGGCAAGCGCGGGTGACACCCCCGCAGCGTCGGAGTGACCGAGATGTCCGCCGCCCTGCGCCTCCTGGCCATTGCGCTGCTGTTCTCTCTCGGCCCGGCGCCGCAGAAGATCATTGGGTTCCAATTTTCCGTCGACCGTGCCGAGGCCCGACCCTTCGGCCGCGGCGGGGGAGCAAAGATCCACCGCAAGTCGCGTCCGCAAGGCGCAAAGACCAGGGCCCGACCAGCAGCCCAGCGCCCCAATCGCATGGCCCGGAAGGACTGGGCCGGAGTGCGCCCTAACCGGCCGGCGGCACGCCCCGCCACCCGCCCGGCGGCGCGTCCCAACCGCCCGGCGGCACGCCCCGTTACCCGCCCGGCGGCGCGTCCCGTTACCCGCCCGGCGCCGGGGCGGCCCGCCGCCGTCCGGCCCAATCGTCCCGAGCTTGCCCGGCCCAACCGGCCCAACCGCCCGGTCACCCGGCCCGGAGCCCAGCGCCCGCCTCATGCCCGACCGCCGGGCCACAGGCCGCCCAACACGCGCCCGCCCGGCTATCGCCCGCCCGGCTACAGACCCCGGCCGCCGCTCGCCGGGCGCCCTCCGGGATGGCGCCCTCCCGGCTATCGCCCGCCCCATTGGCGCCCCCCCGCCTGGCGTCCGCCGGTCTATCGCCCCCCTTACTACCGCCCGCCGCATTGGCGCTGGGGCTCATATTATTACTACCCGCGCTGGGGCTGGTATTTCACGGCAGCGGTCGCTGGGGCCACCCTGGTTTACGTCGCCACACTTCCGGAGGATGACGACTGCACCCCCGTGAACACTGCCGATGAGACAATGTATGTCTGTAACGGGGTGCTTTATCGGGCGACGGTTTATGAGAGCGAGACCGTTTATGAGATCGTTTCGGAGGCGGAGGAGAACGTGACCCCCCCTCCGCCTGCCGACACTGCGCAACCTGTCCCCGGCGGCGACTGGCCGCGCCTCGCCTCACCCTACATGCGCGGCACGCAGGTGCGCGACATCCAGGCCGCACTCTCGGCGCTGGGCTATGACACCGGGGGCATCGACGGGGTGTTCGGCCGCGGTACCGATGCGGCTGTCCGCGACTTTCAGGCGGCCGAAGGCTTGCCGATCACGGGGGCTGTCGACCCCGAGACCCTGGCAGCGCTCGGGCTCGGGTAGAACAGGCCCGAGCCCTCGGCGCACGTGGGGGCTCCGGCGGGGGCCCTGGATCGGGCCGCCGAGGCCCGCGATACCTGCCGGTCGAGGTCTGAGCCGACCGGCCGACAACGCCCGGCTCTCAGGATCCCGATGCGCGCTCGAGGCTGCGCAGCAGCGCAGTCCGCAGCCGCGCCCTGGCGGCGTCGCTCATCTCGGGTAACGTCTCCGACAGAACCGCCACGACATGGTCGCTGGTCTCGAGCCGGGTTTGCTTGATCTTCTCGAAGACAAGGTTCAGGCGGTCCGCCGTCAGGCCTTCGGTGATCAAAAGGTCCGCCAGCGCCCGGCGCGCCGCCAAAATCCGGATCTGGGCCTCGGCGAACTGACCGCGTTTGCTTTGCACCGCAGCCCGTAGCAGCGCCCGATCAGAGCCGCCGATCTCTTCTGCGAAGTCCTCAAGCATTTGCCAGGCCATCGGGGGCTCGATCGCGGCGAGCTTTGCTCGATACCAAACCGTGGCGGTTGTCGCAGCCAAGCCGAAGTTTAGCACCACCGAGGCCAGAAGCGCGATCTTTACTGCGCGCATCACAAGCCCCCCGCTGATACTATTTGTAAGGCGACCCCCGCGGGATCTGGCGACAGGTCGATCAGCGCCCCGACCAGGATCCCGGCGCATAGCGCGGCCGCGACGGCGCCGCCCAGCGCGAGCGGCTGCAACGGCGCGATCAGCCAGTCGAAGGTGATCCGGACCGACGCCTCCTGCGGCCCGAGTTGTTGCAACACCTGTTCGGCGACCTTGGCGGCCCTCTCCGCGCTGACTTTCGGGGCGGTCGCCACAAAAAGCGCATCTAAATCGTCTCGCTCGGTCATCCCTGATCTCCCATGGCTTGGATATCTTCGTAGCGGCGGCGCAGCGTCTTGCGGGCCCTGGTGAGCAGCGACCCGAAGGCTTTCTCCGACAGATCGAGCGCCATTGCGGCGTCACGCCCGCTCAGGCGGTCGAAATGGAACAGCGCGAGGGCCGCCCGCTGCCGCTCCGGGAGGCTGCGAAAGGCGCGCTCAAAGTCGCGCTCCTGCTGGCGCGCGTGCAGCCGAGCCTCCGGAGCCGGCTCGTCGGACACGACGTCCCCCGCCTCCTCGATTGGCTCCTGGCGGGCCCGGCTCCCGCGCGTTCGGTCGATCGCCAGATTGACCACCATCCGATAGAGCCAGGTTTTGAATGAGCCGCGCTCGGGGTCGAAGAGCGCTGCCCGCTGCCACACCCTCAGGAAGGCCTCTTGGCAGATATCGTCTGCCTCTTGATTGCCGCCGGCGATCCGCTCGGCGAGCGCGAGACCGTATTGCATGTGACGCTCCATGAGCCCGCGCAGGGCGGAGTGATCGCCCTTTGCGACGCGCTGCATGAGGTTCTCGTCGGTCGGCTCTTGCATCGGGGCGCTCGCGCTGGGGTCGTCTGTGCCGTCCCCACAGATACGGTGGCTGGCGGCGTTTTCCTTCGCCGGCAAAAGAAAGTGGGAAAAATTCTCACATAAGGGCGAAGGAAACCCGCGGCTGCCCTCGTATCTCCCATGTCCGCATCTGAGTGACATCGACCAGCAGAGATGCCGCGATCCTGAACCACGGAGCAAATCCCCCGGCCCACCGACGCCAAGGGCCGGACACCAAATGAGTGAGGCAAACCATGCGAGATCTTCCTGAGGCGGGGACGGCCCCGCTCTTGAAACCCCGGCCGAAGGCCCGGCGTCGCTCGGCTCGACGACCGCTTCTCTGGCTGTTGCTGGCGGCGGGCGCGGTCGCAGCGCTGATGGGCGGCGTGCGCTACGGGGTCGCGCGCGAGGCCACGCCGCATCTGGCGACTGCGGGCCCGTTGGAGATGGTGGTTACCGGCCCTGGCACGCTCGAGGGCCGGCGCAAGGCCGTCTTGAGCACCACCGCCCAGGGGCGGCTCGTCGAGCTCGGCGTCGCCGAGGGCGATCGGGTCCGAGCCGGTGCCGTGGTCGCCCGCTTCGATGACGCGCGCAGCCGCATCGAGGTCGAGAAGGCCCGGGACGAAGTGCGGGTGTCGGCGCAAATGGTGGCAGAGGCCAAAGCGCAGCTCAGCCGCGAGGAGGCCCATCTGGCGCGCGACGAACGCGAGCTCGCCCGTCGCCGCGCGCTCAAGGAACGGGCGGTGGTCTCGGATGGCGCGCTCGACATCGCCCAGGCGGATCGGAATGCGGCGGCGGCTCGGGTGGCAGAGGCCCAGGCCCGGGTCCGGCGGCTTGAGGCGGAGCTTGCGGTCGCCGAGCACCGTATTGCCTTGGCTCAGGAGGCGCTCGACCAGACCAGGATCCGCGCGCCTTTCGACGGCGTTGTGATCGGGAAGTCTCAGGAGGTCGGTGACGTTGTCACGCCGGGTACGGCGGTGCTTCGGGTTCTCGATACCGGCTCGCTGGTGTTGATTGCCCGCTTCGACGAGAGCGTGATGGCGCTGATCTCGGAGGGCCAAAGCGCGCAGGTGCGCTTCGAGTCCGAACCCGGGCGCCCGCGGGCGGCCGAGGTGGTGCGGATCAACCCGGAGGTGGACACCGAGACCCGGGAGGTCACGGTCGATCTGAAGCTGCGGTCGTTGCCGGACAGTTGGGCCGTGGGCCAGCGCGGAACGGGCGAGATCCGGATCGGGACCAAGCCCGAGGCGGTGACAGTGCCCTCCTCCGTGTTGGTGCGGCGTGGTGAGGAGGTCGGGGTTTGGGTGCTCGACCGGGGCAGGGCACGCTGGCGTCCGATCGCGCTGGGTGCGGCGGTTGGCGACCGGGTCGAGGTCAGCGCGGGGCTTGATGGCGGCGTGACGGTGCTCGATGGGACCCGGCTCTATGAAGCGATGCGGGTGGAGCTTCAGTCATGAACCTCGCGATTAAGGACATCCGCCACACCCTGCCACGCTTTATCGTCACCTTGTTGGGCATCGGCATGTTGATCACCGCCAGCCTTGGCATGGTCGGGCTCTATCGCGGCATAGTCGAGGATGCGACGTTGCTGATCGAGGAGATCGACACCGATTACTGGGTGGTGCAGGGCGGGCGTCTGGGGCCCTTCGCGGAGGGCTCCGTCCTGCCGGCCAACATGGATCGGCGGGTCGCGGGCGTGCAGGGCGTGGCCCGGGTCAGGCGCTTCGTGCAAGCCGACCAGCAGATCCTCCATGGCGGCCGCGAGGTCCGGGTGACGCTCGTGGGATTGGATTATCCCAAGGACCGGGGGGAGTGGGTACGTCTGGTGGCGGGTCGTCATCTGGCGCAGGGTCGTCACGAGGTGATCGTCGATCGGAGCCTGGGCTTTGCCTTGGGGGACCGTATCGACCTCGCGCGCGACAGCTACACGGTGGTCGGCCAAACCGAGGGCATGGTCAACGGCATGGGCGACGGGCTGATCTTCGTCTCCATCAACGATGCACTCGAGATTTCACGGCGCAAGCCAAATGAGGAGATCCTGCTCGCCCGGGCGGCGGCCGGGCTCGACACGCTCCCGCAGGACAGCAAGATTGCAGCGATCCTGGTGGATCTCGAGCCAGGGGCGGATCCGGAGAACTTGCGCCGGGCGGTTCTCAGCTGGGGTGATGCGAACATCCTGAGCTCCGCAGAACAGACCGATCTCTTTCTCAATCAACGGCTCTGGCGGCTCAGGGTGCAGATCCTCGCCTTCACCACCGTGCTCATGATCGTCATGACCATTGTGATCTCGCTGATCGTCTACACAATGACCCTGGAGAAACTGCACCAGATCAGCCTTTTGAAGCTGATGGGCGCGCGCAACGGCCTGATCTCCGGAATGATCGTGCAGCAGGCCCTGCTGATCGGTCTCGGCGGTTATCTGGTGGGCGTTGCCCTGGCCCATTTGGTCTTCCCGCATTTTCCGCGGCGCGTGGTGCTCGATCCCGGCGATCTGACGATGATGCTGTGCGTCGTCCTGCTGATCGGCTTCGTCGCTGCCCAACTCGGGGTTCATCGCGCGATGCAGGCCAAGCCACAGGATGTTTTGTCATGACCGCACTGTTATCGATCCGGGAGGCCGCGAAGCACTATCCCAGTGGCGACACGGTGGTGCGCGCCCTCGACGGGGTTTCGCTCGACATAGCCGCGGGGGAGCTCGTCGCGATCATGGGGCCGTCTGGCTCTGGCAAGAGCACCTTCCTGCTCATCGCGGGGCTCATCGACCAACCGACCTTGGGCGAGGTGCGGTTCGCCGGTGAGCTGATGTCCGACGGGCAGGCCGATCTCGACAGGCTCCGCGACTTCCGACGGCAGAACATCGGCTTCGTCTTCCAAAAGGCCAATCTCATCCCGTTCCTAACGGCGGCGGAGAATGTGGCGCTCGCGATGGAGATGGATGGCGTGGCGTCCGATGCAGCGACCGAGCATGCGGAGAGCTTGCTGGAAGCGCTCGGGCTCGGCCACCGGGTGGACAATCTGCCGAACCGTCTCTCTGGCGGGGAGCAACAGCGGGTTTCGATCGCCCGAGCCTTGGCCAATGATCCGCGGCTGGTGCTCGCCGACGAACCCACCGCTGCGCTCGATAGCGTCCGTGGGCGCCGCGCGATTTCCCTTTTTCGCCAAATCGCCGATGCACGCGGCACGGCGATCGCAGTGGTCACCCATGATGCGCGGGCGCTCGATCTCTTCGACCGGGTGATCGAATTCGGCGACGGGCGGATCGTTGCCGAGCGGGCAGGGGCCTAGGCGGGCGTGAACATATCCTTGTAACGGTCGCGCAGGACGTTCTTCTGAACCTTTCCCATCGTGTTGCGCGGCAGATCCGCAACGATCAGGCAGGCGCGGGGATGCTTGAAGCGGGCGAGCGACTTGCGCAGCTCTGCGCTTAGGGCATCAGGATCGGGCTCGGCGCCGGGCTCGGCCACGACGAGGGCAATGGGGGTCTCGCCGAAGTCCTGATGCGGGACCCCGACCACCGCCGATTCAAGCACCCCGGGCTGGGCGTCCAGCAATACTTCTATTTCCTTGGGATAGATATTGTAGCCGCCGGAAATGATCAGGTCTTTGTCCCGCCCGACGATCTGCAGATACCCGTCCGCATCGAACCGCCCAAGATCGCCGGTGATGAAGAACCCGTCCGCGCGGAGTTCGGCGGCGGTCTTCTCGGGCATCTGCCAGTAGCCCTTGAAGACGTTGGGCCCGCGCACTTCGATCTGCCCCACCTCGCCTTGGGGCAGGGCCGCGCCGGTGTCTTTGTCGGTGATCTTCACCTCGACACCCGGGAGCGGGAAGCCCACCGTGCCCGCCCGGCGCTCTCCATCATAGGGGTTCGAGGTGTTCATATTGGTTTCGGTCATTCCATAACGTTCGAGGATCCGGTGCCCCGTGCGGGCGGCGAAGCGCTCATGGGTGTCTGCAAGGAGTGGCGCACTCCCGGAGACGAAAAGGCGCATCCGTGCGGTTAGGGTCTCGGTCAGGCGCGGGTCTTCGAGCAGGCGGGTGTAGAAGGTCGGCACGCCCATCATGACGGTCGCCCGCGGCATGAGGGAGATCACCGTGTCGGCGTCGAACTTCGGCAAGAAGATCACCGAGGCCCCCGCCGAGAGGGCAATGTTGGTCGCAACGAAAAGGCCGTGGGTGTGGAAAATCGGCAGCGCGTGGAGCAAGACATCCGCCGCGCTGAAGCGCCAAAAATCGACGAGCGTTTCGGCATTCGAAAGCAGATTGTTGTGGCTGAGCATGGCGCCCTTCGAGCGCCCGGTCGTACCCGAGGTGTAGAGGAAGGCGGCCAAATCGTCGGGCCCGCGGTTCACGGTCTCGAACCGCGCGGGCTTGCTTTGGGCTTCGGCCGAAAGGCTGCCGCTGCCATCCGCGCCGAGGGTCCGCAGGCCTGCCCCGCAGGTCTCGGCGAGCGGTGCGAGCGCTGCGGCCCGCTCCGGATCGCAAACCAGCATGCGCGCACCGCTGTTCTCGACGAAGTACTGCAGTTCCTCGACCGTATAGGCGGTGTTGAGCGGAAGGAAAATCACCCCGGCTTGAACGCAAGCGGCATAGAGCGCCAGTGCTTGGGGCGATTTCGCCACCTGAGCCGCCAACCGATCGCCCGGGGCTAGGTTTGCCGCGGACAGCACATGGGCGATCCGGGCCGCCATCGCCAGAAACTCCGCATAGGTGATCGTGCCGCCCGCTGCGTCATGCAAAAAGGGCGTGTTGCGCCCGTCATGCGGGGCGAACAGGGCGTCGTAGAGGGTGTTCGCCATTTGGGGCCTCCTGTGTCGGGGTTTGTCTGCCGGGCCCGGATCAGGCCGGCGCCTTGGTCTTCTCGCCCGCTGCGGCCAGGTTGCGCACCTCCGAGGCGGCGGCGATCTCCTGGGTCGTGGCGAACATTTCGTGGTTCTGCGAGACTTTCGCGAGGTCGTAGAGATAATTGACCATCACGCCGGCGGACTGTGCCTGCCCCTTGGCAGCGCTGTCGGCGCCGGCATGGATCTGGTGGACCGAGGCGCCGTTGCCGAGGTGGAACCGCGCGACCGGATCGAGCGGCAACCCATCGTCCCGCGTCGCACGCAGGAGATAGCGGGCCGCGAGCGCCCGCATCTCCTGGTCGTCCTGCAGATCTGGGGCGAAGCCTTCAGCCGCGATCCAGTCGAGCAGACCGGGGATCGGTGACAGCGTGACGAAGGTGGCGAGACCGGGTTGCTCGATCGACAGATCGGCCGCCACCTGTTTGATCAGGGAGTTGCCAAAGGAGATGCCGGCGAGCCCCGCTTGGCAATTGGAGATCGAGTAGAAAACCGCTGTGTCCGCCTGGTTCGGCGCCAGCACCTCCCGGTCCTCGGCCAAGAGCGCTTGGATCGAGCCGGGGATGCCGCGGGTCAGCGCGACCTCGACGAAGATGAGCGGCTCGTCCGGCATGGCCGGGTGGAAGAACGCGAAACACCGCCGGTCCTGCGGCTCGACCCGGCGGCGCAGATCGTCCCAGTTGCCGATCGCATGCACGGCCTCATAGGCGATGATCTTGTCGAGGATATGGGCCGGGCTCTCCCAGCTGATCGGCCGGAGCACCAGAAAGCCGCGGTTGAACCAGCTTGCGAAGAGATGGCGAAAGTCGAGATCGAGCGCCTCAAGAGCCCCATCTCCCCGGCCCAGCCGGAGCAGATCGGCCCGCATCTCCACCAGCGCATGGGTGGCGCCAGGGACTTGGTTGAGTCGGCGGATCAGCTCCTGCCGGGGGGGCTCTGCCGCCGCCATCACGGCGCGGTAGCTCGCCTTGGTCTGCCCCGTCTCATAGCGGTCGAGGGCGGCCCTCAGCGCAGCCGGATCGAGGGTGAGCTCCTCTCCGAGCAGCCGGAAAAAAGCGCAGCGATGGGCGTCGTCCATCGCGTCGAAGCGGTCGAGGATCGCCTGCGCCAGCGCCCGCCCCGAGACCTCCCCCCGCGCCCCGATAAGATCGGCCACCAGCGCCGCGATCGGCCGGTTATCCGCCGCCGTCGTACCCCTCGGGTCGCCCCGCCGCTCGAAGACGGTTGCGAGCAGATCGGCCAGCAAGCTCACCGCTCCGGGCCCATCACAAGATCGGGCAGCCAGAGTGCGAGACCGGGGAAGAGGCAGAGCAACAGGATCGCCACCACCATGCAGCCGACATAGGGTAGGGAGCCGACCAAGATCGTCCTCAGTTTGATGTCCGGGGCGATACCGTTGATCACGTAGAGGTTGAGACCCACCGGCGGCGAGATCAGGCCGATCTCCATGTTGATCGTGAGGATCACCGCGAACCAGATCGGGTCGAACCCCGCATTGGTGATGATCGGCAACAGGATGGGCGCGGCCATCAAGATCACAGCCACCGGCGGCAGGAAGAAGCCTGCCACCAGCAGAAAGAGATTGATCATTCCCATCAGCACCCAGCGGTTTGCGTCGAGTGAGCCGATCCAAGCGGCGATCGACTGGGTGATGAACAGCGAGGAGAGCATGTAGCTGAAAACACCGGCCGCGCCGATGATGAAGAGGATCATGACCGACTCGCGGGTGCTGTCGCGCAGCACATGCCAGAGCTTGCCGGGGCTCCACAGTCGGTAGATCACCATCGCGATCAGCAGGCACAGGAGGGCGCCCACGGCCGCGGTCTCCGACGGCGTGGCGATGCCGCCATACATCGCGTAGAGCACGCCGATGATGATCGCTACGAAGGGCACCACCCGGGGGAGGATCTCGAACTTCTCGCGCCAGCTGTAAGAGGTCGATCTCAGCACGCGGGTGTCGCCGGAGGCCCAGGTGGAGTACAGCGACCAGGCCATGAAGAGCGCCACGAGCAAGAGCCCTGGCACGACGCCCGCGAGAAACAGGCGCCCGATCGAGGTCTCGGTCGCGATCCCGTAGACGATCATGGTCACAGATGGCGGAATGAGGATGCCGAGTGTGCCGCCCGCCGCGATGGAGCCGGCCGCGACGCTGTCGGGATAGCCGCGCTTGCGCATCTCGGGGATGCCCATTTTGCCGATCGCCGCACAGGTGGCCGGGCTCGAGCCCGACATCGCCGAGAACAGCGCGCAGGCCCCCAGATTGGAGACCACGAGCCCCCCCGGCACCCGGGTCAGCCACCGCTCGAGCGCTTCGTAGAGATCGGCGCCGGCCCGGGTGGAGGCGATCGCCGCTCCCATGATGATAAACATCGGGATGGAGAGCAGCGCGAAATTGTTGAGTTTGCCGAAGAACACCTCCGGCATCAGGCTCAGGGCCGACAACCCGTCGAAGGCGATCAGGAATATGGCGGCCACCACCAGCAGACCCGCGGCAACCGAGATCCCGGAGAACAGAACCGCGATGGTGACGAAGGCGACGAGGACCCCCAGCGTGAGCGGATCCATCAGTCGGCCCTTTCGGCGAGCTGGTCGGTCAGGCCGGCTTCGGGGTCGAGCCCGAAGGGTGGCTCGACGGCCCGCATCATGCCGTAGAGATCGGCGAGAAGTTGCAGCGCATAGAGCCCGAAGCCGAGCGGCAACGCCAGATAGGGCACCCAAAGTTTGGGGTTCCAGGGCGTGTTGGAGGTCTCACCCCAGTCCCAAGCTTCGAACCAGAAGTGATAGCCATGCCAAAGCATGGCAGCGCACACTGCGAGGGTCAGTCCCAGAACGAGCAGGGCCAGCGCTTTGCGCGCGCCGGCCGGGAGCATGAGCGGCAGCAGATCGACGTTCACGTGGCCCCGCAGGTACTGGACATAGGGCAGCCCGAGCATCGTCGCCCCGATCATCATGTAGGTGACGCCCTCGGTCTGCCAGATCGTCGAGTCGTTCAGGACGAAGCGGATGAAGATCATCTGGCAGGTGACGATCACCGAGGCGAGGATCAGAAGGGCCGCGGCGATGCCGGAGAGCTGGCTGAGCAAGCCGATGGCGCGCAGGAGGATGTGGCCGCCATGCCGGGCAGGCGATACGGCGTGGGACGTGCCGGACATGGCGGCGTCTCCCGTGGTCAGGGTCTTTATGAGGTCGCCGGGCGCAGACGAACCTGCTCCCGGCGTGGCGGATCACTCGACGGAGAGCGCGAGATCGAGCAGCTTTTTGCCCTCGGGCGACCCCTCGAGGAAGGCCTTATACGCGGTTTCCTGGGCGATCGCGCGCCAGGCTTCGAACTCTTCGGCGGTCATTTCGGCGATCTCGACGCCGTTCTCCGCGAAGATCTCACGCGCCATGCCGTCCTGCTTTTTCGCCTCTTCGAGATAGAAGGCCTGTGCCTTTGCAGCCCCGGCGAGCAGAGCTTCCTGCTGTTCGGTTGTCAGCCCTTCGAAGACGGATTTATTCATCAGCATCGGCTGATACATGAACCAGAGCGCGTAGTCGCCGGCCGGCGTGAAGCAGGCGACCTGCTCGTAAATCCGGAACGACACGAAAGACGCCGACGAGGTGTTCGCGCCGTCGAGCACGCCGGTTTGCATGGCGTTGTAGATCTCCGAGGAGGCCATCGACGCGATGGACGCGCCGGCGCCCGCGAGCATCTGCTCGAACGCCTTGCCAGCGGCGCGCATTTGCTTGCCCTGCGCATCTTCGGGCGAGGTGATGCACTCATCGGTGCCAGCGAAGCCGCCCGCGAGATAGCCATGCACCAGGACCTTGATGTCGTCCTCGTCCAAGATGCGCTCGATCTCGTGCATGAATTCCGACTCGTTCAGCCGCGCGGCATGGTCGTGGTTTTTGACGAGGCCGGGCATCAGGGTCAGATTGTAAGCATTGCGCAGGCCGCCTGCGTAGGACAGCGGGAAGACGATCATGTCGACCTGGCCGCGGGCCAGCGGCTTGTACTGCTCGCGGGCCTTGAAGAGCGACTGACTGGGGAAGATCTGGAGCTCGAGATCGACGCCGGCGGCCGCGACCTCTTCGGCAACAATCTCCGCGACCTTGTGGCGGACATCGGCCTCCGACCATTGGTGCGACACGCGCAGGGTTTCGGCGCTTGCGTTGAGGGTGACGGCGGCGAGTGCTGTCGCGGCGATGGAAGCGGTGAGCTTCATGGGTTGTTCCTCCCTTTGAATGGCTCGGTGTTAACCACCGGGCGCGAAAACGTCGCAGCCCCGGGCGCGCGCGTCAAGCTCTTTGTATACAAGACCGATCGCCTTGTTGCTGCTGCATTGGCTTTGTATACGAACCGAATGGAGAACAAGAGGTCCAACGCGATTGCCGAAACCCTGGAGGGGATGATCCTCGACGGCACCTTTGCCGATGGCGAGCGGCTCGACGAGGTTCGGCTGGCGGACAGGTTTCGCGTATCTCGCACGCCGTTGCGCGAGGCATTTCAAAGGCTTGCGATCTCTGGCCTGGTGGAGCAAATCCCGCGGCGCGGGGTCTTTGTCCGACAACCGGGACCTGTGGAGCTGGTCGAGATGTTCGAGGTGATGGCCGAGCTCGAGGCCGCCTGCGCCCGGCTGGCAGCGACCCGAATCACCGACGCCGCCTTGGAGGAGATGCGCCAGACGAATGCGCGTTGCCAAACCGCGCTCGAGGCGCGCGATCACGACGGCTACTACCGAGAGAACGAACGCTTCCATGCGGTTCTCTACCGCCAGTCGGGCAACGCCTTCCTCGAGAAGGAATGCAAGCGCCTGCATCGGCGCCTCACCCCGTTTCGCCGGCTGCAGTTGCGCCTGCGCGGCCGTCTCAAACAGTCGATGTCCGAGCACGAGGCGGTGGTTGCCGCGCTGGAGCGGGGCGATGCCGAGGCGGCTGCGCAAGCGGTCCGTCGCCATGTGGCCGTGCAAGGCGAGAAATTCTATCATCTGATCAATAGCCTCAAGCCGGCCGCAGAATAGGGGTAGAACAGCGGGCGCGAGGCCCGCTCTTCCGGCCGATTGTGGATTGACAGCCACTCTCGATGGCGCCAGCGATGGGGCGGTAAGACGGGGAGGGGCGCATGCGTCTGGCTGAACTCGAGGTGTTCGTCGTTGCCAATCCGCCGCCCCGGCGCGGGGGCCGGTATTTCATCTTCGTGAAGCTCGCAACAAGCTGCGGCGTCACCGGCATCGGCGAGGTCTACGCAGCGAGCTTCTCGCCGCACCTTGTCGCGAAGATGATCGAAGAGGTTTTCGCCCGCCATTTCGAAGGGGCGGACCCCCATCTGATCGAGCATCTCTGGCGCGCGGTTTACAGCAGGGGCTATTCGCAGCGGCCAGACCCCTCGCTCACCGGCGTCCTCTCGGGGCTTGAGATCGCCTGTTGGGATATCATCGGCAAAGCGGCGGGCCGACCGGTGCATGCGCTGCTCGGTGGCCGATGCCGGGAGGGGCTGCGCACCTACACCTATCTCTATCCATCGGCCGAGGCCGACACCTATGGCCCTGAAGCCGAGGCGGTCTACGCCAACCCGGACGCTGCGGCCGAGCGGGCGGCGCACTATGTCGGTTTGGGCTTTACCGCGGTGAAATTCGATCCCGCCGGCGCTTACACGATCTACGACCCCCATGAGCCCGCCCAGGCCGATCTCGACCGGTCGGAGATGTTTTGCCGGCGGTTGCGCGCGGCGGTGGGTGACCGGGCGGATCTTCTCTTCGGCACCCACGGGCAATTCACCGTCTCGGGTGCGAAGCGGCTTGCCAGACGGATCGCGCCCTACGATCCCCTTTGGTTCGAGGAGCCCTGTCCGCCAGAGATGCCCGAGGCAATGGCCGAGATTGCCCGCTCGACCTCTGTTCCCATCGCCACCGGCGAACGGCTCTCCACCAAGTTCGAGTTCGCACGGGTCCTGGCGACGGGAGCGGCGTCGATCCTGCAGCCCGCGCTCGGCCGGGTTGGCGGCATCCTCGAGGCCAAGAAGATCGCTGCCCTCGCCGAGCCGCATTACGCCCAGCTCGCCCCCCATCTCTATTGCGGCCCAGTCGAGGCGTTGGCCAACATCGCCCTGGGCGCGGCGATCCCGAATTTCCTGATCCTGGAGAGCATCGAACGCTTCGAGGGCTTCCATGCGGAGATCCTCACCAACCCGATCCGCTGGGAGGACGGCTATGCGATCCCGTCCGAGGAGCCGGGGCTGGGCTCCGATCTCAACGAGGATCTGGCGCGTGCCCATCCCTATACCGAGGATGCATTGCATCTCGACATGCAGGCCCACGAGACCCGCATCTGACGGGCGAGGAGAGACATCATGCGCTACGGCTTCGTCGGTCTGGGCAATCTCGGCGGCCATTTGTCGGAGAACCTCCGCAAGGCCGGCTTCGACGTCACCTGCACCGATCTCGATGAAAGCCTCGCCGAGCGCCAGGTGGCTGCCGGGGCGCGTTGGGTCAGCGATGCTCGGACGGTTGCCGAAGCGTCAGACGTGGTAATCACCTGCCTGCCCTCGCCCAAGGCCACCCGCGCCGTTCTCGAAGCGATGCTGCCGGCCATGCATCCGGGCGAGACTTGGATCGAGATGTCGACGCTCGGCCGCGAGGAGGTGCGTGCACTGGCGGCGCTGGCGGCGGAGCGCGAGGTGACCACGCTCGAGGCGCCGGTCACGGGCGGGGTCCATCTGGCGGCAAGGGGCGAGATCACCGTGCTCGTGGGCGGCGATCCTGTGCTGGCAGAGCGGCACCGTCCGGCATTCCAAGCAATGGGCGGCAAGGTGATCTATCTGGGCGAGCTCGGGCAGGCTTCCGTGGTCAAAGTGATCACCAACATGCTGGCCTTCATCCATTTGGCGGCTTGCGGCGAGGGGCTGATGCTGGCCAAACGCGGCGGGGTCGATCTCGGCCTGGCCTGGGAGGCGATCGCGGCAAGTTCGGGGACGAGCTTCGTGCATGAGACCGAGGGCCAGCTGATCTTGAACGGCAGCTACGACGTTGCCTTCACCATGGATCTCGCGCTGAAGGATCTTGGCTTCGCGATGGGGTTTGCCGAGGAATTCGGGGTCCCGGCGGAGCTCGCGGCGCAGATGCAGAGGCTTTTCGAGCGAGCCAAGGCGGCCTATGGCGGAGACGCGCAGTCGCCCATGGTCGTAAAGCTGCTTGAGGACCAGGTGGGGGTAGACCTGCGCGCACCGGGTTTCCCCGCGCGGCTCGAGTGACCATGTCGGCTGCGGGTTCGGGCGTCCTAAGGGCGTCGGCCGGCCTTGCATGGCCTATCTGGGATGCTTTCAGGCTGGGTCGCCCGCACGTCTGATGTGACCCGCGCTGCGCGGGCGTAAGGATTGAGGCTGAGGGGAGGCCCCGCAATGACCGCCACCGCCACGCTTCCAGAGCTTGTCGCACCGTCCCGAACTGCGTTCGATCATTGGATTGCGGATGAGGTCTTCGACCGGCTGGCCCAGGCCCCCGGGCGTCCGGCCGTCCTCGCCCTGGACGGCGAGCAGGTGGTCGAAACATCGGCCGGCGATCTGGCCAGGCTGGTTCATGGGGTCGCGGCGCTCATGGTGGAACGGGGTGTGAGCGACGGCGATCTTGTTGCGATCTGGGCGCCGAACTCGGCGCGGTGGCTTGCGGTTGCGCTGGCGGCGGCGCGGCTTGGGGTGGTCCTCGCACCGCTCGACGCGATGGCTCCGGCGGCGGAGGTCGGACCGCAAGCGGTGGCAATTGGCGCGGCCATGGTGTTTGCCGACGCGCCGGACGGTGGCGACGGGGCCGACGGCGCGGCCTTAGATGCCGGCGAGGTGCCGGTGATCGACCTCGCAGCCATTGCCCCCGGCGACAACGCTCCCGCCGGCCTGCCACCCCAAAGCGACCGCCCGCTCGCCCTCTTCCGAACCTCGGGTACCACCGGCGCGCCGAAGACCTTCACGCTGACCAGCCGCAATATCGGCACCGTGGTGCGGGCGCTCGTCGATTGGGGGGGCGTTCGGGCCGAGGACCGGGTGATGCTCCCGCTGCCGCTCCACCATGTCTATCCGCTGATCACCGCAGCCTTACCCGCGCTGACCATCGGCGCGGCGCTCGTGCTGCCAGAGAGCCCCACAGGCGGCCATATTGCGACCGCAATGAAGGCCACGCGGCCCACGGTGCTGATCGGCGTACCCCGCCTCTTCGAGACCATGCTGGAAAGGATCAAAGCGCGCCTCGCCGCCGCTCCGTGGCCGGCGCGTCTCTTCGTCGGGGCGCTGTCGTGGCTGTCGCGAACACTCGCGCGCCTCTCGGGGGGGCGGGTCGGCCCGGGGATGATGCGCCTGGTCGCCGGTAAAGCGGCACCGGGGCTCAGGCTGCTCGTCTCGGGCGGGGCGCATCTGAAGCCGGAGACCGCAGCAGCCCTCAAAGGCATGGGATGGCGGGTCGAGTCAGGCTACGGGCTGTCGGAGACCGCTTCGGCTTTCGCCGGCACCTTCAACGGCACGCGTCCCGGCGCCGTGGGCAAGCCCCTCGGCCCCGGCGAGATCCGCATCGCCGACCCCAATCCAGACGGGGTCGGCGAGATTTGCCTGCGCGGCCCCTCCGTCTTCTCGGGCTATCACGAAAACCCCGACGCCAATGCTCGGGCCTTCGACGGCGACGGCTTCTTTCGCACCGGAGATCTCGGCCGGGTCGACCCGGACGGGTATCTTTACATCGTCGGTCGAGCGAAGGAGGTGATCGTTCTCGCCGGCGGTGAGAACGTCTTCCCAGAAGACGTTGAGGCGGCCTATCTCGCTCATCCTTTCATCCAAGAGATCGGGGTCCTTGAAAAGAACGGGGCGCTCGCCGCGCTCGTCTTGCCCGACCGCGCCGAGATCGCAGCGACCGGCACGGTGGAACACGACAAGGCGATCCGGATCGCGCTGTCCAGCGTCGCCAAGAGCTTGCCTTCGACCCGGCGGCTGTCGGGCTTCGCGATCGCCCGAGAGCCGTTGCCACGCACGCGAATCGGCAAGCTCAGGCGGTTCCTGCTGCCAGCGCTCTACGAGGCCGCCACGGGCGACCGAGCCGCGGCACCGAAGGCTGAACTCTCCGACGCCGATCGCGCCTGGCTCGCCGAGCCGCCCCGAGCCGCGGTCTTTAGGCGTCTGACCGCCCAGGCAAGCGGCGCCGAGCCGGGGCTGGACAGCGACCTGCAGATGGATCTCGGCTTCGACAGTTTTGCCTGGATGACCCTCGCCGTTGCGATCGAGGAGGACACCGGCGTTGTGCTGACCCTTGAAGACATCGCCGAGATCGCGACCGTTCGGGATCTGATGCTGCGCGTCACCCAGAAGTCGGCCGACGGCGCCCCGGCCAGAGCCCTGGCCGCCAGGCTTGCGGAAGACCGTCGCTGGCTCGCGCCGCGCAGCGGGGTGGAGCGGGCGCTCGGGCGCCTGTTCTACGCGGTTAACTCGGGGCTTTTGCGCGGTCTCTGCGGGGTGGATGTCGAGGGACGCGAGCGGCTGCCCGAAACTGGTCCGGTGCTGATTTGCCCCAACCACGCGAGCATGCTCGACGCGCCGGCCATCGCTGCGGCCATGCCGGGCCATCTGCGTGCGCGGGCAGCTTACGCCGCCGACAAGATCGTCGTGTTCGCCTCCCGGCTGTTCCGCCTGCTGTGCCGGCCGATGCGGGCCTTCCCAGTGGATCAAGGGGTGCCGACGGTCGCTGTCGAACTCGCGGTCGAGGCGCTGAGGGGCGGGTCGGCGGTTGTCTGGTTCCCCGAGGGCTGGCAGTCGCCGGATGGCACGCTGCAACGGTTCGAACCTGGTGTGGGCCTGGTGGTTGCCGCGGCCGGGGTGCCTGTGGTGCCAGTTCTCATCGAGGGCAGCTTCGAGGCCTGGCCGCGGGAACGGGCTTGGCCCCGGCCCCATCGGTTGCGGGTGGTGTTCGGGGCGCCGATCCCGGCGGAGACCTTGCTCGCGGGCTCCGAGGGAGAGGATGCGGCAGGGCGTGCGGTGCGGGTCGCAACTCGGCTCAAGGCGGCGATCGTGCAGCTCGGCGGGCGGCTCGAGAACCCGGCGGGCTGAGTGCTTGCGCTCCGCGGCTTGTCCCGGGCTCAGCGCGCGACGAAGAGACCAACGCAGCCGATAACTCGGGTGTCGACTGTCTCGAACCGTGCCTCCAGCGCCGAATGCAGGTCTCTATGGCGGTCCTCGGTATTGGAGAAGATCCCGCGGCGGTTGTAGAACGCCATGAGTTGTCGGGCACCCCAGTTCCGCGGAGCGTCGCCCTGCAGGATGGTGGCGCCGAAAACCGGCGCTCCCGGGGCCAGATGTGGCTTCACATGGTCGAACACGGCGGCCTTCTCCGTGATGTCCCCCGGCATGCAGTGCAGCAGGTAGCACAAAGATGCGCTGTCGAACGGGCCCGGCAGGTCCATCGGTGCCAGGGCGTTGGCTTCGATCTTTCGGGGCTCGAAACGCGCGAGCCGCGCTGCGGCGTGGGCGAGGCAGGTGGGGTTTAGATCGACGAGGGTGATCTTGGGCGACACCGACCGAGGGGCTAAGCGATCAATGAAAAAGCCCGTGCCGACGCCGATGTCGAGATGTCGCTGGCCGACATGGTTGTCGAACAGCGCCTGCAAGTCCGCCGTCGGCATGCGCCACAGCAGCCGGTTCGACAGACCATGTACGAAAAGATCATAGAGACGAAGAACCCAAGGCTGGTAGACCGCCTGGCCCGTTTCGATCTCGGCGGCGGATCGCTGCGCCGCGTCGGTCTTGTTTGTGCCCAACGCCACGTCCTCGCGCACATCCCCATCCTCTGCCTGTTCGCCGGACCGAGGTTAGCGCCCGTCCGCGCCTGCGTCACCAGTGCGCCCGCATCAGCAGGCCGCGCGTGGTTACCTGCGGACTGGTGCGGCGCCTGGCCTTTCGATAGAACCGACGCGGAACCCAATGCTGTCGATGGCTCAGAGCTTTCAATGTCCGGCACCTACCGCAAGACCGGCCTGACGCGCTTCTTATGGCTCCGCAACCTGATCGTGGGGGCCAAGAAGAGCTATTACCGGTGGATCTTCGGGATGGACATCCACCCGACCGCGGAAATCTCGTTGAGCGCCAAGTTCGATACGACGTATCCCGCGGGCGTCCATGTCGGTGCGTACTCCTATGTGGCTTTCGAGACGCGCATCCTGTGTCATGACCGCACGCGGGGGATCCGGGTGCATACCCGCATCGGCGAGAACTGCTTCATCGGGGGCCGAAGCCTTATCTTGCCTGGTGTCGAGATCGGCGACAATTGCGTGGTGGGTGCAGGCTCGGTCGTGACGAAGTCGGTGCCGCCCCGGTCGGTCGTCGCCGGCAACCCCGCGCAGATCCTGCGAAGCGACATCGAGGTCGGTGCCTATGGGCGGTTCTCGGGGGCCGATGCCCGCGAGGCCGAGATCGCGAAGGCTGGGCTTGTCTGAGGCCGAATGCGGGCGTCGGGGCGGCGCGTCCCTTGGCTGGGCCGTTAGCCGGGGCGCGCGCCGATCTCCCGTTGCCCGACCACCCGGGCCGGCTGCCCGACGGCGATGCTCATCGGTGGGATCTCGCTTTTCACCAAGGCCCCGGCGCCGATGATCGCGCCATCGCCGATCCGCGCGCCCGGCAGCACCACCGCTCGGGTGCCCAGCCACACATCGCGCCCGATCAGCACATCTGCCTCATCCATATGCTGGCGCGTGACCGGGTGGCCATCATTGTAGCGATAGGTGGCGGCAGTCACCATCACCTCGGGGCCGAAGAGCGCATCTGCCCCAATGATCACCCGGCCATGGGATGGCCCGGCCCAGAAATGGCAGCGCGAACCGATCCTTACACGGTCGCCGATCTCTATGCGCTCCGGATGCGAAAACACGACATCTGGAGAGATCACAACCCCCGTGCCCCGTCGGATCCGGCGTAAGGGCACCACATGGCTGTAATTGTAGTAGTTGACGAGCTTGAGCAGATGGGCCCAGGCGCGGGGATCGATCAACGAGAGCAGAAATCGTCGGCGCCGGTCGGACTTCTCGAGCCGGGGTTTGGGGACGCGTGGCGGCTCAGGCGGCGCTTGCATCTGCGGATCCATGGGCTTCCCGGCTTTCTTTCGACGGCGTCGGCGGCTTGAACGCCAAAAAAGGGCGCCGGCCCGGCAGGGGATTGCCTCGCCAACCCCGGCGATGGCGACTTACAGCTGCGTGCCGCCCGCTCGGCGCCGGCCGAGCACTCTGGCCCAGGTCGCTTCCGGCAGACGGGTCCTTACCGCCTGCGGCGGTCCCATCCGGTGCAGGCCCCGAAGCATGGCCGAGATCTGCGCCCAACTGCCGTCCCAATGTCGAGCGAGCCGCAGATAGGCAAGAAGATAGGCGAAGGGCAGCCGCCACGGAAACCACCGGGCCACGAAAACCAGCAAATTGCGCGACATGAAGTATACCGAGAACGGGGCAGGCGTTAGAGATCGCCCGCCCGAGCCGATGGAAACCCCGACGCTGTGTCGGATCTCCGCGCCCGCTGCGAAGCCGAGCGGCAGATCACCCCGTCTCAGCTGCCAATCGACTTCTTCATAATAAAGGAAATAGCGCTCCTCCATCAATCCGGCTCGGTCGAGGAAGTCGCGGCTCGCCAGCATATGACCACCGGAGATGAAATCGAGATCGCTGGCGTCGGGCAGCGGAGTGGTGTCGGCCGGTTGCCCCAAATTGACGGCGATCGACGTGCCGGTGAGTCGGTTAATCCGCCCGCCATCCATCTGGACGGTTGCCGGTGCGTCGCGGAAAACGATGCGGGCCCCGATGACGGCATAGCGGTCCATCCCCAGCGCCGCCGCGATCAATTCCTCCGGAGTTTGGGGCGGGACGAGGGTGTCGGGATTTAGGATCCAGAAATGGTCGATGTCGCGATCGGCCGCGAGGGCGCGCAGGCCCAGATTGACCCCGCCGGCGAAGCCCAGATTCGCTCCCGCCTCGATTAGGGCGAGCTGAGGGAAGGGCCGGGGTGCCGTGGTTCCGGGCGGCACACGAACAAAAGCGAGCGGCTTGGGGACGGGGTCGGGCCAGCTGTCGGCCCAGTCGTCCGGGCGGATGAAATCGCGCGTCCCCGCGGCCCAGTCGGCAATCGCCTCGGCCGTTCCATCCGGTGACGCGTTGTCGACAACCGCAATCCTAAGCGCCGGGTAGCCAGAGGCGAGCAGGCTCTCGAGACAGTCCGCAATGAAGTCGGCCGCACAATAGGTGACGATCACGACGCCGAGGGCGGGCAAGTGATCTCGGGATGGCTGCATCAGCGGGTCTCCATCGACAGATCTGGCCGAGGCCACCAGTCTGGCCCCGACTCGCGCGCGAGACTGCCTTGCTCCGGACCTTTGGGAAAGCGCGCCGCGGTCCTTTGCCGAGATCCCTGTGGCGAATGCTTGCTCGCTTTGGATGCTCCAAGCTATCGTTGCGCTTCGCCGACATGGCAGCACCGCATGAGGGTCCCATGAAGCGCCTTCTCCAAAACCCGAGCGTGGCGGCACGGCTTCGCCGGTTCAAGCCGCTTTACTACCGCCTCACCGGGCGTCACGGTGTTGGTCCGGGACCGGATGCGGCAGAAATGTTGCGCCGGCTGGATGGCCGAGGGCTCTTCCTGTTCTCGTTCGGCCGGTCCGGCACGACCGTCTTCCGCAATTTCGCCGCCACCCATCCGCAGATCGAGGATTTCGGCGAGGTTCTCAATGAGGAGGCATTCCATGGCGTGTTCCGGCGGCTCGGCGGGCGGGCGGTTCGGCCATCGGTGTTCCGCGCACGCTTCTACGCCCATCTGGCGCGCCTCGTTGCGCGGAACCCGGGATGCATCTGCCTCTTCGATATGAAGTTCGAAAGCCTGCATTTGATCGAAGGCAATTGGCGGCTGCCTGGACCGGATTTCGAGATCTTACACGCGGTGCGCGAGAGCGGAGCCCCGGCAATCCTGATCGAGCGGCGCGATGCGGTGGGTCGCCATGTCTCGCTCCAGCTCGCAATCCGGCGCAACCGCTTCCACAGCTTCGAGATCGGTACTGAGGAAGCGCCAGACCCGTTCGAGATCGATATCCCGGCACTCGAGCGGGAAATCCGCGTGATCCGGGCCCAGCATGCGCGGGTTCGGCAGATCTTCGCCGGCGCGCCACGCTTCCTCGATCTCGCCTATGAGGAGATGTTCGTGCGGGCGGAGGACGGGGCGCAGCGCTTCTCCCCTGAAATCGGCCCGGCGCTTTCGCGGTTGCTCGATATCGACGCGCGCTTCGATCCGGCGCCGCGGCTCGAGCGGGTGGGGGCCACCGGTCGAGGAGACCCCGTGCGCAACCGGTCCGAGGTCGAGGCGGTGCGCGCCAGACATGGCGGTTGATCGCGCCATTGGCGGGCGGGTGCCCCGGTGGTAAAAGATCATCGAACAACGGGGGGAAGCCATGCGGCTTGGGGCGACCAGCGGCGCGCTGTCGGGGCTGATGTCCATTGCGGCTATCTTGGTGTCGGTCGGCACGCTCTACCTGACGGAGCTGCGCGGGGCCGAAATCGCGGTTCTGGCAGCGGACCAAACCTATCTGGCGCGCGACCGTAACGGCAGTCAGGAGGTGGTGCTGGTGCCGTTGACCCTCACGAACTCGGGCGCGCGTGACGGGGCGGTTCGCGGCCTGCGTCTAACGGTAACCGATGAGAGCGGCGGCAGCCGATCGTTCCGAGCGACGGGCTTCGGCCCCAGCCCCGGACCCGATGCCGCACCCTTCGCCCCCATCGCCATTCCTGGCCGCTCTTCGGTCAGCCGCGCCGTATTGTTCCATCCCATGGAGCGCGGCCAGCCGCTGCTGAGCGAGGCCGGCGCCTACCGGCTCGATCTGAGCCTGAGCCTGGCCGATGGCCGCATGGGGGACAGCGTGATGCTAAACCAGAGACTCCCGTATTTCAGCCTGCCCGATCTTGCTGATGGACGGCTGATCCGTATGGTGCCCGTGGCGGCGGGAGCGGGCGGCGCATGACGCTTTTAAAGCGCCTTTTGGTCGCCGCCCTGGCGCTGATCTCGCTGGCCCCGCCGGCCTGGGCCGAGATCTGCCTTGAGAGCAAGTCGACCGGGGGTCGGGTGACCGGCGAGTTGATCAGGTTTACCGGTCAGCGCTGGGATCTCTCCACCGCACTCGGCCGCCAGAGCTTTTACATTGACGATTTTTTCCCCTGCGCGGCAGCCGGCGAGGTTAGGATCGCAGCGCCTGAGCCGGTTCCTGATGCACCGACCACTGAGCCGGAGGTTGCATCGCCGCCCACGGCGCCGATCGGCTCGGAGGCCGCGCCCGTTCGGACGCTGCGCATTGCCGGTTCCAACACCGTGGGCGCCCGCTTGATGCCCCGTCTTGCCGAGGCTTTCCTCGCGCGCGCGCAAGGCCCGGCGCCGCGCGCCGCGCCGACGGCGGATGGCCGCCTGGACATAACTGGCGCGGGCGCGCGTATCGAGATCTCCCGGCGCGGCACGTCCACCGGCTTCGAGGCGCTCGCACGCGGCCGGGCGGCGATCGCAATGGCGTCGCGGCCCATCCGCCCCCGGGAGGAGGCGGCGCTCGCCACGCTCGGGCATCGCGGCCTGCGTGGGCCGGAGCGGGAGCATGTGCTCGCTCTGGATGGGATCGTCGCGATCGTGTCCGACACCGTGGGCCTCGAGCGGCTGACTGTCGACCAGCTCGCCGCAATCTTTTCCGGACGCCTGGCCGACTGGTCCGACCTGGGCCTGCCAGGGGGGGCCATTCGCGTTTATGCCCGCGATGCCCAGTCTGGGACCTTCGATAGCTTGGTGAGCCTGCTTCTTGGTGGCGATGCAGATCGGCTCGCCCCCGGTGCTCGTCGGTTCGAGAGCAATCGCGGCCTCGCCGAAGCGGTCGCGGCGGATCCTCGGGCCATCGGCGCTGTCGCAGCCGGGGCGCTGGCCGATGTGCGCGGCGTCCGACCCCTCGCCCTGGCCGGACCTTGCGGCATCGTCCAGCGACCAGATCTGTTCTCGATCAAGACTGAGGACTATGCCTTGGCGCGCCGCGTCTTCCTCTACACCCTGCGTGCCGAGCGGACGGGGCTGCTGGGCGATCTCGTCGATTTCGCACTCTCTGATCAGGCGCAGGAGCTGATCGGGGCCACCGGCTTCGTCAGTTCGCGGATCGAGACGCTCGGCGGGCCGGTCGACCGCGCGGTTCGGCCTGCCGGAAGCGAGCGCGGTGCCGCCGCCGACCGCATGGCCGCGGAACTGGCGACGCTTGTCGCCGACGCCACCCGGGTCTCGGTGACATTCCGCTTCGCCACAGGCTCTGCTGTGCTCGACAATAAAGCGCTCCAGGACGGCCCTGCGGTCGCGCGTTGGCTTAACCAGGTGGCGCCCGATGCCGAGGTCCTGCTCCTGGGCTTTGCCGATGCCCGCGGCCCTTTCGCAACCAATCAGGGGCTCTCTCAGCGCCGCGCAGAGCAGGCCCGCGCCCTTCTTGCGGCCAATGGCGTGGCTCCGTCGCGGATGCGGCCGCTGGGCTTCAGCGAGCTTATGCCGGTCTTCTGCAACGACACACCGCAAGGCCAGGCCAAGAACCGCCGCGTTGAGCTCTGGATCCGCTGACCGGGCCTTTCAGGCACGCTTTGCCAGCCGGTCATGGGCGTTCGGCCCTCAGCCGCCAGAGGCCGGGTGTGAAATCAGCTCTGCGAGCAGCGGATTTGGGAATTTCCGCGCAACGGTTACCGCGTAGAAGGTCTCTGCGATCCCGGGCAGCCGGTGGGCCTCGACAAGGCGCCCACTCTCCAACTCGTCCTTCACCACGATCGGCGGCAGCACCCCCAGCCCAACGCCCTCGCGGGTGAGAAGTCGAAGCATGGCCATGTCGTCCGCCTCGGCTGCGATCCTGGGTCTGAGGCCCAGTCGATCGACGAGTGCGTCGAAACCCGCGCGTACGCCGCTCTCCCCGGTGGGAAGGACCACCGGCTGGCTTGCCAGCAGCGCTTCGAGTTCGCCGCCGTGCCCAACGCGGGTCCGGGTGCCGACGAGGCTGATCTGCTGCGCCGCCACCCGATGCGAAAGGAACGGGGTCACGGCGTCGCGGGCGGCGGGGCGGTTCACGAGAACGGTGTCCAGGTTCATCCGCTCCAGGGCACCGAGCAACTCGGCTTGGCTGCCGGAACGCAGGACGACCTCCACATCCGCCCGCCCCAGAACTGGCCGCAGAAAGTCGAGCTGGAAGTTCCGCGAGAGGGTCGCCAACGACCCCACGCGCAGAACCTTCCGGTCGGTCCCCATCCGCCTGAGGGTGCCCGTCAGCTCTGCGCCGGTGGCGAAGATCGCATCCGCATGGTCGAGGGCGATCCGGCCCGCTTCGGTGAGGTGGAGCTGGCGGGCGCGGCGCTCGAACAGCCGGTGGCCGAGGCTCTCCTCGAGTTTGCGGATCTGCACGGAGAGGGCGGATTGCGAAAGGTTAAGCCGTTCGGCGGTGCGGGAGAGCACCCCGTCATGCGCCACGGCCCAAAAATAGCGCAGATGGTTGTAGTTTAGAACGCTCACTCGTTCTGTTTAATCGAACGTTTTTGCTAAAACAATGAATTTTTCTTTCTGCAAGGCCAGCGGTAGGAGAGGCCAAATTGCAAACCGCTGCTCTCCAGGAGCTCCCCGATGCCTGCCGATCTTCTCCCGCTTCTCTCCCCGGTCGCCCTGCTGGTGGCCGCTCTCGTCATCGCCACCACCGATCCCGGCCCCCGTGCGCGCCGCGCCCGGCGCCGGGTGGAGCTCGCAGCTCTTGTGGCGCTTGGTGTCGCGGTATTCTCCGCCCTTCAGATGGTCTTTGACGGCCCTTGGACTGCCCAGCTCGCCTTGAGCGACCACGTTGGCCTCAAAATCCGCTTCGACAGCATCGCCGCGGTCATGCTGGGTCTGGTCGCCTTCGTTGGCTGGGTCGTGTTGCGTTTCGCCGCCACCTATCTTGACGGCGAGCCGCGTCAGGGTGCGTTCCTCGCCTGGATGTCGGCCACCATCGGCGCGGTGCTCGTCCTGGTGATCGCCGGAGATCTGATCCTCCTCGCGCTGGCTTGGGTGGCGATCGGGTTAAGCCTGCACCGGCTGTTGCTGTTCTATCCTGATCGGGTTCAGGCGCGGCGCGCTGCCCGCAAGAAAGCCTTAACTGCGCGCCTTGGCGATCTGGCCTTGATCGGCGCTGTCTTGGCCCTTGCCGAAGCTTATGGCACGACCGATATCGGGGCGATCCTTGCAGCGGCGCGGGCGGGCGAGGCGCCGCCGGCGGCGCTCTGGGCGGCGGGCCTGTTGGCGTTGGCCGCCCTCTTCAAGTCGGCTCAGGTGCCAAGCCATGCCTGGCTGACCGAGGTGATGGAGACGCCGACGCCGGTTTCGGCGCTGCTGCATGCCGGGGTGATCAACGCGGGTGGGTTCCTGCTTATACGCTTCGCCGATGTGATGCTGCTCGCACCAGGGGTATTGGCGGCTCTGGTGCTCGTCGGCGGGTTCACGGCGCTGCTCGGCGGGCTCGCGATGTTGGCGCAGCCGGCGGTAAAGACCTCGCTCGCCTGGTCCACCATCGCCCAGATGGGGTTCATGATCCTGCAGTGCGGCCTCGCCTTGTTCCCCATCGCGCTCCTGCACATCGTCGCGCACTCGCTCTATAAGGCCCATGCCTTCTTGTCCTCCGGGATGGCGGTGGAGCTTGTCACGGCGAACCGGCGCCCGGGGCCGGTCGCGGTGCCGAACGGTCGGGCGGTCCTGCGCGCCTTTGCGCTCGCACTTGGGATCTATATCGTCATTATTTTCGCCCTGGGAATGGTGGGCAAGTCGCCCCAGGCGATCGCGCTCGGGGCCATCCTTATCTTTGGCGTCGCGTATCTCTTGGCTCAGGGCCTTGCCGACAACGCCCCTCGGGAGCTCACGCGCCGGACGGGCTTATGGGCGCTCGCCGCATCGCTGAGCTATGTCGCCTTGCAGGAAATTGCCGAGCGGGTGACCGCGGACGCGCTCCCGCCGGTCCCGTCGCCAGGGGGCCTCGAATGGGCGCTGCTCGTGCTGACGGTGGCCAGCTTCGGCGCGGTCGCCCTGGCGCAGGCGATCTTTCCGCATTGGGCCGGACATCCGGCCGCTGCCGGCCTGCGCGTCCATCTGGCGAACGGCCTCTATCTCGGCGCGCTCACCGACCGTTTTCTCGGCACCTGGTCGGTCGAGCGCAAAGGCTGACCTGGCCATGACCCCTCTGGAGACACCGATCATGCTCATTCAGGCGCTCTCGGACACCCCGCCGCCGCTCGATCTCGACGCGCTTGCTGCGATCATCGATGCTGCCGGCCGGCAGATCCCGCCGCTTTGGCCGCTCGACGCCCAGGTCGCGGTCAACCCTTTCCTCGGTCAGACCGGCGAGACCCTTGCCATGGTCGCAGCCCGTCTCGAACGGGTGGGCGGTGTGCCGGTAACGATGCCGGAGAGCTGGTATCTCGACCAGATCGCGTCGGGAGACATTGCCGAGGCCGACCTTGCCGGCGCCCTCGCGGCTTCGCCGCATGCCGACCGCCCCGAGAGCCTCGCCGCGCTCAAGACGGCGGCTGCGACCGAGCGGCCGCCCCTGAGAGCCTTACCGACGGTGGCAGATCTTGCCGGGCGCTGTTCCGGGACCGACTGGCCTGGGCTCTGTGCCGAGCGCGTCGGTGCTTGGGCCGGGGCCTATCTCGACCGTGGCCAGGCGCTCTGGACCCGCGGGTCGGAGAACGGCGCCTGGTCTGCTTTCCGGCTGCACGCCATGCACGATCTGACGCCGGAGATCATGGGACTCGCTGGCTTCTCCGCCTTCGTGGCCGCGGCGCCTGATCGCCCGCTGCCGGCGATCGCACGGGCCGTCCAGCGCCTGGGCCTGCCCGAAGCCGCGCTGGGGGGCTACTTCCACGCGCTGTTCTTGTCGCTGGGCGGTTGGGCCCAGATGGCACGCCAAAGGCTTTGGCAGGCCGAACTCGCCGGTGACACCGATGCGACCTTGCTCGAGTTTCTGGCGATCCGGCTGATTTGGGAGGAGGCGCTCTTCACCCAATACGAAGACGCGCTTTGGACCGACTGGGTCGCGACGTACAGGGAGCATGCAGCGCCGCTCGCTCCTGCGCGCGCCCATATCGTCGCCGAGATCCTGCAAGAGGCTGCCGAGCGCGCCGCGCAACGCCGCATCGCCGCCAGCATCTCCGCCACACTCTCCCCAGCGCCCGCCGCACCCGCTGCGCCCGCCGCGGCTGACGACGCCCGCCCCGCCTTGCAGGCCGCCTTCTGCATCGATGTGCGCTCAGAAGTCTTCCGTCGGGCGTTGGAGAGCGTGGACCCCGGTATCCGGACCCTCGGCTTCGCGGGCTTTTTCGGCGTGTTCACCGAGCATACGCGCTTCGCTTCGGATCTCCCCGAGCCGCGTTTGCCGGTGCTGCTCAAACCCGCGGTGCACTCTTGCAGCGGCGGGGCCGAGCACGAGCCCGCCGACCGGCGCGCGCGTTATGCTGCACGGGCGCAGCGCGCCTGGGGCCGTTTCAAGCTGGCGGCCGTCTCCTCTTTCGCCTTTGTCGAGGCGATGGGTCCGGTCTATGCCGCCAAGCTCGTGCGTGACGCGCTCGGCGTCGAGCGCGTGCCAGAGGCGCCCAGCGAGCCCGCGCCGCGCTTCGCTCCGGATCTCGGTGCGGAGGCACGGTTGACCGCGGCAGAGACCGTGTTGCGGGCGATGTCGCTGACAGATGGTTTCGCCCGCGTGGTGCTGCTCTGCGGCCATGGTGCTCGGGTGACCAACAACCCCCATGCCAGCGCTCTGCAATGCGGTGCTTGCGGCGGCTATTCCGGCGAGGTCAATGCGCGGCTTCTCGCCAGGCTCCTCAACGAGCCCGAGTTGCGGCGCGGCCTTGTCTCCCGCGGGATCGATATCCCCAAAGATACGCTCTTCGTGGCCGGGCTTCACGACACCACAAGCGACAGCCTCACGCTCTTCGACCAAGACGTATCGAGCGAGGCCGATGCGGATGAGCTCTCCCTGATCCGGGGCTGGCTCGCGGCGGCGGCTCGCCTGGCGCGCACCGAACGGGCGAGACGGTTGCCCTGTGCGGAAGCCGGCCAGGATCTGCCTTTACGGGCGCGGGACTGGGCAGAGGTGCGCCCGGAATGGGGCCTCGCCGGCTGCGATGCCTTCATTGCTGCCCCGCGGGCCCGCACAATCGGGGGCGATCTGGGTGGTCGGGCGTTTTTGCACGACTACAGCTGGCAGCAAGACGCGGCCAACGGCTATCCGGTGCTCGAATTGATCATGACCGCGCCGGTGGTCGTGGCAAGCTGGATCAGCCTGCAATACTACGGCGCGACCGTGGCGCCGGACAGTTTCGGCTCCGGTAATAAGCTGTTGCACAATGTGGTCGGCGGTTTCGGTGTGGTGGAGGGCAATGGCGGCGCCTTGCGGGCTGGATTGCCGTGGCAGTCGGTGCATGACGGCGATGCGCAGATCCACCAACCGCTGCGGCTTTCGGTCTGCATCGAGGCGCCCACAGAGGCCATGACCGAGATCTTGGCCCGTCACGACGGCGTTCGCGCGCTGTTCGACAACCGGTGGCTCCATCTCTTCGCGCTCGACGGCACAGGCCAGATGGTCGCGCGGTACAGCGGTGGGCTCGCCTGGCGCGCTTAGGGAGGCACGCGCCGACGGCGGCGTGCCGTCGGCCCTGACCGGGCCTGCGTTGGCGTTGCGATAGGGGGCGGTCATGCGCGCAGGCAGCCGCTCGTCCGCGTTGACCCGCGGGATCGGGACAACCGCAGGGCAGGCTTGGCCGCCAAGATCCGTGGCAGCCGCCTTCAGACCTTGCGCCGGGCGCGGAGGCCGTCTACCCGAAGACGAGAGGGCGTTGGCTCGGCCCGCCCAGGAGGGTGCCAGGCGCTCCGGTGCCCCAGCCAGGTCCGACAATCGGAGAGGCTCGTGTCCGATCTGCTCGCGGCGTTCTGCTTTGGCCTCGCTTTGGCTGGAATGATCGGGGGGCTCGCGCATCTGCAGCTTTTCCTGCGGCGTACGGGGTCGGCGATCTACCAGCCGCGGCGCGACTCCCTCGACTGGCGCGCCACGCTTGCGGCGACGGCTTGGCTTGTCGCGGCGGGGCTGTTTTGCCTCATCCTGCTGCTCGATCTGCCGATCACCGGTGCTGGCGCGGTCGTTCTCTCCTTTGCGACCGCAGAACTCTATTTCGCCTTCTATGCCCCCGGGATCGGCCTCTCGAAGCGCTTGGCGGAGTTCGTCGCGCGGATTGAGCAGGAACAGGGACTTGCCCCCCGCAGCTTGCCCGCCCGGATCGTGCGGGGGGTGCCTCTTCTGCTCGCGGCCCCGCGGCCGATCTTTCGCGGCTTGTCGCTGGCTGATACGCTGATGTGGCTGTTGTGGGTGCTCTTGCTGCCGGTCGCGCTGATAGGGCTGATCGGCGCTTGGGGGGTGAGCCCTGCGACAGTTGCCCTCGCCTATGTGGTTCTCCCCACCTCGGCAGTGCTGGTTGCGCATCTGATACAGGATTTCGACGCGCCCTTTACTGCGGGTTATCTGCCCAAACAGATGGTGCGCGACGAAGCCCAGATCTTTGCGCTGCCGGAGAACCAGCTGAGCCGCACCAGCCGAGACGGTGGCATCGCGGTCGAGATCCGCAAGCGGCAGGGCCGTGCGCGGGTGCTGATGGGCCTGATGGTGCTGCAGGCCGGAAGCGTGGCCGCGTTGATGCTGGGGGGGCCTGTCTGGGCGGCTCTTCTGCCCGTCGCAGTGCTGACAGGCGTTGTAACTGTGCATCACCTCCGCCGTGTTGTTGCGATCTGGGAGGATGTTGGCATCGCCCATGCCAATCGGCTTAGCGTCCTGTTCATGAAAGAGAGCGCACATCAGTTGAAAAACATGTTGGAACCCATCAGTTACGCGCTTGAAAAGTCGAAGGAATTCCATGAGGCAGCGCAGCCCTTGGCCGCGCGTGATCCAGTCGACTATGCATTTGTCGGGCGGCGTGTCGATGCAGGCGTGCGCGGGGTCGGTCGGCTGCGTAACTGGCTCGAACATCTGCGCGCCGAAGCCCGGTCGCTCGACGATCGGCGCAAGGTCTGGCTCTCGCCCGAGCGGGACACCTGGGTGTCGCTGTCCGAGATCGTGGCTGAGTGGCTTGAGAGCGCCGCCGGAATGCGCAACACGGAAAGGCCGGAGAAGGCGCGGCAGCCACGCTTGACCGTGGCAATCCACGGCGTCGGCCCAGCGCGCCGTTTCGATGATCTCAATCTCGCCCGGCTGGAGGAGGCCACCCAGGTCTTGGGCTTGGCACCAGGAGTTGGGGGTAGTCGCCTCACTCGCTACCAGATAAAGCTTGATCATGAATCGTGCCATGATATCCTACGCAACATAACTAGAAATGCGCTGCAGGCGCTCAAAAGTGGTAGTTCGAGCAGTGAAGACCCGACGGTGGATCTCATCCTCACCGTCCGGGAGGGCGATCGCTACCCGATCGTCTTTTCGGTTAGGGACAATGGGCCGGGCATCCCGGAAGCGTTGCGTAATTCCATTTTCGAACCTGTTATTACGACAAAGGAAAGCGGTATGGGGCTGGGCCTCTTTATGGCCCGCGAATACTTGCAGTGCATCTCCGGCCGCATATTCTTCACCACCTCGGCGAGTAAAAGATTCGGCAGCTTCACCACTTTCGTCATCGAGCTGCCGGCGTCGCGGTGCCGCTATGGGTAAGGAAAGTCGCGGCCAAGATCGGCTTGCTAGGTGTGTCCGCGAGAAATATACAGCTGTCAGGATTGTCGTTTGGGGATGCGCAACCATGCCGGGTCGGAGCGGGAGCTGAGCATGGCGGCGGCAGATATCCTGATCGTCGATGACGACCCCGGCATCCGAGAACTCCTTGCCGACATCCTTGAGACCCGCTGCCCGCGCCGCCTCGGGCTGTCGGTCAATGTCCAGGTTGCGGAAAACTGGGGCGGGGTAACTCGGGTCTTCGAGGAGAACCCGGATTTCAATCCGCGCGTTGCACTGGTCGACCTGAATTTCGAGCTCGTCGGTGGCAGCGCCGTGGCTGGCATAGACGAAGTGCTCCCGCGCTTACGGCCGCTGAGGGACCTGCTCCCCGGTTTTGAAGCGATGCAAATTGTCATCTATAGTGGTCAAGTGGGCGATGCGGAGACAGATCGCTATCGCGACGAAGCTCGCAAAGGCGGAGCCTACGACTTCTGGCCAAAAGATCGGATAACCGAGGGGGAACGGCTTGTCGCGCTTGTCGGCGAGTTGCTTGGAATGGGGGACGCATGACCAAGGCAGAAGGCGCGCCGTCATTCGGCCATCTTTTCATGTTGGGACTGCTTGACGCTTGGCACGAGGCCCTGGAAGTTGCGGAACTTGACGGGGTGCCACGATTTGACACGCCGTCGCGGTACCTTCCCATGGTCTTCATGGCCTCTGAGCAGTTGCGCCGCGATCTCGGGTGGGACGCTCCGCTGCTGCCGGCCGCCGTGGAGTTTCTCGATTGGCAGGCCCACTGGAGCCTCGACTTCTTCCGGTCGCCGGATTTGGACGCGCAGCGGAAGTGGCTGTGGGAAAGCGGCTATATCGCCTTCAACTGGCGGTCGGATACGAATTTCCGCTTGACCGAGGCGGGGCTGGACGCCTTGCGCAACGCCGGATGGCTGATGCCAGCACCCGCCGAGACCCGCGCGATCGGCCACCCTGAGTTTTCGGATCGTCGGGTTTCCGGCGCGCTCGAAGTGACGGCCGGTCTGGTTGCGCATTTGACTGATGATGATTTTCGGGATTATCTTCTCGGGCTATCTTTTAAGTTGCGCGCAGAGGATCGGCGCCCGTTTCATGTGATCTTCGATAAGCGATACGACAATGTCATGTTTTACAAGTCCGTTCGCAGCTACGGAGAAATATGGGCGAGTTGAGCCGATCCGCTCAGGGGAGTGGACGGGCATTGGCTGGCGAGAACGAGAACGGCGACGGGATCACCCTGACCAGAAAGCAACGGGAGCTCGTCGGCGAGCTCCTAGGCAAGATCCACAATCTTGCTCTTAACAATTCGAAGCGCGCCGGTCGGCTGCGGTTCGGAGAGCGCGAGGCGCGGGAATTGCGCGAGCGCGGCCGGCCTGTGCCGTCCGGCATGGTCCAGGGAGATCAATGGGCCAGGCGGCCCGATGCGTTCCAGTTCTTCGTCATCGAGGGCGACCGCGGAACCGGTAAGTCGACGGTCGTGCGCCGGATCGCCGCGTATAGCACGTTGCTCGGTGCCGCCGCCAGGATTGCGGCCAGCGCGAATGACGACCCGGACATCCGCAAGGTCTTCAAGATCAATGAGGCGCCCGAGCGACACCAAGACCTCGGAGACCCAGGGCCCATGGGGCGGGACAGCGTGTTCGCGCTCAAGACGATCTATCCGGATATGTTTCACGAGCGGGAGATCGAGCTGCCGGATATTCTGTTCGATCAGATACGCCGCGACCTGCGAGCCATCGCCGAAATCGACGCTGTGCCGCCGCCATCTACCTATCGCTACGGCGACACTGGCGAGATGAACGAGCCCTTCCCTGACGAAGACTTCGATCGCTCGCCGCCGGATCGATCGAAAGTGCGTGACGCCAAGCGCCTTCTCGACGAGTTGGCTCGGGACATTGACCCGGCTTGGACTTTTGCGCGCAACATCGGACGCGACGTGGTCAGCAGAGATGCCGTAAATTTCCGCGAATTCGTTCAGGAAAAGGGCCGATACAGCTCGTTATCGACCGAAAGGCATTTACTGTGGCAAGGTTTCTTAGAAAAATATCTCGATTTTAAGCGAGCAGAGTTGCTGCTTGTGACACTGGATGACTGCGATCTATCAGCCAAAATTGCAGAGCAGTTGTTGAACGAGCTGCGCTTATATCTCAATCATCCACGTGTCGTTGTGGTGATGGCGATGGACATGGCCGCCCTGCGCCGAGTTGTGCGCGCGGTTCACTACCAAGACTCCGATCCGGTCCTTGAGGCGCTGGGCCGGCTCGGCAGTTGGCGGCCTCGACGGTCGATGTCCGGTACTGCTCCGTCCGCCGCTTCCCAGCCCGATGATTTCGATCTCGACCGGCGAGCAGAGCGTTTGCTCCACTCAATTTTCCGCGACATCGAGGCCATCGATCAGGAAGTGGCACAGCAAGTCGCCAAAATCCTCCCACCGGCGCGGCGCTTCAAGCTCTTACAGAATGAATGGTCGGATCTCCTGCGCATCCTCTTCTCGCAGGATAGGTCGGAATTGGAAGCACAGGCGCGTCAACTGCCCAATAAGATTGAAACAAAAAGCTTGAAACCTCTCGAGCTCTATGTGTTTCTCACGCGGCATATTCAAATTCTTCATGAACTTTCCTTGCGTGACATATCTTTCATTAGGGAGATGATGGGTCGAGAATCTATCGGGCAGCGTGAAGGACAGGAAGGCGGCAGCGGGAATTCGATCGCGACGGGCCTGCTGAAGACCGCGAATGCCGAAGTCTTATCGCATGCGCTCGGCAAGCCGATCGAGGATTTCCTTAAGCCTGAGGTGGTCCGGCCTGGAGATGCCGAAGGGCTTGAGTTGAGTATTGCCGGACATCGTGCGGAACTTCGGGTGACCGAGTATCGAAAAGCGCTGCCAGCCTGGGTGGTAGCCCATGTCGACATGGTGCGGGCCGAGCGCGGCTTGATGCTACACCCATCGGAAGCTGGCGTCGCATCCGATGCTGTGACGCGCCTGAACGCGGGAGCGCCAGCCATCTTATCGACGCTCTTGAAGGATCAGGACGTCTTGTCGGCAAGCGGGGACTACTTGCCGGCGAACTTGATCTTTGTTGGCGATCTGAACGCGATCGCAGCGCCGCTGAACGGAGTTCGCCGCTTCTTAAATCGCGGAGCGCCTGCCAGCGCAGGCAAGGCGACCGACCCGCTGGCGCCGGCGATCGCGCGGTTCGGCGAAATCCCCATTCCGCTGCCCGATGAGGATCTAGAATCCAGGATCTGGGACATCTTCGAGGATGAGGTCGGCAAGCTCCTGGCTGACCCGCCCGAGTCACTTTCTGAGCTGGATTTACCGACCGAAATGGAGACCGATCCGGGGTTCCGGCAAGCGTTACGCCTCGCCGCCCAGGGAGCGATCCATGACCGCATCCTAACCGGCAGGATCACGGATCTAGACAGCCTCAGGGAAGCAAAGACCTCCGTGGTCGACTGGGCGAAACTGCGGTTGACCATCGACCCGACGGCGCGGGTGCTGCGCGACAAACCAAGCGGTCTGATCCAGCGGACCGCGATGCTCTGTGAGCTGGCTCGGGAAACCGATGGCGAGCCAGTCGCTGCCAAGATCAAGCTCGCCCTGGCCCTGCGCATCGCCGCTGCTTCCGGCTATCCGCGCGACGATGTGCCCGCCTGGGCCGATCCTTTCGACTTGTCCAATCTCCCGCGCTTCACGCGCCAAGGACCGCCGCGCCTCTATGGCCTCGCGCATGCCCAGCTTGAGCAGCTTTCCGATGCGCTCGACCCGCGCGATAAGGTCTTGCTGGCCGCCGCTCTCGTCGAGGCCGTCTCCGCCTTCCAGCCCAGTTCCGCACGCGCGCGGATGTGCCATGCCCTCAACGCGTATGTCAGGAAAGCCCAGGGGCCTGGAAAGGCACTCGACGTCTCGCCCTTCCCAACGCAGCAAAGCTGGAAAAAGCGCCCCTATATGCGGGAGGTCGCAGCCGCGGTCCGGCGCGCCACCGAGCGGTTGGCCGCAGGACCTGCAGTCCCCATCGATGCACCGGAGCCGCGCTGGTCCCTGCTGATGACCTTGGCCGGCCTCACCAGGCCGCAGGCGATGAAGGTCGTGGAAGGTGCCGATCAGGGCGGCGGCAGGTGATCCCGACCTTCGCTCAGATCGCCGACAAGCTGATCCTGTTCGGGCCGCGGGTGACTGCGGGACGGCGCTTGTTCACGCCGGCGCAGGCCCGTCCCGGAGCCGATCGTGTCCTCGACGACTTCGCCCTGTCGCTCATGCGCAGCTTTCCGCAAGCCAGGACCCACGACCTCGTGCTCGTCACCCGGGAGTTTCTCAGCAAGCATCCCTGCCTCGACGCCTGGTATGATGCCGCCCTGACGGAGCGAAAACTCGAGGTCGTCTTCCGGTCAGGCGAGCCGCAGGTGCGCTCACAGCTCGAGGCCGGGCATGTCAATGACTTCGAAGATTGGATGACGCTGGCCGCCCAGATCGATCAGGACGCCCTCATCGGGCTGCAGTTCGCGCGGGAGTTCGAACGCCCGGCGGAAGCTGGAGATCTTTGCCACTGGGGCGTCTATGCGCGGCTCCAGGACATTCGGGTTCTCGGACAGCCGATGTGGTTGCGCTTTCGCGACATCCACACCCATCTGAGCGGTTGCGAGATCGCGCCGCTCGTCTGGCAGGAGCTGCTGACAGACCAGATCGGCGTCGACCGTTTGCCCTTTTACCACGAGGGTGGACCCGCGGGCTGGGGGGAAGGGCACGACACCCGAGGCGAGGAGCGAGGGGAGGTGGTGGACGCGCTGGAGGCCGGGCGCAAGCTCATGCGGTGGTTCCCCGCCGCTGCGGCACCGCCCGGCACCGCCCTCGTGCGCACCTTATGGTCGGAGCGGGCAACCATCATCCGGGCTTGGCTCGCCTATCGTCGCACCGGTGATCCCCAAATCGGCAAATGGCTGGACGTCTATCTGCACGGCAAGAACCGGTTCATCCGCCGGCACATCCAGAGCCCCAAGAACAACCCGGGCCTTGAGACGTTTCGGCGCCATTTCGACCTCTTGCGCCCGATCCGGCGCCGCCAATCGGACAGCGTGGTGCGCCGCTATCTCGCGCGGTGGCGAGACTTTGCCTACGACGCTCCGGGGCTTGATCATATCGAATTTCGCATCGCACCGCAGCCAGATGTGAAAGCCTACCGCAGTCTCTTGGAGAACGTACGGGCGAGCTTCCGCGACATCGTCAAGAGACCGCCGCGGCCCGGGGTTCCGCCACGTTCGATGCCGCGCTTCGTTGTACATTTCATCCGTCCGCGAACCGACCCGACTTCGAGTACCGGCGGCCTATCCTTGTCCGCGCTTTACCATCAGCTCGACAAAGAATGCGCCGCGCTCAACACATTCTTGAATGCCACCGGCCGGGATGCCGCGGAGCGTGAGCTCCGGGAGCTGATCGTTGGTCTCGATGTTTGCAATATCGAGCGCGATGCGCCGATAGAGTATTTTGCGACCTATCTCAATATTTTGAAAGAGCCGAAATCTCGGCAAAGATTTTCATATTTCATGGAGCTGTCCCCAATTTACTTTGAGCGTTGGCGCGAGAGCTTGGCGCAAACCGGTCGGCGAGGTCGGTCGGCGGCGCTTGGCCTGACGGTCCATGCGGGAGAGGATTATTACCACCCGGTCATCGGTTTGCGCGAGATTTGGAATGCGGTCACCTTGTGCAACATGCGTGCTGGCGATCGGATTGGGCACGGGCTTGCGCTCGGCACCGACCCGCAGGAATTCCATCGTCGGTTCGGCGCTAATCTGGTGGTTCCGCGGGGGGTCTTGCTCGACACCGTCGTCTGGATGCTGCGCCGGATCGGTACGCTGGCCGATGCGGACCTCCGATCCTCCCGCGCGCTGGAGGATCTCGTCGTCGAGTTGTCGCGGCAGGTCTTCGGGCGGGCAATGACGCCGGGCTCGCTCAAATTGGCCATGGACCTGCGCGGTTTCCCGCTCCGCCAGTTGGAGTTCGAGCAAGAACGCTTCCGCCGTGCGATCGGATTGCTCGGACCGGGCTGCGATGTCACCGAGATCTATGGCGGCGAGGCGTTCGATCACAGTGTGGCGCGCCGCCGGGCCCAGCTGGTGACGATGCCGCCTGAGTTTGCCCAACCCTGGATGGTGGAAACGATGCTGAAGATCCGCGGCCTCGTCATCGAGAAGGTGGTCGAGGTCGGGGTCACTGTGGAGATGGCCCCATCCTCCAATCGGGCGCTCGGAGAGTTCGACGATATGAGCCAGCATCCGGTTCTGGCGCTGAAAACGCGGGAGCCGCGGCTGCGGGTTGCCGTCGCGTGCGACGATCCGGGGAATTTCGGCACGCGGATCGAGAACGAATACGCCCTCGTCTCCCAGGGTCTGCGCGACCGCGGCCACGAGCCCGACGAAATCGAGAGCCTTCTTAAGGACATCGCACATGTGTCGCGCCAGAGCGCATTCGGTCGGCTGGCGTTCTCCAACGACCCCGAGGCCTGGGAGCCGCGCCGCCAGGGTCTGCCAGTCCGCCACGATCCCGATGCGGGTCCGGACTGATCAGCCCTGCCGCCGCCGCGCAGGTTGAGCCGCGCCTGGGCAACCCGGAAAACCTTGCGCCGGTGCGCAGGCGCCGCGCTATGCCCGCGGGGCTTGACCCCTGCGGCACAGCGAACGGTTGCGCTCGAGCGCAGCTCTACCTAAACGTGTATCTGTCAAATGTGCGTTACGATTTGAATGTCAGGGGTGCGTATGCCCCACAGCGATAAACCGCACGAGGACAGCATGCCAACTCACAGCGCTCTCACTGGCGATCTCCAGCAGTGGAATCGCATCACGCTGGATTTCAACGGGCCTGCGGGATCGGAAGACCGCGCCACCTTCTACGACACCCGTATGGATGTCGTCTTCACCCACGCTGACACCGGCCGCACAATGGTCGTCCCAGGCTTCTTCGCGGCCGACGGCGATGCGGCGGAGACCGGCGCCGAGACCGGCACGGTCTGGCGGGTGAACTTCAATCCCCCGCTCACCGGGGCCTGGAGCTATGAGGTCTCCTTCCGTAAGGGCAACGACATCGCCGCAAAGGCTTACCAGGACGCGCCCAATGCGGGCAGCGCCGTAGCCGGGATCGACGGCGCCGCCGGCGGCTTTACCGTCGGCACCTCGGAGAAGACCGGGCTCGATCTGCGCGCCCGCGGCTTGCTTGAATACAATGGCGACAACTACCTGAACTTCGCCGGTGACGGGACGGTTTTCCTCAAGTCCGGTGTCGGCAGTCCAGAAAACTTCCTCGGCTATAGCGGCTTCGACGCGACACCGGATAACCACGACTTCACGCCCCATGTCAGTGATTGGCAGACAGGCGATCCGACATGGAAAGGCGGCGAGGGCAAAGGGATCATCGGCGCGGTCAACTACTTGGCTGAACAGGGCGTCAATTCCGCCTATATGATGCTCAACAATATCGGTGGCGACGGGCGCGATGTCTCGCCTTGGGCGGACGACGACCTCTACCAAATCCCCAAGAACCCGGGCAATGTCATCGGTAACGAGGACGCGCGGATCGCCGGTTTCGACGTCTCCAAGCTGGCGCAATGGGATATCGTGTTCTCCCATATGCAAAGCCAAGGCATCACTGCCCACGTGTTTTTCCAAGAGACCGAAAACGATCAGATGATTACCGGAGGTGATCTTGGTGTTGCGCGGGCGGTCTACATGCGGGAGATGGTGGCCCGCTTCGGCGACCACAACGGCTTGATCTGGAACCTCGGCGAAGAGAACACCAACACCTTGGGCCAACTCCGGGATCATTCCGAATGGCTCAAAAAGATCGATGCCTACGACCACCCGGTGGCCCTGCATACCTATCCGGGTAACAGCAATTACTCCACGTATTACGAGGGGCTCGCAGGCGAAGGGGTGATCGACGTCCTCTCGATCCAGACCTCCAACGAAACCCAAGAATTCGACTTCGACCGCTATCTCGGGGCAGGCCGTCAGGCTGGCCGGGAGTACGTTGCCTTCTACGACGAGCCCGGCAACGCGAGCAACGGCCTCAAAGCGCAAGGCGATTCGGGGTGGCAGTCCAATCACGCAGCGCTGCGCGAGGTTCTCTGGAAGGGGTATCATGAGGGCGGCTCCGGTGCGGAGTGGTATTTCGGCTACCAGACCGCGGGCGGTCAGGGCGGCGACCTCGAGATGGAGGATTTCGCCCTGCGCGAAGAGGCCTATGCATGGGCCGCCGCGGCGCGGGCCTATCACGAGGCGCTGCCGCTGGAGGAGATGACTGACGGCGACGGCCTGGTCTCGGGCGTCTCCGGTGACGAGGTGTTGGCAAAGGCCGGCGAGGTGTACTCCATCTACTTGCCGAATGGCGGGTCGCCGGCGCTCGATCTCTCCGGCTGGCAGGGGACCTTCGCTGTCACCTGGTACGACGTGATCACCGGGGAGTATCGAAAGGGCAGTGTCGAGACCGTATCGGGTGGCGGCACGGTATCCCTTGGGACAGCCCCCCAGAACACCAGCGGCGAGTGGGCCGTGATGGTGACCGCGGAGGGGGTTCCGACCCCCACGCCCGAACCGACACCGGATCCCGCGCCGGCCGGTGCCTTCCTCGAGCAAGACGGCATCGTCGTTATCGAGATGGAGTCGCTGGATCTGCCCCAGGGGTGGGAGACCGCAGCGACCTACGATCAGAGCGTCTCGCCCAACATCAACAATCCGGACGAGGCGACGGGCGCGGGCTTCGTCGTTTGGCAGGGCAAGCAGGACTTCAGCGGCGGCTCTGCTGGTGACAACGGCCTGGTCGAGATCGAGATCGAGATCGAAACGCCCGGCCTCTACCGTTTCGATTGGCGCAGCCAGGTCGGCAACGGAACGGACGGCACCGAGCACAACGACACCTGGGTCAAGATCGACGCGGACGCGTTCTACGGCATCCAGGGCGGCGGCTCGAGCTATGTCCACCCCCGCGGCACGGCGGACAACGACTACCCGGCCGGGTCGACCTTTCCCGAAGGCGCAAGCGGCGACGGCTTTTTCAAGGTCTACTCATCGGGCGCGAACAACTGGAAATGGTCGGCGCGCACGAGCGACAGCGACGCGCATGACATCTATGCCCGCTTCGATACGCCCGGCACCTACACCGTAACCGTCGCGGCGCGGTCTTCGTCGCATGCGATCGACCGGATGATCCTCGTGAACGAGGCGGTGTTCGGCGCGAATGGGCGGAACCTCTCGATCCCGCAATCGAGCCGCGCAGGGACTGCCCCCGATCCCAACCCCGAGCCGGACCCCGCGCCGAACCCGGATCCTACGCCGGACCCGGATCCCGTGCCTCAACCGGGCGATGCCACGGTCTCTTTTATGCTCGTCGATGCCGACAGCGACACCGAGATCGGCGAGTTGGAGAACGGCGAGACGCTGCCGCGTGACATCCTGGCCGGCGCCGAGTTCTCGATCCGTGCGGTGCCCTCAGTGCCCGCCGGCAGCATTGTCTTCACTTCGAGTTTCGGAACGCAGACGGAAAACGTGGCGCCCTACGCGATCTTCGGCGATCAGAGCGGCGACTATGCCGGGAACGCGCTCACCCTCGGAACCAAGACCGTGACGGCGAAGATCTATGCTGGCAAGAACGGCTCCGGAGCCCTTTTGGGCGAGAGCACGATCGTGTTCGATGTGGTCGAGGAGGTCGCCGATCCGGATCCGGAACCCCAGCCCAATCTGGCCCCCTCGGCGGCCCCCGACAGTGCCAACACGGACGAAGACGTGCCGGTGCGCATCGATGTCCTCGACAATGACGAGGATCCCGAAAACGGTCAGCTCACGATCGAGATCATTGAGGACCCGGCCAACGGCGTTGCCTCCGTGGTCGACGGCGAGATCCGTTATGTCCCGACCGCAAACTTCAACGGGACTGACAGTCTCCGCTACCGCGCAGTCGATCCTGAGGGCCTGGCGAGCGAAACGGTTGAGGTGTCGCTCACCGTCGCACCGGTCAATGACGCGCCCGTGGTGTCCGATCTGGCCGTCAGCGTTGCGCAAGGGGCGGCGCTCTTCGACCTGACCGTTGCAGCCGCCGGCTTCGGGACCGACCCAGACGGCGACCCGCTTCGGCTTCTGGACGTGACCGGGGCGGATAACGGCACGGTCGTGATCTTGGGCGGCGGGACCTCGCTCAGCTATGCGCCCGATCCCAGCTTCGCCGGTGTCGAGGTCCTGACCCTTGCCTTCTGGGACGGCCTCGACGACACCGTGACAGCCGAGGCCGCGCTCACGGTGACGGTGGTGGCTGATCCGGAGCCAGATCCAGACCCCCTTCCGGAGCCTCCTGCCGTCCGGTTCTTCCTCGTAAATGCCGACACGAATGCTCGCGTTGTGGAGATTTCCGAGGGCGATGTGATCGACCCAGCGATTCTGGACGGCGCGCCGTTCAGCGTGGAGGCGGTCCCGGCAGACAGCGCGGCCGAGAGCGTGCGCCTCACCTGGTCGAACGGTGGCAGCCAGCTCGAAAACCTCGTCCCCTATTCGCTCTTCTCAGATAGCTCGGGCAATTTCGACGGAGAGGCGCCCGTTGCAGGGGCACAGAGCGTGACCGCCACGGTCTTCTCCGCCGACAATGCACAGGGCACCAAGCTCGCCGAAGCCACCCTGAACTTCAGCATGGCCGCATCGGACACGGATCCCGATCCCGATCCGCAACCGGAACCCGACCCCGGTGCGCCGCCCATGGTCGATCCTATGGGCCTCGCCGCTCAGGCGGAGCAGATCGTCTTCCACTTCGATGGCAACAACAACGACAAGGACGACATCGCCGCCATCCCCGTGGCAGCGCTCCTTGCCAAGGCCGCTGGCCTTGAGGACAAGACGACGTTCCTCTATGGAAACAATCTGTCCGAGCCGAATGCCGGAGGCACCCGCGCCACGGATATCGATGCCTCGGCCGAGTTCGCCCGGTCACTGGGGATCGCGGCTTACGACTATCAGGACGACATCCCCGGCACGACCCAGCGGCTGGTGGACATCATCGAGACGGGTGACAAGATCACATTGCTCGAGGGCGGGCCGATTGAAGCCGTCTATCGCGCCATGGAGCAGGCGAACCCCGTCTATATCAAAAACCTAACGCTCGTATCTCACTCCAGCTGGAACGAGAACCGCAACACCAAGACGCGGGATACGGACGGGGTCGATGACGGCGTCATCCAGGCGCGGACCTGGGCCGACCTGAAGGCGGACTTCCCCGACGCGACCTATGTGGACATCCGTGATCAGAACGATGGGTCCAACAATGATCGCGGGTTCAACAATACCGGCTGGACCTGGATGGATGATGCTGATGAGCCGGTGATCCAAGCGGCCCGCGCCGCGATGGAGGGAGCGGACAACAAGGTCAACGACCCTTCGGATGCGGGCATGTTGTTCTATGCGATCACCGGGAGCGAAAACGCCACGCCGGACGATGCGCGGGCGTTTTTTGAGGCGACCGGCTTGATCGGAGGCGATGACCCGGAACCCGAGCCCCAACCGGCACCGGGGCAGGGGTTCGCCCTTGAGTACTGGGCCCGATCCGGCAATCTCGCGAGCGTCTCGGAGATCGATAAGACTGTGGAGCCGGATGCGGTCTTGGAGGCCGCCTTCCTCGACCACAGCGGCAGCAGCTTCTGGCCGGGCGGACCCGAGGACCGCTTCTCCGTGCGCGCAACGGGCCTGCTGGAGATCACCGAGGCGGGCACCTACGACTTCGATCTCATCGCTGATGACGGCGCGATGCTCTTCATCGACGGGGCGTTGGTGATCGATAACGACGGGGCGCACGGTGCCCGGAAGCGCAGCGGCGAGCTCTCCCTCGCCGAAGGCACGCACGCGATCGAGGTTCTGTATTTCGAGAACACCGGTAAGCAAGTGCTTCGGCTCAATTGGGCCGGCCCTGCGACGGGCGGCGAGATGGTCCCGCTCGGTGCGCCCACCGTCGGAAACGACGGCCCGCTCTCCATCGACGATGCGACGGACCCCTATCCGACCCCGGCGCCACTCGCCTTCCCGGACGAGGCGGAGACATCGGAGGGCATGGCGGTTTTGATCGACGTGCTGGCCAATGACGAGTCCACCGAAGGGGCAAGCATCAGCATCGTCACGGCGCCTGCCGCCGGCACGGCCGTCCCCGCAGATGGCGGGATCCTCTACACGCCTGACCCGGGCGCGACCGGTACCGACGAATTCACCTACCGCCTGGTCGGCTCGGAGGGGGTGGCCAGCGCGGCGGCCGAGGTGAGCGTCGACATCGTCGAAGCGGCGGACAGCCCGGTCGACGGACCATCTCTGCGCATCAATGCCGGTGGTCCTGCATTCACCGACAGTGTGGGCACCGTCTGGCGGTCCGATGTTGGGCTCGTCCAGCGCGGTTGGACCTACGAGACCTCGGATTTCGGAACGACGGGTCCTGAGGCTGTCTACGGAACCGAGCGTTGGGCCAGGTCGCTCGACTACGAGATCCCGTTGCCGGACGGCCGCTATGACGTGGTGTTGAAATTCGCCGAGATCTACTTCACAGCAGACGGTAAGCGCGTGTTCGACGGCAGCGTGGAAGGGGTGGAGGTGTTCGAAGATCTCGACCTGTTTGCCGCTGCTGGTGGCGCCGACCTGTCTTACGACATTGCGGTCACCGGTGTTGAGGTGGCCGGCGGTGTCCTCGAGCTCGACTTCGACGCAAGCGTCAACAACCCGAAGCTCTCGGCGATCTTGATCGAGGTCGCGGGAAGCGATGACGCCCTGATCCTGATCGACGAGGCGGACGAAGTCGTCGACTGGGGTGCGGGGGCACTCTGAGCGCTGACGCAAGGGGGGCGGCCTTAGAGCGTTTTCCGATCGGTCTGGCTCATAGCCGGCGGCGGTGAAGAAGTTTGCGCTCTCGGCCGGGGTGATAAGATCGACGACGCGGCCGATAGCGGTCCACAGCCCCTCGACGGTCCGTTCGGCGGCCTTGCGCAGGAGCGCCTCGAGCTTCGAGAACGCCATTTCGATGGGGTTGAAATCCGGGCTGTAGGGCGGGGGGAAGCGGAGTTCC
>JBHJGY010000022.1:0-7119 GCA_050331335.1 Pikeienuella sp.
GTCGTCGCGGATCCGCGGACGCCGTCTTTGGGCTGGCGGATCTACGGCGCCGATCCGGGCGCGGCGCTGGCAGCGCGCGGCGCGGCGGCGGCGTCGCGCGGGGCCTATGATCGGCTGCGGGTGGCGCTCGAAATCCCCGACAGCGGGGTCGAGTTGGTTCCGGAGGAGAGCTACATCCTCGAGGCAGGTTTCGAGCGCTTGAATGGCGTCGATTTCCGCAAAGGCTGCTATGTGGGCCAGGAGGTAACCGCCCGGATGAAGCACAAGGCGCGCCTGAAGAAGGGTCTGGTGCGGGTGCATGTGGACGGCGCGGCGCCGGCGGGAACGCCCGTGCTGACGGCGGACGGCAAGCCGGCGGGCACGCTGTTTACCCAAGCGGCTGGATCGGGATTGGCACAGCTGCGCTTGGACCGTGCGGGTGGTGAGCTCGTCGCCGGTGACGCGCGGGTGCGGCTCGCCGACTGAGCGCGTCGAGGTTCAATCCGGCTCAGGGCGCGGCGCCGGTCTCCCGTCCGATTTCCGCCCGGGCCTGCGCCGCGGTCTAGGTCGCGCTCTCGGCCCCGCTCTCGGCCCAACTGTCGGCGGCGAGGAGCGCGGCGAGCCCCTCTCGGTGGCTCGGATAGGCGAGGCTGACCCCGAGCTCGTCGCGGATCAGGCGGTTCGACACCCGTTTGCTCTCGGCATAGAAGCTCCGGGCCATCGGGGTCATCTCGGCGGTCTCGAAGGGGATGGCGGGCGGGATCGGCAGCCCCAAGAGTTCGGCCGCATGGGCGATCACCTCATCGGGCGGTGCCGGGGCATCGTCGCAGACATTGTAGACTGCGCCCGGCCTCGGCCGCGCGATCGAGGCCGCTAGGACGGTGGCGATGTCGTCGACATGGATGCGGGAAAACACCTGGCCTGGCTTGACGATACGCCGGGCGGTTCCAGCCCGGACCTTGGCAAACGGACCGCGGCCGGGCCCGTAGATCCCCGCGAGCCGGAAAATGTGGAGCGGCAGTCCGGCCTCCACGTGGAGGCGGCTCCAGGCCCGTTCGGCAGCCAGGCGGAGCGCACCGCGGCGGGTGGACGGGTTGCAGTCCGAGGTTTCGTCGACCCAGCCACCTTGGCGGTCGCCATAGACCCCGGTGGTGGATAGATAGCCGACCCAGTTCAGGCGGGCACTGACGGCCCGGAGTTCAGGCGCGAGGGCGGCGAGGACCGGATCACCCGCCTCACTCGGCGCCGCGGAGATCAGGAGATGGCTGGCGGCGGCCAGCGCCGCTCGGGGATCCTCACCGGGCCAGACCAGCGCTTGCGCCCCGGTCGCGCGGATCGCGTCGGCCTTCTCGACAGAGCGGGTGGTGCCGATGACCCGCCAGCCGTCGGCCAGAAGGCGGCGGGCGATGGCGCGGGCGCTGTAGCCATGGCCGAAGGACAAGAGCGTCGGCGGTGCCGTCATGGGGTCTCCAGGATTGCGTGGGCCTCCTCGGCGACCAGGGCAGAGGCGCTCGACCGGCCCGCAGCGCGGGCATGCGTGCGCGCGGCGTTGGGGGCGAGGCGGGCCAGCGCCCATAGGCCGTGAGCCGCAACGAGCGGATCCACATCTTCTGCCAGTCGCGCGGCGGTGTCTGCGAGGCCGGAGCATCCCGAATTGCCGATTGCCACGGCGACATTGCGGAGGAAGCGCGCCCGGCCGATCCGCTTAATCGCGGAGCCGGCGAAGCGTGTCCGGAACGCCTTGTCGTCCAGGCCCGCGAGTTCCCTGAGTTCAGGCGCTTGGGCCTCCCGCGGTGCATAAGCGGCATGGGCTGCCGATGCGAATTTGTTCCAAGGACAAACCGCGAGGCAATCGTCGCATCCATAGATCCGGTTGCCGATCAGCGGGCGCATCTCGCGCGGGATCGGGCCCTTGAGCTCAATGGTGAGATAGGAGATGCACCGGCGCGCATCGAGCCTGTAAGGCCCCGGGAAGGCTGCGGTCGGGCAGATGTCGAGGCAGCGCCGGCATCGGCCGCAGCGATCCGAATGCGCCGCGTCCAAGCGCAGGTCGAGGGTCGTGAAGATCGCGCCGAGGAAGAACCAGGAGCCGAGCCGGCGCGAGACCAGATTGGTGTGTTTGCCCTGCCATCCGAGCCCGGCCGCCTCCGCGAGCGGCTTCTCCATCACTGGCGCGGTGTCGACGAAGACCTTGATCTCGCCGCCGGCCCGATCGATCAACCACCGCCCGACCCGCTTCAGCGCTTTCTTGACGACGTCGTGGTAGTCCTTGCCCTGCGCATAGACCGAAATCGCCGCCCGTTCGGGCTGGGCGAGAACGGCGAGCGGGTCGGTCTCCGGGGTGTAGGGATGGGCGAGCATCACGACGGCGCGCGCCTGCGGCCAAAGGACCCGTGGATCAGCCCGCCAATCGAGCCGCTCGGCCATCCAACTCATCTCCCCCTGATGCCCCGCCGCCACCCAGTCGCGCAAACGCCCGCCCGCGGCCGCAACCGCGTCGGGGGCCGTCACGCCTAAATCGGCAAAGCCGGCGGCGCGGGCCTCGGCAAGGAGCTCAGAAGTCGAGATCGGCATAATGCGCCGGCGGGCGAGGAAAGCCGGGCAGATGGTCGGCCAAGAGGCCGCGGAAGCAGGGGCGCGACTTCATCACCGCATACCACTCGCGCACCGCCGGATACTCCTCCCAGGGCACGTCTCCCAGATAGTCGAGGCAGGAAAGATGCGCCGCGGCTGCGATGTCGGCGAGGGTCATCCGCGGCCCGGCGAGCCAGTTATGACCCTCGAGCAGGAACGTCATGTAGTCGAGATGCACCCGGACATTCTGGCTGCCGACCTTAAGGCAGGCGCCGTCCGGATAGCCGATCTTCGCCAGCCGCTTGGTCACCCGCTCGAACAACAGGTTGTCCGTGACCTCGCGGCTGAACTTGTCGTCGAACCAGTCGATCAGCCGGCGCGTTTCCGCACGCTCATAGGGGTCCTTGGGCAAGAGCGGCGGCTCCGGGACCGTCTCCTCGATAAACTCGCAGATGGCGTTGGAGCCGGCGAGGGCGCGCCCGGTCTCGGTGATGAACAACGGCACGCGCCCGGCCGGGTTGAGGCGCAGAAAATCGAGCCGCCGGTCCCAGGGACGTTCCTCGATCAACTCGACCTCGATCTTCTTCTCGCCGAGAACGAGGCGGGTCTTGCGGCAGGCGGGCGACAGCGGAAGGTGGTAGAGACGGTTCATAGCGGGACCCTCGTCGCGGGCTGGCCCGCCTTTAGAGAAGTGCCCAAGCGCTCCGATCTATGCAAGCCCGCGCCGCATCCCGTTCGGTATCACAGAGAAACCAATATGCCCGCCATCACGAGCGAATAGAGCATGACGCTTCCGGCGACGAGGCCCAGCGGATAGTTCTTGCCGACGGCCGCCTGTGCAGCGATCCGAGCCTGACCAAGCAATTCGGGCCATGTGTACGACACGAAATCGCCCTGGCTCATCATGGAGACGACGCGACCGCTGTCGTCGACGATGGGCAGCCGGCGAAACCGCTCATTCGACATGATCCGCAACCAGTCGATCAGGTCGTCGTCGGCCCGCGCCACTCGGACCTCCTCGGTCATGATGTCGCGCAACCGAGTCTCTTGGGGGTCCCGCCGCGTGGCGACGATTTTCGTCATCAGGTCCCGTTCAGTGACGATCCCGAGCAGTTTGCCATCGCCGTCGGTGACCACCACAGAGCCGTACATCTTCTTGGCCATGGCCCTGGCCGCCGTGGCGACCGGGGTGTCCGGGGACAGGGTAAGGGGGGTCGGCTTCTGCGCGAATTCGGCGCGATCCTTGATTTTCATCGGGTCCTCCTTTGCGAGTTGGACCCCTCACGACCTAGACCGGCAGACATTCGATCAACCCGTCGGTCCCGGATCAGTCGCCGCCGCCCTCGTAGATCAGGCTCTCGTCCATGGGCGCGACGCGGAGGATGTTGGTGGTCCCCGGCATGTTGAAGGGCACCCCGGCGGTGACGATGATGTTGTCCGTCTCCTCCGCAAAGCCGTCGCGTTTGGCCGCCCGGATCGCATTCACCACCGCGAGCTTGAAGCGCTCCACCGGATCGATGATCACGCAATGGAGCCCCCAGGCGACAGAGAGCCGGCGCGCCGTCGGCAGAATCGGGGTCAGCGCGATGATCGGCACCCGCGGGCGCTCGCGCGAGGCCAGAAGCGCGGTGGTCCCGGAATGGGTGAAAGAGCAGATCGCCTTCACCTGGGTCGCCTCTGCCACTTCGCGGGCGGCGGCGGTGATCGCGTCGGCCACAGTGCGCCGGGCGATGCCGATGTCGAGCTCCATCGCATTGTGGAAGAGCTCGCCCCCTTCGACATTGCGGGCCACCGAATCCATCATTGCGACCGCCTCGACCGGATACTGGCCAGCCGCTGATTCGGCGGAGAGCATGACCGCATCGGCGCCTTCGTAGATCGCATTGGCCACATCGGAGACCTCGGCGCGGGTCGGCATCGGCGAGGAGATCATGCTCTCGAGCATCTGGGTCGCCACGATCACCGGCTTCGCGACGCGCCGGCAGTCCCGGATCAGGCGCTTCTGGATCGGCGGGAGTTCGGAGATCGGCATCTCCACGCCCAAATCCCCGCGCGCCACCATCACCCCGTCGACCACGTCGAGGATCTCCGGAAAACGCTCGACAGCCGCGGGCTTCTCGACCTTCACCATCACGGCGGCCTTTTCGCCGATGATTTCCCGAGCTTCGAGAACATCCTCCGGGCGCTGCACAAAGGAGAGCGCCACCCAGTCGACGCCGAGCTCGAGCACGAAATCGAGGTCTCGGCGGTCTTTTTTCGTGAGCGCCGCGAGCGGAAGCACGACATCGGGCACGTTGACGCCCTTGTTGTTGGAGATCTCGCCCCCGGCCGCGACCTCGCACTCGGCATGGGTCTCATCGCAGGACAGCACCCGCAGCGTGATCTTGCCGTCATTGACGAGAAGCCGGGCGCCGGGCTCTAGCGCTGCGAAAATCTCCGGATGGGGGAGATGGACCCGCGACGTGTCGCCTGGGGTTTCGTCGAGGTCGAAGCGAAAGCGCTGGCCCGTCTCGAGCGTAACCGGTCCCTCTGCAAAGCGACCGACTCGCAATTTCGGCCCCTGGAGGTCGCCGAGGACGCCGATCGGCCGTTGCACTTCGTGCTCGATCTCCCGGATCAGCGTGTAGCGCTCGCGGATCTCCTCATGCGTGCCGTGGCTCATATTGAGCCGGAACATGTCCACGCCGGTCGTGAAGAGCTTGCGCAGGGTATCCCGCGAGCTGCTGGCGGGCCCAACGGTGGCGACGATCTTGACGTTTCTGCGGCGGCGTTGCATGCGGCCCCTCCCCTGTGTTGTCTCCGTTATCCTTCCCGCCAGCGCCACTTTCAAGCCGGACGACCGGGGCGCGGCGTCGGGCGGTGCGATCGGTCAGCGGGGATATGTCAGCGCGCCCCGTTTTGCGCCCTTTGCGCAGCACCTCAATTGTTGTGCGAGCCCTAAGGCAGTATTGACCTGGCGCGAAGGAAGACTAGGGGCATGGCACTTTTCGTCGGCACGCGCCGCTCCGATTTCATCAGGAACGCAGGAGACTTAGGCGGTGTCGCTTTCGGCCTTACTGGCTGAGACTTTATCGGTTTGCCGGCTTCGGAGGCTTCGGGGGCTTCGGCAGAGAGATCTTCGTCGACAACCTGATGGAAACAGTTTCCGAGACCGGCGACGATCACCAACATCGAGACCGGGGATCAGCGACGGCTCTGGGGTGCGAACACCGCGGGCTATTTCTTGGATTTCGGCAGAGCGACACCCCGACAACGTCGTTGAGACGGCGAGCGCGGCGCGGTGGTGCCGTCAAGGCGCCACCTCTTGAGGCAGCCGAGATGGCCGGGTAGCCTCTCGTCTTAAGAGAGACGAGGGACAACGATGGGCGAGTTTGCCGGTGAGCGCCGGACCTGCGTGACCGGCGTGGCGGAGATCGGGCCGGTTGAGCGAATCGCGGCGCGGTCGATCTGCTTGTCCGGGGTGGAGCCGGTCATCGTCTGCGACCACGCCCGCAATCGGGTGCCGCCCGAGCTTGACGATCTCGGCATCGCACCAGCGGATATGGCCCGCCATATCGCTTACGACATCGGCGCGCGTGAGGTTGCCGTGGGGCTTGCCGCGGGCCTGGGCTGTGCGGCTGTCTTGTCGACGGTCTCGCGCCTCGTCATCGATCCCAATCGCGGTGAAGACGACCCCACGCTGGTGATGCGCCTTTACGACGGCACAGTGATCGAGGGGAACCGACGGGTCGATGCTGGGGAGACCGAGCGCCGCCTCGACGCCTATTACAGGCCCTATCATGCGGCCATCGAGGCCGAACTCGACCGGGTGCTCGCGGCGGGTCGGCTGCCGGCGCTGATCTCGATCCACTCTTTCACGCCGCAACTGAAGGGGCGGCCCTGGCGGCCCTGGCATCTGGGGCTGCTCTGGGACCGGGACGACCGGTTGCTGCGGCCGCTGGCCAGCCGGCTGGAGGCCGAGCCAGATTTAGTGGTTGGTGAAAATGAACCTTATACGGGCCAGCTGACCGGCGACTGCATGTGGCGTCATGGAACCATGCGCGGGCTGCCCCATGTGCTCGTGGAAATTCGCAACGATCTGATCGCGCATCCCGAGGGGCAGGCCAACTGGGCAGAGCGGCTGACGCCGGTTTTCGCTGCGGCGCTCGAAGAACTTGCAGGAACGGTGGGCGCGACCCCAGATCCCTCGATGCAAGCATCTTAATCGGAGGAGGAGCGAGGATGAACGAGGCCGAGACTGACGCGACCCGAGAGTCGCTCGAGGCGGCAGCTTTCCGACGGCTCGTCGCACATTTGCGAGAGCGTACGGATGTGCAGAACATCGACCTGATGAACCTCGCCGGGTTCTGCCGCAATTGCCTAAGCCGTTGGTATCAGGAGGCGGCCGAGGCCCAAGGGGTGACGCTCGATCAGGCGGCGGCGCGGGAGATCGTCTACGGCATGCCCTACCCGGAATGGCGCGACCGCTATCAGACGGAAGCGACCGACGCACAGAAGGCGGCCTTCGCGGCGGTGCCAAAGGACCACTGAGCGACACCTTGGCAGGCGTGCCCGGGGGTGGACGGC
>JBHJGY010000023.1:0-27636 GCA_050331335.1 Pikeienuella sp.
GATCCTGCCGCAGATCCCGGTCGGCCGCCTCGGCGAGCCCGAGGAGATCGCCCGCTGCGTGCTGTTCCTCGCCTCAGACGAGGCCGGCTTCATCACAGGCGCAACCCTCTCCGCCAATGGCGGACAGTACTTCGCCTGAGCAATAGGCTGTCCCATGCGACTTGGGATCATCGAGACCGGGAAGATCGATCCGACCTTGGCTGAGGCCCATGGAGACTACCCGGAGATGATGCGTCGGATGCTCGCGCCAGAACTGCCGGGTCTGCAGGTCGTCACGACCTCAGTCGTTGCAGGCGCGGCGCTTCCGGAGGTCGCGGCGGCCGAAGCCTGGCTCGTCACCGGCTCTAAACACGGTGTCTATGACCCGCTGCCCTGGATCGATCCGCTCAAGGCGTTTCTGAACGAGGCCAGGCGCGCCGCACGACCGCTCGTCGGCATCTGCTTCGGCCACCAGATACTGGCGGCGGCCTTCGGTGGACGGGCCGAGAAGTCCGACCGCGGCTGGGGGATCGGCGTGCACCGGTATCTCACCCGCCAAAGGCCCACATGGATGGCCGATGCATGCGACGAACTCCGCTTTCACACCATCCATCAGGACCAGGTGACACGCCTTCCTGAGGACACGGTTGTGCTCGCGGGTTCCGATTTCTGCCCCTATGCCATGCTTGCCTTCGGCGACCCCGAGGCGCCGGAGGCAATCTCGATCCAAGCCCATCCGGAGTTCCAAGCCGGCTATGCCCGCGATCTCCTGCTCCACCGTCGTGGCGCCCCGCTCCCGCCCGCTGCCACCGACACCGCGCTGGAAACCATCGGCGGCGAGGTCGACAATGCCGCCTTTGCCGCATGGACCGCAGCCTATCTCACCTCAGCGCTTGCCAAGCGGCGTCCCTAGGGCCCACGAAAAAGCCCCCGCACAGCGTGGCGGAGGCCCTGTAAGTGTTGGTAATGGCCGCTGGCGCGTCGGCCATGCTGCTCAGCGCGAGGCGCTCAGACGCTCGATCTCTTCCTTGAGCTGGAGCTTCTGCCGCTTGAGTGCCGTCACCTCCAAATCGTCCGTCGACGGATGCCTGGCCGCCTCCTCGATCCGCTGATCGAGACGCGCGTGCTTCTCTCGAAGCTGGCTGAGATGGGATGTCAGGGACATGGTGTGGCCTCCTCTTCAGTTGCTAGACTTCCCATCCCAGCAGGCCGAAGCCGACCTGTCACGTGGAAATCGCGTCTGCCTTCAGGGGAAGCGCGGCCCCCGCGAGCCGCACCCAATAGGCGATGCCGAGACCGAGGGCAGCGTCATCGAACTCATAGGCTGGGTGGTGCAGCCCGCGGCTCGGGCCGTTGCCGATGATCGCATAGGCCCCCGGCACCGCGCCCGCCAAATAGGCGAAGTCCTCGCCGGCCATGCTGGGAGGGTGGCCGAAATGCGCCGCGCCCGGCCCCACGAGTTCCGCCATCACCGCGTGGACCCGGCGCGCTTCGGTCGGGTCGTTGACGACCGGGGGATCGACCTCGGGAAGCCTGTCGATGGCGATGTCCACCCGCTGCGCCTGCGCCACTCCCTTGCAGATCCGGGCCATGGCGGCGTGCAGGGTCTGGGCGACCTCCTCGGCATAGCAGCGCGTGGTCCCCATCAACACGGCCTTATCGGGGATCACGTTGTGGGTATCACCGGCACGAAAGGCGGTAATCGACAATACCGCGGGCAGCCGAGGGTCGATCTCGCGGCTAACGATGCTCTGCAGTTGCGCGACGAGCAGCGCCCCGGCGAGCAAGGGATCGCGCACGCCCTGCGGTTCGGCTGCATGCCCACCGCGGCCGGAGATCGTGATTTCGAAGCCATCGGCGCGGGCGAAGACCGGCCCCTCGGTCACCGCCATCTGGCCCACTGGGAGCCCCGGCCAGTTGTGCAGCCCATAGACTGCCCGGGGCGGAAAGCGGTCGAACAGCCCGTCGCGCAACATCGCCGCCGCGCCCGCTCCGTTCTCCTCCGCCGGCTGGAAGCACAGATAGACGGTGCCGGCGAAGGCCCGCGTCTCGCTGAGCCGCCAAGCCGCGCCCAGGAGCATCGCCATATGCCCGTCATGTCCGCAGGCGTGCATCCGCCCCGGCACGGTCGAAGCGTGCGGTGCCCCAGTCTCCTCCTGGATTGGCAAGGCATCCATGTCAGCACGGAGCATGATGGCAGGCCCCCCGGCGCCGTAGGCTCCGTGGATGACCCCGACAACGCCCGTGCCGCCGAGCCCGGTGGCAACCTCGTCGACGCCGAAGCTGCGCAGGAGCTCGGCGATGCGGGCGGCGGTGCGGTGTTCCTCGTAGCCGAGTTCCGGATGGGCGTGGAACTCGCGTCGCCACAGCGCCGCCGCTTCGGCAACCTCGGCGATCGACTTGCCCTGAGGGCTGGCGGTGTCGGTCATCGGGTCTGCTCCTTGCGGCTCAGAGCGCGAGGGGGGCCGCATCGCGCAGGATGGCAGCGGCTTCGGGGGCGAAATCGTCGCGGTCGGCGAGATGGACGGCGCCAGCGTGGATTACCAGCGGCGCGGCGAGGCGCAAGGGGCCGCCGGTATCCTTGCGCGCGGTGACGAGAACCCGCTTGGCATCGCGTCCGGCTCGGGCGGCCAGCGGTTTCACGACGATTTCACCGGCGGACCCGCCGAGTGCGCCGAGGATCTCTGGCAACCGCTCGGCCCGATGGATCAGCGTCAGCCGTCCTTTTTGGCGCAACCTGGCGAGCCCGGCGGAGACCCAGACGGCAAGTGGCGTCTCCTCGCGATGGGCGCGGTCGCGACCCGCATCCCGTGAGGGCCGGGCAGCCGGGGGATGGAAGGGGGGGTTCATCATCACTTGATCGAAGCTCTCCGCCCTGAGCTCAGCCGGCATCGCGGCAAGATCGCCCCTTATCAGGCGCGCCCGGACCCCGTTGAGTTCGGCGTTTTCCTGCGCCAGCGTGAGGTAGCGCGGCTGGATGTCCAGGCCGGTGAGCGCGAGCCCTCCAACTCTGACCGCAAGGCAATAGAGGGCCGCTCCGACGCCGCAGCCGAGCTCCAACACCCGATCGCCCCGCCGCGCCGGCACCGCGGCCGCGAGCAGCACCGGATCGGTCGCGGCCCGATAGCCCACGGCGGGTTGGCGCAGGCGGACCCGGCCGCCGAGCAGCAGATCCTCGGTGACGCCTTCGGCTCCGCCGGCGAGGCTCACAGCCAACCCTCCCCCATAAAGGGTTCGATCCCGTTGTCGCGCAACACCTGGCGCGCTCGGGGAAGGTCCTGCTCCGCGACGCAGAGGCGGCGCGGCAAGATGCCGAGGCTGCCTTCGAGGATGCTCATATTTACGTCGAGCACCACGCAGTCTATATCCTCGCCCGATAGCAGGGCTTGCGCAAAGGGCACGAGGGTCGGGTCGGTTGTGCGCAAAAGCTCTCGCATGACCCGAGCATTACCCAACCCGCAGGCCCCGGTCGAGACCGTGCCGCGGCAAAATCGCCCGAGCATTTCGGAGAGCCCCCCATGAGCCTAGCGACATCTCCGCCCGAAAAGGTGACGGCGCCGTTCGAAGCGCTTCAGGCGATGGTGGCGGACGACCTCGTCGCGGTAAACGCGCTGATCCGGGAGCGGATGGCCTCCGAGCACGCGCCACGAATTCCGGCGATTTCGGCGCATCTCATCGAGGCAGGCGGCAAGCGGCTGCGCCCGATCCTGACCCTCGCGGCGGCGCAACTGTGCGACTATGAGGGCGGCGACCAGATCCGTTTGGCCGCGGTGGTGGAGTTCATCCACACCGCGACGCTGTTGCATGACGATGTGGTCGACGAGAGCGCCAAGCGCCGAGGTCGGGCCACCGCCAACATTCTGTGGGACAACAAGTCGAGCGTCCTGGTCGGAGACTATTTGTTCGCGCGGGCGTTTCAGTTGATGGTCGACTGCGGATCGCTCAGGGTGCTCGGCATTCTGTCCAACGCAGCCGCAGTGATCGCGGAGGGCGAGGTTCTGCAGCTCACCACAGCGCACGACCTCGCCACCGATCTCAACCGCTACAAACAGGTGATCAGGGGCAAGACGGCGGCGCTGTTTGCTGCGGCCACCGAGGTCGGCGGCGTCATCTCAGGGGTGCCGGAAGCAAAGGTCGCCGCCCTCAGGACCTATGGCGATGCACTCGGGATGGCCTTCCAGCTTGCCGACGACGTGCTCGACTATGGCGGGACAGCGGCAGCGCTCGGCAAGAATGTCGGCGATGATTTCCGCGAGGGTAAGGTGACAATGCCGGTCATCCTCGCATACGGGCGGGGGGACACGGAGGCGCGAGCCTTCTGGACCCGAACCATCGTGCGCGGCGAACAGGGCGAGGGCGATCTCGAAACGGCGCTCGGGCTGATGCGCGACACCGGTGCCCTGGCAGACACGCTGGACGAAGCCAGGCGCAATATCGGCGAAGCGGTGCGCGCGCTTGACGTCTTTCCTGAGACACCGATGCGCCGCGCGCTTACGGATATTGCAGAGTTCGTGACTGACCGGGTCAGCTGAGGCTCACCCGTTCAGACCGACCCGAGCGTAGCTTCAAGCGGCGCCGCGGCCACCCACCAGCCCGGGCGGGCACCGCGGATCTCCTGAGCAGCGACCGCAGCTTCGGCCTGCGTCTCGAAGAGCGCGATGCAGGTGGCGCCGGAGCCCGACATCCGAGAAAAGGGCGCGGAGGCGAGTGCCGCCCTGACCTCGCCGATCTGGGGGCACAGGCGGGTTGCCGCCGGCTCCAGATCGTTGCGCTGCGCCGAGAGCCAGTCCACGAGATCGCCAAAGCGCGCGAACCCGCCCGCGGGGGCAGGCGTGGCCGCCGGACAGTCTCGACATGCCACCGACTGAAAGACCGCACCGGTCGAGACGGAGACCATCGGGTTGACCAGGAGCATCGCGCAGGCGGGCATCCGCGGGGCTGGGGCGAGCCGCTCACCGATCCCCGCCATAAGCTGCGCTCGGGGGGCGAGGCAGACCGGCACGTCAGCCCCCAGCGAGAGCGCCAGCTCGTCTGGCACGCGCACCTGCCAGAGCCGACCGAGAAGCCGCAGGGCCGCCGCAGCATCGGCCGATCCGCCGCCGATACCGGAAGCCACAGGCAAGGTCTTCTCCAGCCTAAGGGCAGCCCCCCCCGCCACGCCTGTCAAAGCCCGAAGCTTCTCCGCCGCCTGCAGGACGAGATTGTCACCATCCGCCGAGAGCACGTCGCCAAAGGGCCCCGACAGCGCCAGTGAGAGCCCTGCGGCAGGCTCCGCCCACAGCCGGTCGCCAAGCGCGGGGAAGACGGCCAAGCTCTCGAGCAAGTGATAGCCGTCCTCCCGCCGCCCCCGCAGATGCAGGAACAAATTCACCTTCGCCGGCGCGAGCTCGCTCAGAACGGCCAAAGGAGGCGCGATATCTGGCGACCCAGCTTCATCCGCCATCATTGGCAGATGCCGGCTCCGGAGCCTCTTCGGTCCGACCGATGATGGCGGGCTTGCCGGCTGCGGCCTCTTCGGCGAGCACCTCATCGAGCCCGACCTCGAGCTTTTTGAGAATGCGCGCCTCGACATCCGCCTCAGGGTCGAAAGACAAGGCGCGATGCCATTGGAAGCGGGCCTCGGTCTTCCGGCCGACCATCCAAAGCGCGTCGCCGAAATGGTCGTTGATCACCGGATCGACGGGCTTCAGCTCGACCGCCCGCCCGAGATGCTCGACAGCGCCGTCAAAATCGCCAAGGCGGTAGAGAACCCAACCCAAGCTGTCGACGATGTAACCGTCGCCGGGGCGATTTTCGACCGCGGTCTCGATCATCGTCCGCGCCTCGTCGAGGTTCATCCCCATCTCGACCCAGGAATAGCCAAGATAATTGAGCACCAGCGGCTGGTCGGGTTCGAGCTCGAGGGCTTTGCGGAAATCCGCTTCGGCACGCGGCCACTGCTTCGAACGCTCCAGAGCAATGCCGCGCCGGAAATAGAGCGGCCAATGACGGTTCTCAGCCGCGTCGATCAGGGCGATCGCGCCGTCATAAGCCTCAGCAGCTTCTTCAAAACGCTCGGACTGGCGCAACAGATCGCCGAGCGCGCGGTGCGCCTCGATCTCGTTCGGCCATCGCGCGACAACAGCGCGAAGTGCCTGGATCGCCTCCTCGGCTTTGCCTTCGCCGTCAAGGGCAGCGGCGCGACCGATGCGCGCCTCGAGGGCCTCGGGCGCGCTTTCCGGAACCGCGTCATAGGCGCGCACGGCCAACGCAAAGCGCTCGGTCTCGACGAACTGTTCGGCCAGCAAAAGATGTGCGTCGATGAAGCCGGGCCGCAAATGGGTCGCAAGGCGCAGATAGCCGAAGCCGACGAGGCGGTTGTCGCCCGACATCATGTATCGCGCGAGACCGTAGAGCGCCTCCGCCGCACCGTGTTGCGCGGTTGTCACCAAAGGGTCCGGCACGTCGCCGGCGGCGATATCGGCAGACAGCCGACTGATCGCAGGGTTGGAATAGCGCGCGCCCTCGAACCCGTCGAGAAGCGCCCGGGCCTCGTCCGTCCGGGCGAGACGGGCGAGCGACCGGGCCTGAGCATTGACGAGCCGACGGGTTGTACTCCCAGCTTCCGACCGGGCGCGCTCGAACGCCGCCACTGCCGCGGCGTCGTCGCCTTCCAGCCCCGCCAGCAGCCCTTGATGATAGGCGGCCAGATAGCGCCCCGCAGGACCGCCGACGCCGCCTTCCTCCAAGCTCACGAGCATCTCTCGCGCGCCCTCGATATCGCCGGAGACCGCCCGCGCCCAAGGCCGCATCAGCACTGCGACGAACCCGCCGCGATCCGCCTCCTCGCCATCGAGCGCGGTGAGCGCCGCAGCCCCATCGCCCTTTCGCAGCGCCGCGGTTGCAAGCGTAAGCGCCGCAATGTGGGAGCGGATCTGCTCACCCCCGGCCTCCACGAGTTGCCGAGCAAGCGCGGTTGCCGGCTCGATCCCACCCGATGCGAGCCGGTGGGTGAGAGCCCGCTCCATCAAGGTGAGGTTCTTCGGATCCTGGGCAAGCGCCCGCTCATAGCGCTTCGCGGCCGCAACGACGTCGCCGAGGCGGGCCGCGTGCTCCGCGGCAAGATAGGAGCCAAAGACGCCCTCAGCTGCCACAGGCAGCGGGGCCGCGGCGAGCAGGAGGGCCGCAGGGACCATCCGGGCGAAGCGGGCGATGGTCGTGAATGGCACGCGCATTCTCCTTAACAGCGACGGCAGCACGCCGGATGACGCACCGCGGAATGTCACACTCCTTTTATAGATAGCGATGGGGACGTGCAAACCAACGACATTGTCACTCTGCGCGGCCGTTCTGCGCGGCGCGGACATGGTGAAGCCAATCGATGATTGCCGGCGCGACGAGATCCCGGGCCTTCTCGCTGACAAAGACGCCGATATGGCCGGTCGGTATCTCGAGCAGCTTGTACGACGCTTCCGGGACATGGCCCTCGATCCCGCGGGCGCAGGAAGGTGGGACGAGGTGGTCCTGCGCTGCGACGATGTTGAGCACCGGGCAGCGGATCTCGGACAGGCGCACCGGTCGGCCGTCGAGCACGAAGGCGTCGCGGATGAGTGCGTTCTCGCGGTAGAGGTCCAGGAGCCACTGGCGGGCGGCGCCGGCGGGGTGGTCCGGGCGATCCGACAGCCAGGTCTCCATGCGCAAGTAGAGATCGAGCGCATCCGGATCATCCGCCAACTCTAAAAGCTCCGGGCCTTTGAGGCGCTGCATTCGCGGCGGCAGGACGCTTTGAAACGCCGCGCCCGCCATCGCGCCCGGGATACCACCGCGTTCGTCGAGAAAAGCCTCGACCAAAGGCGGCGGGAGCTCGCGCATCCAGAGGTTGAGGACCCCGTGCTCGGGATTGGCATCGGCCGCATCGGCATGAAAGTCCACCGGCGTCACCGCGAGCGCAAGCCCGGCGACCCGCTGAGGAAACAGAGCCGCGTGGCAAAGCGCAAAGACACCGCCCTGGCAGATCCCGATCAGCGAAGGCGCCCGGCCCGTCGCTGCGGTAACCTGGTCGATCGCCTCGCCCAACCAATCAATCGCGTAATCGGTGAAGTCCAGGTAGCTGTCGGCGCGGCTGGGCGAGCCCCAGTCGAGCACCCAGAGATCTGTCCCGCGATCGAGAAGCCGGCGGACAAGCGAGCGTCGTGGTCCGAGATCGGTGATGGTCTGGCGCCCGAACAAGCCGTGCAGGATCAGCAGCGGACCGAGCTGGGGCGCAGTTTCCAGGTGATAGCGATGCAGCGAAACCTTTCCGTCCCGCCAGACCTCGGCCTTGGGCGTGGTGGCGATCTGTATCGGCGTTTCGCTAACCCGCGCGATCGCGGCAGCGAATCGGACCGAGCGGCGCAGCAAATCGGCGAGCCCCGCTTCTCCCTGGCTAGAGCCCCCGCCCGATCCGGCGCCGCTCGGCCCGCTCACGGCCTCTCGCTCCCACTGCTCGGCTGAGCCGCGCCCGCCGAGCCCATCCGCCGCAGTTCGCGCCGCAGCGCATGCAGGCTGCGATGCACATCGTCGAGCTCACGCCGGGTCGGCAGGCCGACCAGTTCGGCCATCACCTCCATGCGGGCTCTGACGCCGCGGCGCAGCGCGGTCTCGGCGGCTAAGAGGTCACGAAATGCCGCGAGGAATTCGGGCGAGCGGTGGGTCTCGTTGGCAACGCGGCCGCTGATCTCGCGCCAGAGCTGCAGGAGCGGGGTCCAGCTCAACGCTTCGCCCGGAAGGTCAGAAGCCGCCTCGGCGAAGTGCCGAAAGGCTCGGATCCAGGCTTCGGCGAGCACGGCCTTCATTTGCTCGACGGCGGCGAGATAAGCGATCCATTCTCGCAGGCCGCTTACGATGCCGCGCCAGTGCTCTGCCGTCTCGGCGAATTGCGGCCCTTCGAGCCAGCGCAGGAGATCTGCCATCCCGCCTCCGCCCTGCGCGCGCAGCCACCCCGCTGGATCGAAGGGCGAGCCGGTCGCGGCGCCGTCCCCGCTCATCCGGGCCGCGGCTGCCGCTTCCCAGCTTTCGGCGAAACGCGCCCAAGCGTCGTAGAGTAGTTCCGCCCGGGTCCAGGCCGTCCCGGCCAGGGTCCCCTCCAGCAAAGACCGATTGGCGGCCATCCAGCGGCGCAGCAGATCGTCGGCATCGGTGCCCGCACCGAAGCCCGCCCCGGCCGACCCAGTTCCCTCCCTGCCACCGGCCGCACCGGACATCGCCTCAGGCCCCCCGTTTTATCGCTCGTCCTACACGGGGCGCTGCCGCCACGCCAGAGCCCCCCGCTCTGGAACCGCTGCCGGCAAGATGTTATCTCGCGCAGATCCTGAGGAGTCTAGAATGTCACAGAGAGCCCCGGCGCGCCCGCCGGCCGCCACCGTCATCCAACCGGATTTCGCGACGCTGCCCCGCCGCGATGCGGCGCCTGCGAAGCCCAACTTGATCGGGATGACCCGCGAGGGGCTCGCGACCGCCCTAGGCGCGGCCGGCGTGCCTAAAAATCAGATCCGCATGCGCGCCGGCCAGCTCTGGTCCTGGATCTATGCGCGCGGGGTGGACAGCTTCGACGCGATGACCAATCTCTCGAAGGGTTTTCGTGCCGAACTCGCCCAGGGCTTCGAGCTGCGACGCCCCGAGATCGTCAGCCGTCAGATCTCTCGCGACGGCACCCGCAAGTATCTCTTGCGGATTGCCGGCGGGCATGAGGTGGAGACCGTCTATATCCCGGAAGAGGACCGTGGCACGCTGTGCATCTCTTCTCAGGTTGGCTGCACCTTGACGTGTTCGTTTTGCCATACGGGCACCCAGAAACTTGTGCGCAATCTGTCGACGGACGAAATCGTCGGACAGATCCTGGTCGCCCGCGACGATCTGGGCGAGTGGCCCCGCACGGGGGAGCGGCCCCGTGACGAGCGCCTGGTCTCGAATATCGTGCTGATGGGGATGGGCGAGCCGCTCTACAACACCGACAACGTGCGCGACGCGATGCAGATCGCGATGGACCATGAAGGCCTCTCGCTGTCGCGCCGGCGGATCACGCTCTCCACCTCGGGGGTTGTGCCCGAGATCCCGCGTTGGGGGGCGGAGGCAGGGACACTGCTGGCGATCTCCTTTCACGCAACGACCGACGAGGTGCGCGACCGTCTGGTGCCGATCAACAAGAAATGGCCGATCGAGGCGCTGCTCGATGCCTGCAGGCAGTATCCCAAACTCTCGAACGCCGAGCGGATCACCTTCGAGTACGTGATGCTGAAGGGGGTCAACGACAGCGATGCGGATGCCAAACGCCTGGTGAAGCTGATCTCAGGCATTCCGGCCAAAGTGAACCTTATCCCCTTCAACCCGTGGCCTGGCGCCTCCTACGAGCGCTCGGACTGGGAGCGCATCGAAGCCTTCGCCGAGATCGTGAACCGCGCCGGCTATGCGAGCCCTGTTCGGACCCCCCGCGGCGAAGACATTCTAGCGGCCTGCGGGCAGCTCAAGTCCGCGACCGAGCGCGCCCGAAAAACGCGCGCCGAGATCGCGACGGAGATTGGCCGAGCCTGAGGCTCGCTGCCGGTGCCCGCACGCGGTTGGCGTTGGCAACGCGCCGGGATGGTTTTTGGTGGGATAGCCGATCCTGGGTGTCAATCCGAATGCGCGGCGTCACGCGTTGGACCCGGCTGAGCTTTCATCACCCCGTCATGCCGCTGCCGAGACCGCAGACGGGCACTGCGACGACTGGCGTTTCGCTGGCGCCAGCGCTACTCCTATGGCCGCAGGCTCTGGGGACGTGGAGGAAAACATGCCGAGGAAGTCACAGAAGCGTTTCACCATCCCAAAGGCCGAAGAGATGCGGGCCGAGACCGGGGTGACCGCGTCCGCCCTGGCTGGCGCGTCGGGGGTGACCACCGCCACCGCCGAGGGCATTCTTAAGGGTCGGCGCTACAGCCGCTCGGTCTGCTTGCGTATCGTCAAGGGACTGACCCGCTTAGGCCATAAGAACGCGCTTCCCGACCAGATCGAAGAGCATCTGCCTGCCGCTCAGGAGCGCTAAGCCCGCGCCGTCTGGCATGGGGCGGTTCTCGACCACGGGGGCCAGGCGATGGCAGACCGTGGCGAGCCCAGACGCACAGGTCGAAACTGGAGCCGCGGATCGCCCATCTCGCCAGGCTCGTCCGTCAGCCCGGCCTGATCGACTGGGACGCGATGCGCTCACCACCCGGGATCGCCCGCTCGCGGCCAAGTATGCCTCGATCGGATAGAGCAACGATGGCCGGCGCTTGCCCCCGCGCCATGCCCGCGCCGCTCCGGGCATCTTCGTTAACCGGCGCGCGCCTGTGTCTCCTCCGCGTCTTCTCAGCGCCATCCCTTCGCATGGCCGGGGAGCGCGGCCGGGTGCACGCGGCTTGGCGCTCGACTATCCAGCGTCACGCGGCCCGGCCTTCCTCGCCGACGTGAGCCGCCGGCGCAGCGCCGTCCGGGCCTTCCGCGCCGGGGCCTGCACAGAGCGGTCGGTTTGAGCTATCTTTCCCTCCCGAAGCGCGACGCAAACCCGTTCGCAGAGCCGCAAAGAGGCACGACATGGAGCCCGACCAGCCGTCCTTCGCCTATCGGCTCGGCCATGCCGCCGGCACCCTTTCGGTCTTCGGGCTGATGATCGCGGCACCGCTCCTCTCTCTGTGGCTCCTCGGGATGGTGCTCCTCCTTGTCTCAGGCGGCCCCCCTGCCCTCTCGGCCCTGCCGAGAGCTTCCGCCGCTCCGTGGATCTTGCCCACCGAGGCGCCGCTGCCCGGCCCAGGGGTCTGAGCCCGCCGCATGCGTCTGTTCAATTGCCCCGCCTGCGGCGCCCGGATCTTCTTTGCCAATCTGACCTGCGCGGCCTGCAAAACGCCGCTCGTCTACCGTCCCGATCTCAACGCCTTCGCTGCCGGCGCGGCTCCCTGTGCCAACCGCGCCGAAATCGCCTGCAATTGGGCCGCCGAGACAGACGGCCTCTGCCGCTCTTGTGCGATGACCGGCGTCATCCCCGACACCTTCCACGGCGAGAATCGCGATCTGTGGGCGGAGGCGGAGCTGGCGAAACGCCGGGTCGTTGCAGGCCTCGGCCGCTGGGGCTGGTTGGGGCCTCGCGATGGCGGCCCCGCTCCCACCTTCCACCTGCTCGCCGAAGACACCCGGGCCGGCCCTGCAACCGTTGTGATGGGGCATGCGGGCGGCGTCGTTACGATCAACATCACCGAAGCGGATCCCGTGGCGCGGGTGAGTCGCCGCGAGGCGCTTGGCGAGCGCCAGCGCACGATGACCGGTCATTTCCGCCACGAGATCGCACATTTCCTGTTTATGCGGCTCGCAGAACGGCCGGAGTTTCTCCCAGCATTCCGCGCGCTTATGGGCGACGAGCGCGAGGACTACGCGGCCGCCCTGGCCCGCCACTATGCGGACGGGCCGCCCCCCGGACACAACCGCTGCCATGTCACCGCCTATGCGAGCGCCCACCCCCATGAGGATTGGGCGGAGACCGCGGCGCATGTGATGCACCTCACCGATATGCTCGACAGCGCCACGGCCGCAGGACTCAGCGGCCGCGGGCTACCGCCCGCTGGCTACGACGCCTATGCCGAACGCGACGCCAAACGGCTTCTCACCCAGGCCGTCCGACTGGGCATCGCGATCAACCACGTCAACCGGTCGATGGGGCTCGCCGATATCTATCCTTTCGTGCTGCATTTCGCCGTGCGCCGGAAGATCCGTGCGGTCCACCGCTGGCTCTCGGCAGGCCCTGCGGTCACGGCCCCATGACCCGGCCGGTGCGGGTCACACCGCTCGGCGAGATCGTCGCGGCCCCCTGGCGCGGCAGCCTTATGGGCAATCGCGGCCGGCTCCACGATGCGGCGGGGCAGCTCGGGCAGGCGCGCTGGCGGAGCCGGGCATGGATCGCCTGCCGACCCGCGTTTCGCGGCAGATGGCGCCCGATCATGCCGGCGCGCGGCTACACGGCGCTGTTTTTCTGGGACGAAGCTTGCGCCTTTGCCGCGGGGCACCGGCCCTGTGGCGAGTGCCGTCACGCCGATCTGATGCGGTTCAAGGCCGCGTGGGCATCGGCCGGGCTCCCTGGTCGAACAGCCGGCGAGATCGACCGTGTCCTCCATGCTGCCCGGATCGGTCCAGATGGCCGCCAGAACCGTCCCACAGCTGCCGTCCAGGACCACCCCAGCGGCGCCATGATGCTCGCCCCGGACGGCGCCACCCCGCTGCTTGCCTGGCAGGGTGCGCTTTTTGCCTGGGGTCCCGAGGGCTATCGCCCAGCATCCGTTGCATCGGCGCATTTGCCTCTTCTCACGCCCCTTCCAATCCTCGAGGTCTTGCGTGCAGGCTACCGGCCCGCGATCCGCCTCCAAGCCACAGGGGCGGCCAGTTTTTGACGTCTGACGCTCATAAGCTCAGCCACGCTCAGGAGGTCGACGTGCCCGCCATCGCGGCCCGTCTCGGGGAAGATCCGCTGGGTGCGCTTCGAGAGCCTTCCGGCCGAATGGCTCGACCCGGGATATGCCCACGGCTTTCGGCCATCGCGGCGGACCCGTGTCGGCATCGTCGCGTCGCGGCGGCTGTGGGCGAGATCTCGGATATCTGCAGGTCTCGCTGATCGCGAAGGTGTCGCCGCACCGGCGCCTTGGCGTGACCGGGGCGGCGGCCTCCTTTAACCCGCTTCGGAATAGACGCGTGCCCACGACACCCGCGTCCACGGGGGCTGCGGCGTCACCGCGAGCCAAAAGGGGGTCAGGAGCGGGCGGCTCTGCCGATCAGCCCGGCCGCGCAATAACCGAGATGACGTCGCCATAGGCAAGCGCATGGGTCTCGCCCGCATGTTCCCAGCGGGTGATCTCGGAGAGGCGTGTGAGCCCGGCCGCCTCGATGAGATCGGCCATCCGCGCGGCGGTCAGGTCGCTGCGCCAGCCCCCGCCCTGCCCGGCGAGACCGCCATGATGAAGGATCGCCCGCCCCCCCGGCACGAGGACCCGCGCAATTTCGGCTAAATAGGCGGCAACCTCGGTCGCGTTGATATGGACGAAGACGTCGAAGGACCACACCCGGTCGATCGAGGCGTCTGCCACCGCAGCGAGATCGGCCCCGCCGGTTTGATAAAACGCGGCGCGGGGGTCGTCGGCGAAGCGCAGCCGGCAGGCTTCGACGCTGGCGGCGGAAATGTCGACGCCGACCAGGCTTGCCGCACGGTCGAGCAGAGGTCCGGTCCAACGCCCGGCACCGGGTCCGATCTCGAGCACGCGCTGACCCTCAGGGATTTGCGGCACCAGGATCGCGGCAACAAGGCTCGCCTTCCAGGCCTCGGAGGGCGTCCACTCCTCCCCCCCGGCCGACCAATCCCAGCCCTCCCAAATCTGACGGTTGAGGGCGAGGCTGTTGAGCCCGGGCAGGCCACGGCGGCGGCGTTGCGCCTCCATCGAGCCGTGGAGCGCCACGGCGGCTTGGCTTGCCAGCAGATAGAGCGCCGTCGTCCCAAGCCAGACGGGGCCGTTCTCTCTCAGCGCCCTCCGGGCAATCGCGAGCTTTCGGCCGAAGCTCAGCCGCTTGCGGTTGGCAACGATGTCCTTAACCATGGCGAGGCCCCGCGCGGTGCTCTGCCTGCACAATTGCATGTCGAGCGGAGCGATCAAGCCCCGAGGGTGAGGCCCTTAGAGATTGTCGAGTTGGACCATGCCGAGGGAGTGATAGCCGGAATCGACAAAGAGAACCTCACCGGTGGTGCCCTTGCCCAGATCGGACAATAAATAGACCGCCGCCCCGCCGACATCGTCGAGCGTCGCATTTTGCCGCATGGGGGCGTTCTCGGCACAGACCTTGTAAACTTTTCGTGCGCCCCCGATCGCCGAGCCGGCCAGCGTGCGCATCGGGCCCGGTGATATTGCGTTGATCCGCACCCCCTGCGGCCCGAAATCATTGGCCAGATACCGCACAGACGCCTCAAGCGCGGCCTTTGCCACCCCCATCACGTTGTAATTCGGCATCACCCGCTGGGCGCCCAGATAGCTCATCGTCACCATGGCGCCGCCCTCGGTCATCAGAGGCCCGGCCCGGCGAGCAAGATCGGTGAAGGAGTAGCAGGAGATCTCCATCGTGCGCAGAAAGTTGGCTCGGCTGGTGTCCGCATAGCGCCCGGTGAGCTCGGCCTTGTCGGAATAGGCGACCGCATGGACCAGGAAATCCATCCGCCCCCAGCGCGCCTCGAGTTCGGCAAAAACCGCGTCCAGCGTCTCAGGCTCGGTAACATCCGCCGGCAGAACGATCTCCGAGCCGATCTGGGCGGCGAGCGGGCGCACCCGCTTCTCGAAGGCTTCCCCCTGGAAGGTAAAGGCGAGCTCGGCCCCCTGCCGGTGAAGCGCCCGTGCGACCCCCCAGGCGATCGAATGATCGTTGGCCACGCCGAGGACCAGGCCCCGCTTGTCCGCCATAAATCCGCTCATGGCCTCACCCGTCATAGCGGCTGAGCGCCAGCGTGGCATTGGTACCGCCGAAACCGAAGCTGTTGGACAGAACGGTGTCCAGACCCGCACCGTCGATGCGGGCCGTCACAGGCGGTGTCTCCGTGAAATCGGGATCGAGGTTCTCCACATTGGCCGAGGCGGGGATAAAGTCGCCCTCGAGCATCAGCAGGCAGTAGATCGCCTCTTGAACACCGGTGGCCCCAAGGGAATGCCCGGTCAGCGACTTGGTGGAGGAATAGCGCGGCATCGCCGAACCGAAGACCGCCTTCATCGCCGCGACCTCGCGCGCATCGCCGACTGGGGTCGAGGTGCCGTGTGTATTGATATAGCCGACCTGACGCTCGCCAAGGGTGGCCATCGCGAGCTTCATGCAGCGCTCCGCCCCCTCGCCGGAGGGTGCGACCATGTCAAAACCGTCCGAATTGGCGCCGTAACCGGTGACCTCGGCGTAAATCTTGGCGCCGCGGGCTTTGGCCCGCTCCAGCTCCTCAAGCACCACGACCCCCGCGCCGCCCGCGATCACGAAACCGTCGCGCTCGGCGTCGTAGGCGCGCGAGGCGGCCTGGGGGCGGTCGTTGAACTTGGTCGACATCGCCCCCATCGCGTCGAACATGCAGGAAAGCGTCCAGTCCAACTCCTCTCCGCCGCCGGCGAAGACCACATCCTGCTTGCCCCACTGAATCTGCTCGGCCGCATTGCCGATGCAATGCGCCGAGGTCGAGCAAGCGGAGGTAATCGAGTAATTGATCCCTTTGATCTTGAATGGCGTGGCAAGCGTTGCCGAATTTGTGGAGCTCATGGTCTTCGGGACCGCGAAGGGGCCGATCCGCTTGGTGGCGCCGGTTTTCTCCACCGTCTGATGCGCGGCGAAGAGCGCCTTCGTCGACGGTCCGCCGGAGCCCATCACCAGGCCGGTGCGTTCATGGGAGACCTCGGCCTCGGCGAGCCCGCTATCGGCGATCGCCTGGCTCATGGCAACGTGATTCCAAGCTGCCCCGTCCCCCATGAACCGGCGGACCCGCTTATCGACCATTGCCTCGATATCCACCTGGGGCGCGCCATGCACCTGGCATCTGAACCCGCGCTCCGCATAGTCCGGCGCGAAGACGATGCCCGACTTGCCCTCTCGCAGGCTGGCCGTAACCTCCTGCGCAGACGAGCCAATTGAGGAAACGATCCCGATCCCGGTGATTACGACGCGGCGCATGGCTGCTCCTTTCGGCGGTTCGGGGCTCCGCTGCGGGCCGATCCGAAGTCGGTCTCCGCATGCGGCGCGGCGAATCAGGCGGGGCTGGGGTCGCTGAACAGTCCCACGCGCATGTCTTTGGTCTGATAGATGACGTCGCCGTCGAGCTCCATCACGCCATCGGCGATGCCCATCTTGAGTTTGCGGTCGATCACCCGCTTCAGGTCGACCGTGTAGCGGATCAGCTTGCCGGTCGGGGTCACCATCCCGGAGAACTTAACCTCGCCGACGCCGAGCGCGCGCCCCCGACCCGGCAAACCAAGCCAGCCCAGGAAGAACCCGGTCAACTGCCAGAGCGCATCGAGCCCGAGGCAGCCCGGCATCACCGGATCCCCCGGAAAATGGCATTTGAAGAACCAAAGATCGGGCCGCAGGTCGAGCTCCGCAACGGCCCGCCCCTTGCCGTCCGGACCGCCCTCGGCCTCGATCGAGACGATGCGGTCGAACATCAGCATGGGCGGCTCGGGGAGCTGCGCGTTCCCAGGGCCGAAGAGCTCGCCGCGCGCACAACGCAGCAACGCCTCGTAATCAAACCTGGAGGCCCGTTCGGTCATCGCGGTCCCTTCTGCCAGCCTGACACCGTTACTTGAGGTCGCTCGTCTAGCACCCGACCGTGAGCGGCACAAGGACCGGGGCCGACGACCGAGGCCGACCACGGAGGCCGACCACGGAGGCCGAACACGGAGGCCGACCGCCAAGCGCCGATCCCCGGCCGGTTCGAGCCCGCCCCCATCACCGGCCCGCCTGTGGGACGACCGCCTGTCGAGGCTCTCGCTATGACCGCGGCGCTTTGCTCTGGCCCCGCAGGCCTCGCCGCTGCTAAACTGAAGCCATGGCGGAGAAGAAGACACCTGAACATGATCAACCGGCCGCGGCTGGCATTGAAAGCTCCGCGCGCGCGGCCGCTTGGCTTGCGCGGGCTGGCCTGCGCCCGACCCGACAGCGCATGATCCTTGCGAGCCTGCTGATGGGCGATGGCCGCAATCGCCATGTGACCGCAGAAAGCCTGTTCGAGGCGGCGCAGAGCGCGGGCACCCCGGTTGCGCTCGCTACGGTCTACAACACGCTGCGTTCCTTTACCGACGCCGGGCTCCTGGTCGAGGTCGTGGTGGACGGCGCCCGCAGCCATTTCGATACCGACACCACGGACCACGCGCACTTCTTTTGGGAAGACGGCGGCTATGTCAGCGACGCCCCCCCGGACAGCGTGCGTTTCGAAGCCTTGCCGGACGCACCGGAGGGTGCGGAGATTGCCAAGATAGACGTGGTGATCCGGCTGCGCTCGAAGCGAGGCCCGTCAGCGTAGCGCACACGCCACGCTATCTCGATACACCGCCTAAGAGGTACGCTTTGCTGCTTTACAGGGCGTCGCCGTGCGGCACTCTACGTTTGTGGCAAACGGGGTGGTCTGAATGCCGTATGTCCCATCCGATCAGACGTCAGATGCGAGTAAGCTCGCCGAGAAAGACGAGAGCCTTGCCGCCAGCCTCTTTCGCGGCCGCAGCGAAGAGATCGCAGCGCTGTTTTTGTCGGAGCGGGCCAGGCCGCCGAATTTCGCCTGGTCGCCGAACCGGTTCCAACGCGCGAACCAAATGTTCGAGGATTTTCTCGGTCATTGTTGGAGCATGCCGAGCCATGCCGGGTTGCCCCGCGCCGATGCCCTAAAGGCCGCAGACATGCCCCATTCCGAATGGCTGGTGGTTGCTGCCGCCGAAGGGTTCGGTCGAGACTTCCGCTACCTCTATTACGGCAGCAGCGTCACCGATCATTTCGGGGCGGATATGCGGGGGCGCTATGCGTCCGACCACGGAGGTCATGTGGGCCGGTTCCTCGTCGCGCTCTACCGCGCGGCCATGCAGCGGCGGCAGGTGGCCCTCAGTGAGCACGAGCCACATCCGAGCGTCTTCGTCCAACTCTCGCGCCGGCTGATCGTGCCGATGGTCGATCACAGCGGGTTCGTCAACTCTTTCGCGGTGCTGCACCTGCCGGAAAACCCCCTCCGCAGCACGATCGAGGCCCTGCCTGTCCCGTGCCTGCTCCTGCATGCGGACCGCCGGATCCGCTTTGCAAATGCCAGCGCCTTGTCGCTGATCGGCAACGGCAGGGAGTGCCTGAAATCCACCGATCTGGAGGCACTTCTCGGCACGCGGGTGACGCTTCCAGAGGATCCCGCCTCCCTCGTCTCGCCAAGCCCCGCCCCGAAGATCCTGCACGAAAGGCTAAGCCTGCCCGCTCTCGGAGGGGCGCCAGCCAGGCTCGGGGTCGGCGGCGTTTGGTTTCGCGCCAACTGCTACTTTGTCTTGACGATTTTCCCAGGTCCCGGCTCGGCCTAGGCGGGCGCGGGGCCCGATGCCTCAGTCGTCGAAGACCTCCGCTGGCTCGACGCCCCAGATCGTCGACTTCGGCACCCAGCCGTCATGTCCCCCAGCCTCGATCAAACACCAGAACCGCTCGCAGGCTGAGAGCCGCGCAACCACGCCCCGCTCGGCACAGGCCGCGGCTCCTTCCGGCAGGCCGGCTAGGTCGGCACAATCGGTACCTTCTGTGAGCCCGACCGGCCGGTGCCGCAACAACACACCTCGGGCCGTTACGACCACCGTACGCCGCCCCGAGAGCAGCGCGTGGAAAATCCACCCCTCGTCGCCGTCGCTGTCCACAACCTGGCGCCACTGGCCGTATTCATCGACCACCCGCACCGGCAAACCCTTACGCCGGTATTCCAGATCCACCCGGTAATCGAGCCCGGGTCCGCGGCGCAGATTGATCCGGGACGCGTTGAGCGAAACATATCGCGGCAGCGGCAAATAGGTCACAGGCCCCGTCGAGCGATCCTGGGCCGCGACAAGGTCTGCCCCGCCGGCCGGCAAGACGCTCGCCAGCAAGATGACCGCTAGAGCCGTCAAGATCCGCATGCTGCTCCCCCACCCGAGCCAATGCCCCATCTGGCCACCGATCGCGCCGTGGTCGGCATTTTGCCCTTTCCGACTGACGCTCAGAAAATTATCACGAGCCCGATGCCAGCAGAAAGGACTTTGCGTAATGAGCCGTGACCGCCCGCATGTCGTCGTGACCCGCAAGCTCCCAGAGCCGATCGAGACGCGGATGCGCGAGCTATTCGAAGTGCGGCTCAACACCTCGGATCGGCAAATGAGCCAGGCCGACCTGGTCGCCGCGGCGCAGGACTGCGAGGTGCTGGTGCCAACGCTCACAGACCGCATCGACCAGGGGGTGCTGGCCGGTGCCGGGCCGCGCCTGAAGCTCATCGCGAATTACGGGGCGGGGGTTGACCATATCGATGTCGAGACCGCACGAACCCGCGGCATCATCGTGTCCAACACGCCGGGCGTCCTCACTGAGGACACTGCCGATATGACGATGGCGCTCATCCTCGCGATCCCCCGGCGCATGGCCGAAGGGGAGAAGATGATGCAGGAGGGCAGCTGGACCGGGTGGTCGCCCACTGCCATCACCGGTCACAGGATCTGGGGCAAGCGGCTCGGGATCGTCGGCATGGGACGGATCGGCCAGGCCGTAGCCCGACGCGCGCGGGCCTTCGGGCTCCAGGTTCACTACCACAACCGCCGGCGGCTCCATCCCGAGATCGAAGGATCGCTCGAGGCCACTTATTGGGAAAGCCTCGATCAGATGTTGGCACGCATGGACATCGTCTCGATCAACTGCCCCCATACGCCGGCAACTTACCATCTCTTGTCGGCACGGCGGCTCGCGCTGATGAAACCAACCGCCTATATCGTCAATACGGCCCGCGGCGAGATCATCGACGAGAACGCCCTCGTCCGGATGCTGAAGCGCGGAACCCTTGCCGGCGCAGGACTGGACGTGTTCGAGCAGGAACCGGCGGTGAACCCGGAGTTGCTGGGGCTCTCCAATGTGGTGCTTCTGCCGCATATGGGGTCGGCCACGGAGGAGGGGCGGCTCGAGATGGGCGAGAAAGTAATCCTGAATATCAAGACCTTCGCAGATGGGCACCGCCCACCCGACCGGGTGCTACCCGCCATGCTGTGATCGGTCAAAGGGAGCGCATGCAATGACCGACACCGCTCAAGAGCCATTGCCGGACGCCGTGATGATCGCCGTGCCCACGGCCGACGGCATCGTGACGACCGGCCATGTGGAAACCGTTGTCGAGGCCGCAGCGGCGATCTCCGCCTCTGGCCGGCGCTACTATTACCGGCATGTGGACTTCGTCGAGGTGGTGCAGTCGCGCAACCATCTCGTGGCGATGGCGCTGGCGCGGCCTGAGACGAGCCATATCCTCTTTATCGACAACGACATGCTGGTGCCGCGTCAGCCGATCGCCCGGCTTCTCGCCGCCGGCAAGCCGGTTGCAGGCGTGGTGTATCCCAAGCGTCGGACCAATCTCGAAGCCTATGCCCAGGCTCGGATGGACGGGCATGACCAAGCGACGGCCCGCGCGCTGGCGAGCCCTTATGTCGTGCAGTTGCCAGATGGCACCCTTACGGTGGAGAAGGGCCTGGCCCAGGTCGACGGCGTCGGCTTCGGCTGCACCTTGATCGAATTGCGGTTGCTGCGGGCCATGATCGCCGACGGCCGGCTCGGCCGGCAGAAACCCCTCGATATCGGTCACGTCGACACGGACCAAGACGGCTTGATTTGGAATTTCTTCGCGCGCAACTTGCTGCCGAATGGGCAGGTCTTGTCGGAGGATTATGCGTTTTGCGCACGCGCCCGCGCGGTCGAACCCGGTTGCGTCTGGGCCTATCTCGGGCCGGGTGCCCTGCACCAGGGTTGGTTCAACCATGGGGAGGGGGCGAACTTCATCGATCGGCTGAAAGCACTCAGCGCCCTGGCCCAAGCTGCGCCGAAAGCCTAGGCGGTCACGGTCCGACGCCAAACGGGCGGATGAGCCAGACCGGGCCGCAGACCCCGCGGGACCCCGCGGAATTGAGCGGTGATCGCGGTCCTCGCCGTCGGAGGATCTGTGAGCAACCGGCATTCTGAAATGTCGATCGAAGCAACCGACACATGGTGTCCGGTGGTGGCGTCGCAGCCGCGGACGAAGACAGAATGGTCTCGCGATCACCGCACCACCCCCGCCGCCGGGCTCGCGAAAGGTCCTCACGCTGGCTTTGGCCGCGGCCGGCCTCGCGACCCCTACCCGGCGCGGCGCCGGTCAACGGTCCGGGACCAACAGCAAACTCCCAAGACGTCGCGTCAGCCGATTGCCGCGCGCATACGCTCAAGGATCCGCAACGAGGGGCTTTCGACCCTCAGCCGCGTCACGCGACCATCGTAACCGAGATGGATCGTCGCGGTGACCTCCCGGGTCTCCGGCGGAAACACAGCGATCACCAGATGCGCATCCGCAATCGGCATCGCATAAAGCGCTTCGATCTCGTCGCGCGGGTCCGACGCAGTGAAACGGTAGGTGATATCGTCCCGCTTGAGGCTTGCCCGACGGAACTCCCAAACCAGGAGGGTCGTGCCAGACGGCGCACCGGCCTCCATGGCCGCATCGATGACTTGCGCGAGATCGCACTTACCCTCGAAGGTACGGCTCCACTCGACATCCATCAGCACCACCCCCGGTTGGCCGCCCGCGCGCGCCCGGGCGCAGGTGTCACTGACACCGCTTTTGTGCGCTGTTGAGCGCCGCTGTGAAGCCGATCAGCGAGAAGGTGTCCACCGTGGTTGTTCCCCGGGCGGACACACCTTCGATCACCGCATCGGCACCGCGACGGAACGCCGCGACAAGCTTCTCGTCCTCCGCCGGACCGCGCAGCCAGGCGTTCTCTCCGCTCGTGAACATTTTGAACGTCGTCGAGCCCACCTTCGCCTCGACCTCGGAGCCGCCTCTAAACGGGTAGCCGGAGATGAAAGACACCTCGCTTGCGACCTGGTCCGCTGGGCGTACGGCCACCATCAGATAGATATCGCCTCGGTTGACCTGGACCTGATTGCCGCCCCGCAGCGCCACCCATTTCTTCGGCCGGGACACGATCCAGCAGACCTTGTTCCCGCCCTGTTGGGCCTCGAAAACCGACCAGTCCGTGTGCACCTCGACCCGATCCTGGGTCTGCGCAACCGCCACAGCGGCGAGCCCGGTCAGCACCAGAACCACCACACTCAACAGCTTTGTCATGCTCGCCTCATTAAACCTGCCCCAAAAGGCTCTTGGCCGGCCTTGATGGGGGCGATCGTTTGCCTCACTGTTAGTCGGCGGAACCATACCGCAGGTTTGACGGAAAAGGCCACCCCGCGCTGGCCCGACCCGCCTGTCTCGGCCCAGACTGTCCGCAGCCGCGCGGGACCCGGGCCGTCTTGGCGCCAAGAGGGAAGACACTAAGGCGTGAGCCAGAACGAGCCCCCGAGCCAAGACGGCGGACGCGGCCATTGGTCGTCGGCGCAGGACGAGGCACTGATCCGTGCGGTCGCCGCGGGGCGCGACAAGGTCGCCTTCGCGGAACTGTTCTCGCGCTATGCCGGCCGGGTGAAAGCCTTTCTTCTCAAAGGCGGGGCGCCAGAGAGTACGGCCGAGGAAGCCGCGCAAGAAGTTATGATCCTGCTCTGGCGACGGGCGACGCTGTTCGACCCCGGCAAGGCCAGTGCGGCCACTTGGATCTTCACCATCGCCCGAAACAAGCGGATCGACCTCGCACGGCGTGACGCCCGCAGCCTACCCAACCCGGACGACCCTGCGCTTTCCCCCGAGCCGACCCCAGCGGCCGAACGCGAAGTCGCCGGCGCAGAGCGGGACGCCCGGGTCCGCGCGGCGCTGGCTGCGCTGTCCGAAGAGCAACGCGAAGTTGTCCGCCTTGCGTTTTTCTCCGACCGCAGCCATGCGGATATCGCCCAGTCGCTGGGTCTGCCCCTCGGAACAGTCAAGTCGCGCTTGCGCCTTGCGTTCCAGCGGTTGCGGTCGGAACTCGGGTCGACATTCGCTTTGGAGCTGACCGATGACTGAGACTGGGACTGACCCGGCTGAGCCCGCCGCCAACCCGGTACTTGTTGAGATCTGGCGTGGCGACATCCTCGAATGCGCCCATCGCGGCACGGCCGCCATTTGCACCGCCGAGGGGGAATTGGTCGCGGCTTGGGGCGATGTCGGGCGTGTCCATCTGCCGCGCTCGGCCTGCAAAATGATCCAAGCGCTGCCGTTGGTGGAGAGCGGGGCGGCAGATGCGGCTGGGCTCGACGCGCGGCACCTCGCGCTGGCCTGTGCCTCGCATGGCGGCACGGAGGCCCACAGCACACTGATCGGGCCCTGGCTGGACGGGCTGGGGCTCGGGGCGGCGGCGCTGCGCTGCGGCACCCACGCGCCGCTCGATGGCGCAGCTCGCCTCCAGATGCGCGAAACCGGGCAGACGCCAAGCCAGATCCACCACCAATGCTCCGGTAAGCATACCGGGTTTTTGACCCTCGCCCGACATCTCGGCGGCGGGCCTGAGTATCATGATCCCGATCACCCGGTGCAACGCGCAGTCCGCGAGGCGATGGCAGAGACCAGCGGCGATGCGCCAGCCGGCCCTGCAATCGACGGCTGCTCGGCGCCGAATTTCGCAGTGACCATTAAGGGCCTCGCGACGGCGATGGCTCGCTATGCCCGACCAGAAGCCGCGTTCTCGGGCGTTCGGGCGGCCGCGATGGGCCGGCTCGTCGCGGCGATGAAGGCGCACCCGGTGCTCATCGGCTACGGGGCAAGTTGGGCCACCCGCTTCACGGCGATCACCCGCGGCGGAACGGCGACGAAGTCGGGCGCCGATGGCGGCTTTGCGGCGATCCTGCCTGAGCTGGGCCTCGGAGTTGCCGTGAAGATCGACGATGGCGGTGATAAGGCCGCGGCGGCCGTGATGGCGGCGCTGCTTGCGCGGCTGGGGGTGTTGGACCCGTCTGATCCGGCCTTTAAGGAGAGCGCCGAGGCACCGGTCGTCAACGCGCGCGGGGTTGTCTGCGGCCAGCTCCGGGTCGTGCCAGAACTTGCCGGCCGGAACGCCGTCGCCGGCAGACTGCACGAACCGAGCGCCAACGCCAGTTGAGCCGCACGCGGCTCAGCCGCCGCAATCCAGCACAAGCAGGACGCAGCTGTCGCAGACGCCGGTGAGCGCGGACGGATGTGGCACCGCCGCGCCGGACCCGCTGTCATCGGTCACGCCAAAAACGCCAGTCGGGATCAGATCGGCCGATTTGCCCGCGTCGTCCGTGATGCGCTGAACCAGCACCCGGTCATGCAGGGGTGTGAAATCTCCCATGGCGGCCGCGTCAATCAGCTGTCGAGATGCACGGGTGTTCGACTACAACCGTATGAGATTTGCGCGCGCCTCTCCACTCGGACATCCGCCGGCGCAGCAAGGCCGACGCAGCTTGTCATTTGCCGGAACGCGAGCGGTCGCGGGCCGCAGCCGCGCCGCGCATCTCTCGTGCGATTGCATAGAGCCCCGCGCCGATGATCATCGCGACCCCCACCAACACCCACAGATCCACCGTTTCGCCGAAGATGGCCCAGCCAATGGTGATGCCGAACACCATCTGTAGGTAGATCAGCGGCTGGATCTTTACGGCCTCGGTCGCATCGAGCGCACGGATCAGACAATAATGCCCGGACATCCCCGTGATGCACAGAAGCCCGAGCCAGCCGATGTCGGCCCAAGCCATCGGCGTCCAGAAAAACGGGCCGATGAAGGTCAGCGCGACCGCACCGGCAATGCCGGTGTAGAAGAAGGACGGGCCCGAAGAGCCGTCTGCGGTGTTGGCCAGCCGCGTCAGCACCCCATAGACCGCAAACATGACCGCTGCCGCCAGCGCCACGAGTGCCGAGGGATCGAAGACGTCCATCCCCGGGCGGATGATCACAAGAACCCCGATGAAGCCCATGCCGACCGCCGCGAGCCGCCGCCAGCCGACCTGCTCGCCGAGAACAGGGATCACCAGCAGCGTCGCCAGGAGCGGGTGCAGCGCGAAAATCGCCTGGGTCGCCGCAAGGCCGATCAGGTCGAAGGCGGTGACGATGACGATGATCTGGGCGGCCAGCAGCAGACCCCGAACCACCTGAACCACCGGCATCTCGGTGCGCGCGGCCATCACGATCCCGCCAGGGGCGCGGCTTGCCAGCACCAACACGAAGATCGCGAAGAACCAATAGCGGATCATCACGAAAAACGGCACGGGATAGGTGGTGGCGAGATGCTTCGAGATACCGTCCTGGAAGGCGAACAACGTCACCGCCATGAGGGCGAAGCGGATGCCGGTAACGGTGCCGTCGACGCGCATCAGAGGCCCTCAGCGAGTTCGGCAAGGATCTCTGCCCGGTGCTCGTCGAGGCGCGGCGGGGGGCGATCGATGCGCAAAGGGCTAACGGAGAAGCGCAGAGGACTGCGCACCCCCGGCACGCCCCCGGGGCACACCACCATGCCGCGCGCCGCAATCTGGGGATCGGCGAAGACCTCGGCCACCGTATTGATCGGCCCACAGGGAACCCCGTCGGCGGCAAGCGCTGAGATCAACGCCGCCCGAGCCCAGCCGCGGGTGAGCTCTGAAATCCGCTCAACCAACGCCTGCCGCTCGGCAACGCGCGCAGGGTTGGTGGCGTAGCGCGGATCCTCAGCCAAATCCGGTACCCCGAGCACGGCACAGAGCTTGCGAAACTGTCCATCATTGCCGCACGCGATCACCAAATCGCCGTCCGCAACAGGAAACACCTGATAAGGCACGATCGAGGGGTGGGCATTGCCCTGGCGTCTCGGCACCACCCCGGCGGTGAGAAAGCTCGACGCCTGGTTCGCCAACACCGCCGCCTGGGTGTCGAACAGGCTCAGATCGATGTGTTGGCCGGTCCCGCTGCGTGCCCGTTCGGCCAGCGCCGCCTGGATCGCGATCACACCGTAAAGCCCGGTAAAGATATCGGCATAGGCGACGCCCGGTTTCTGCGGCGGCCCGTCGGCCTCGCCTGTGAGGTCCATGATCCCGCCCATGCCCTGAATGAGGAAGTCGTAGCCCGCTTCCGCAGCCCGTGGGCCCTCCTGGCCGAACCCGGTCACCGAGCACAGGACGAGCGTCGGGTGGCGGGCGCGCAGCGCCGCGGGATCGAGCCCAAAGCGTACGAGCCCCCCGACTTTGAAGTTCTCGACGACGACATCGGCCCGCGCGATCAGCGCCCTGACCGTCGCAAGATCTGCCGCGTCGCCGAAATCGAGGGCGATCGAGCGCTTGCCGCGGTTGGCGCAGGCGAAATACGCACTTTCCCGGGAGCCGTCCCGCTCGTAGAAGGGCGGCCCCCAGCTGCGGGTATCGTCCCCTTGCGGGGCCTCGACTTTGACGACATCCGCCCCGAGATCGGCGAGCACCTGGCCGATCCACGGTCCCGCGAGGATCCGGGCGAGCTCGACCACCCGCAAGCCGTCGAGCGGCGGGGTCATGGCAGGGGGCGGGGTCATGGCAGGGTCGGGGTCATGCGGCTGCCCCGCCACGGCTCGAAAGCCAGCTCACCGGGATCTGCGATGCGGCCCGGCCCCAGCCGAGCGCCGACCCCCCGCCCCAGCGCCCGAGGCATCGGCGGTTCCCGGCCTTGCGTCCAGCCGGTGCGCGCCGGTTCCCAAAGGGTGCCGCAGCGCCGCTGTCCATGGTCGCGTTCTTGCTTCTTGGCTGGTGCCTGGAAGGCAAGGTCCGTGCCGCGGTGCCCATCCGCTGCGCGACGCCGAGGCAAGTCGCGAGCCGCAGCATCCCGCCGCCCTCGCTGCGTAGAAGAACGCGCAAGGCTGTGGCCGCCTTTTCAAGAGGCGCGGCGATGCGGCCCGGCACCTGCGAGGTCGGCATCTCTCATCCCCCTCGACATACGGGGCGCCCGGCGGCGCCAGCCGCCGCGGCGGGCGGGGGGGCGCCCCCCCCCCCCCCCCGGTTGCGCAGAAAAACCCCAGCACCCCCGGCAGCCGGCCGCCGCGGCTCAAAACA
>JBHJGY010000024.1:0-77673 GCA_050331335.1 Pikeienuella sp.
CTTCCGCGTTCACACCGATGGCGACCAGAAGTGAAACGTTGCGCACCTCGCCCGCCCAGGTCCGCTTCGTGACGATTGACCTTCCCCCGCGATTAGGGCCAATCGGCAACAGAATTTTCCCGTTGAGTTGATGCGTTGACCGGTTGCGCGGAGACCGCAAGAGTCTCAAGCGCAGTCGCTGTGTCGGTCAGGACCTCCATGGGGTGCGATGGCCGAGCGCCGGTCTCTACAACCACCGCCGGCCGCACCAGGCAGGCGCTCGGCATGAGAACACCCGCCGCAGCCTTCGAGTTAGCGGCTTAACCTGAGCAGATTCCGCTGGGTCGATACATCGGCCCCCTCTTCTTCCGCGAGGTCGTGATCCCAGGCCGCGAGCTCGGCCTCGTCCGCAGGTGAATTAAACCCCGGCGAACCGACCGCCTCGGTCCGCTGAAACGCGGGCAATGATCCCAACGCGACCACGAGGAGCGGCGCCCCGACCCAGCCGAGCAGGGCCGCAACCCAAGCCTCCGCGCCCAACAGCGCCATGCCGAGGCCACCGGCGGCAACCAGAGCGTAAGCGACGAACAACAATCTTGGTAATGTCCGATCCATGACCGCAGTTTCCGGCCATTCGCTTGACGATGGATTAACGTCGCGGGCTCAATAAGCCGTTTTCTGGAAAAACACGACCGCAACTGTCATCAGCAAGATCCGCAGATCGAACAACAATGACCAATTTTCTGCATAAAAAATGTCATGCTCGACACGCGCTTCCATTTTTGACAGAACCTCCGTCTCGCCACGTAAATTGTTTACCTGCGCCCAACCAGTAATGCCCGGTTTGACCTTATGCCGAGTGAAATATTGGCGGATCCTACGGCCGTAGTCCTCGTTGTGGCTCAGCGCGTGGGGGCGCGGGCCGACGAGCGACATGGTCCCGTTAAGAACGTTGAACAACTGCGGCAGTTCGTCGATCGAGGTGCGGCGGATGAACCGGCCAACCCGCGTCACCCGCGGATCGTCCTTAGAGGCCTGGGTGACCGATCGCTCCGGCACCTCGCGGTGGTACATTGAGCGAAACTTGAATATCCGAAATACCCGATTGTTAAATCCCAATCGGGGTTGCATAAAAAATACCGGCCCTGGACTGTCGATCTTGATCGCGATGGCCACCAAAATCAGCAACGGTGCCAGCAAAACAATCAGCGCACTTGCCACAATAAAGTCGAAGACCGCTTTTAGCAGCGCACTCCAACCGGAGATTGGGCGTTGAACCACCTCGAACAGCGGCAGTGTATCGGGAAAGCCGAGGGCGGGTTTAAAACGCAGCTCGAAATCGGCAAGTTGACTTGCGATATAGATGTGAACCGGCAGTTCCTTTAATTGCGCGATCAGGGCATCGACGCGACCGTCCGCCGATAACGGCATCGTAATGACCACCGCATCCACCCGATGTCGCCGCGCGAAGGCGATGAGATCGCCACAGTCGCCGAGGACCTCGCGGCCCGCTATCTCCGTCCGCTCCGTCGGCGCCCGGGCCGCGAACACGCCGATGATATCGGTGAGGGCCGGCACTTTCTGATCGACAGTCCGCAGAAAACGGGCGGCTTCCTGCCCCTCGCCGAGCACGACGATATTGCGCCCGACCACCCGCCGGGCCTCGAATTGCATCAAGATTTCGCGTACCGCCAACCGCCCGACGATCGTGAGGAAAATCGCCACTCCCGCGAAGGTATAAATCCATATCCTTGAATAAAGTTCCGAAACTTTAAGCGAAAAAGCAATTGTTAGGAAAAATAGGAATGCGGAAATTATCGAAACGATGATGAGATCCGACTTTGCAACCGGTTGGGTAATCGACGCAAGTCGGTACATGCCGGATTCTGCCAACATCACAATGGCCGCCAATACGACGAAACCAATGCAGAACAAATAAGGCTCAAGCAAAGCCTGATGATACGGCACTATCATCCAAAAGGGGATCAAGGCTGCAGCCAAGATCATCATAGCGTCGAGCAGCGCCACAAAGTCTGGCACGAGATCAGCCGACCGCGCATAACCCCGGGTCTCGGGCGTTTCTACCGCGTCCATCTCCACGGGCCGCTCCATCAGAATGAAATCCTCGCAGACTGGTCACCAGCTTAACGTAGTTGACTAGGGCTTAAGTTATAGGGCGCGGCCGGTTATCCGCCCAGGGTTGCGTCGGGCCCGGCGTCAATCAATCGAGGAACTGAAGATTGCGCGACACGCCGACGAACACGCGATTGCCGATACCGAGCCCATCCTCGTCGGAATTGAGACGGAGCGTGTAGCCCAAGCTCGCACTCCAGTCCGGGGCAAAGTTGTATCTGAGCTGGGGCGAAAGCGAGAAGCTCTGCTCCAGATCGCCGTCGTCGCCGTCTCTGACCGCGTGTCGGGCGCGCAGATTGAAGCGCGTGGCTTCGGTCAAACGCTGATCAACCGCCCCGCCCAAGCTGAAGACGTTGCGCGCGCCCCCGGTGGTCGTGTCAGGGCGCACTTCCTGACGGGCGAAAATCGAAAAGCGGGTGTCTTCATCTCGCCTGTAGGTGGCGCTGGCACCACCGGCAAAAGCGACGTTGACGTCATTGCGCGGGACCCTGCTGCCATCAGCTTGCAGTTCTTGCTCGCGGGTCGTGCTGTAGCTGACCCCGAGATCTACTTGTGCTGAGAAGCTCTTTGACAGTGAAAATCCGTAGCCAACACCAGTGTTGTAAGACGTCGTCTCTGTCTCTCGATCATTGTCAGATAGAAAACGGCCGGCGCCAAAATTAAGCAGCGCAAAGCTAGAGGCATTGAGTTGCCTTTGCCAAACGGCAGACCCGGAAAACCTGGATGTGTCCGTGAGGCTGTCGTTATCGTTGGAGAAGCGCCTGATGCCGCCGCTGACGGCCAAACTGAGGCGGTCGAGCTTGGTCACTTGGAAGCTGTAATTGCCGCCGAGGTTGAGGCGCGTCTCGGTCGCGTCCTCCTCGACGAAGAGGTCGTCCGGGTCGATGACAATCTCGTCGACATCGTCATCAAAGAGGGGATCGAAGATCCCGGGGTTCAAGTTGAGAAAGCTGGTTGAGGTGCGCCGGAAGCCGAAACGGGCCCCCAGAACGGAGCGCTTTCCGACAAGGCGCACCTCCCCGTCGAGGCGCGGGCTTGGCCGGTCGAGATCGTCGTCATTGGCCGGGCCCCCGAAGACGCTCAGCCGCGCCTCGCTGCGCAGCCGCCACCGGGCGCGCTTGGTGTCCGCGCTGAGGAGCGCCCGTACCACTGTGCTGGAACCGTAAGCACCGCCTTCGCCATCGGTTTCGAGCCTGGGGTTGAAGTTGGCACTGAAGCGTTGCGACGCCGTGCCAGAAAGCCCCCAATCGACGGCCAGGGCAGGCCATGTGCAAAGACACAGAACAGAGGTCAACGCGACGAAGCGGGCGCCAAGCATGCCCTTATCGTCCGTCACTCGAACAGGCCGCGCTCCGGAACGACGACGACATCGCCATCGCCGATCACCTGGAGCTGGACCCCGTTGCCCTCTTCCACCAGCTCGTAATCGAAGAGTGCGACCGTCTCCCCGCCGTTCTCGTCCCGCCGCCGGATCTGAATGCGGCTTTTGGCGGCGAAGACACCCGGGCCTCCGGCGACCGCGAGGGCTTGCAGGATGTCGACCGGCTCCAGCGACTCAAACCGACCAGGGCTCGCCACCTCGCCGAGCACGTAAAAGACCACGATATCGTCCGGCTCGATCTGCTCGTCGCGCAAGTTCACCAGCGATACTGTGATCGTCGGTGCCTCGAGAAAGTCCTTAGATAGCGCCCGACGCAGTTCTACGCCGAGTTCCTCGGGGCTCTTGCCGGCTGCATCGAGGGTGCCGGCGAGGGGGAAAGAGACCTTGCCGTCCGGGCGAACCAGCACCTGGCGGTTGAGCGAACTGTCCTCCAACACGGACACATCTAGCACATCGCCCGGTGCCAAGAGATAAATCTCAGGAAGCGCATCCTGTTCCTCAGCTGGGGCGGCTTGCCCCAGAAGAGAGATCGATGCCGCCAAAAACAGCGCAAACGTGAGCAAGATACTCCGAAGCATAGCCACCAATCCCTAGGATCCAGCCACCTGCCCTTAACACAATCTTGGCTACATGAAAACAAATCGCTCGTCTAGCTTTTTATGAATCGCGAGCCGTCTCAGTCGTCGCTTCAGTCCTGGCCGCTGCCATACCCGTACCCGTACCCGTAGTAGTAGTCGGAGCCAGCGCCACGCTCGACCTTGTTCAGCAGAACGCCGAGGAAGTTGGTCTCGTCAGCGATGAGTGCCTCGCACTCCTCGACCTCATAGGGTTTGGTTTCACCGGCAGCGATAACAAGAAGTGCGGCGTCGAGATTGCGCAGAAACGCGATAGCGTCGTCGCCCACCAGCATTGGCGGCAGATCGTAGATCACGATATCCGGCCGGTAGACCTCGTTCATCCTGGCCAGCGATTGGCTCGTGGCCGCGTTTTGAATGACCTCCGAGGCATCGCGCACCCGCTGGGCGTTGAGCGCCAGCGCAAACCGCTCACCGATGCGCTGGAGGTATTGTTCCGGCGCGGTTGCCCCGCTCAGCATCCAGTTGATGGCACGCCGCTCTTGAACGCCCAGGCATTTCGAAAGCCGGGGCGAGCGTAGATCCATGTCGACCAGGATTGTCCGGTTTTCGGGGTGGCGGGCGAAGCTGAAGGCGAGATTTGCGGCGATCACCGTCTTCCCGCAGCCCTTGGTCGGCGAGGTAATGCCGATCTGGGTCCAGGCCTGCTCCAGCGCGAGTTTGGAGAGCCTGGTGCGCTTCATATCAAACGCGATATGCGCGGCGTCCGATTTCTGCCGCGTCACAACGCGCTCACTCTCCAAAATCACTGGATCGACGACGAGTTCAGGCAATTGCGCCCAAGCGGCTTCGACGGCCGAGTCGCTCGTTTGTGCCTTCGGCGAGGCGATCCGCCCAGCTGCCTGCTGTCCGCCGCGGCGCTCGCGTGCCTTGGCAATGGCGATCTTTAGCCGTTCGACCATGCGCGCGTTCTCCCTTCGCCTGTGATCAGCCCGCGAAAGCCGCGGCGATCCGGGTCAGCACTTCACGCAATTGGGTCCGTTCGGCGAAATTGTCGATCAACAGCCCCAGAGGCATATAGTACTGATCGACTGCGAACAGGGATATTGGGATGATGACCAATATTAGAGTGCTCAACAGGTAGATCTCACGCCGCGCGCGACGGCGCTCTTTCTGCGTGATAATATAGGGAACTGTCATCAATGGTCGAAGCTCAAGTGTCCGCTCCATATCGCCGACAGTCCGGATTGAGGTGTTCATCATACCGAGCAGGATTGCCAGCGACACCGACAAGCCAAGTCCGCCCGCGAAGCCGCCGATCGCGATGACCGGACGGTTCGGGGCCACCGGGCTCGAGGGCACCTGCGCCTGCTCGATCACCTCGAACCGCTCTGCCTGCCGATTAACCTCCAACCGCTCGCCGGTTTCTGCAAAGGACTGTTTGCGCACCGCTTGTTCGTGCCGGAAGCGCAGATCGTCCCGACGCCGCTCCAGCGCGCCCAACTCCATCGCAACTTGTGGGGTGCGCTCGATCGAGGAAATCAGTTGCCGTTCCCGATCGTCGTCTGACTCTTCGCGATCCTTAAGAAACGCAATCTCAGCCTCGACGTTATCCAGTTTGCGCCGAATGTCCGCCTCAAGCCGGGTGAGCCGTTCGTTCTCCGTCTCTGGCAAACCGGCGGAGTTTACCCGCGTGAGCGTCCGTTCCATCGCCGAGATCCGAGCCTTGAGCGCGCGTACTTGGGGATGGCTGTCGGCATAGATGCTCTGCGCCCGGGTCAGCTCGATCCGCAGGGCGTTGAGGTCCTTTTCCTCTTGGGTGAGCACGTCGCCGACCGCCTCGGCGAACCGACCGGTCTCAAGCGCGTTGGCCAGCATGTTCCGCTCTTCCTCAAGGCGGAACATCTGCTCGCGTCGCTCGAAGCGTTGCTCGCGGATCCGATCGAGCTCCTGGCGCCGATATTCGAGCGTTTCCGGCATCGCCAGCTCGTTCTCCAGCCGGAAGCCGGCGAGATCGGCCTCAATGCGCGCAAGATCCCGCTCCAATGTTGCGACCTCCTCAGAGAAGAAGTCCACGGTGTCCGAGGCCTGGGAGGAGCGCGCCTGGAGGTTCTGCTCGAGGACCATGGTGACGAGTTCGTTGGCAATCCGGGCCGCGCGCTTGGCATCGGTGTCGCTATAGCTCAACGTGAAGGCGGCGATGGTCTCTTCCCGACGGCGGGAACCCTGGATCGTGATCCTCTCGAATTCGGTGCCATTGCGGATAAGCGCGATCTTACCGGTTTTGCTGAGATCCGCGCGCTCCGCATAAAGGTCGAGCCGGTCGATCAGCGACAAGAGATTTGCGCGGGTCATCAAGCGGTGCTCGATCGCCTCAAGCCTTTGGTTGACCGGGGTCGTCACGGTACTTGTGGCCAGCTGGGACGGTATCTGCTGGCTCTCGATCAGGATTTTCGCGCTTGCAACATAGGTTGGCGGAATGAAATAGGCGAGCAGGGCCGCAACGCCGCTGAACACCACCACCACGGTTACGATCATAGCCGCGCGGCGGCGGATCATGCGGATGATCTCTTTGATCTTGAACCGTCCGTCCATGTGGACCTCCTTTGCCGAACCGAACAGAAACGATCTGCTGCGACACGCTGCCTTAGTTGGATTGGCGTACCAGCACCGGCGAGCGATCGAGCGGCTTGAACTTGCCGAAGATACCGTGTTTCTCAACGCCCGTCAGGAAATCCCGCAGCACTTCCTCCGTGATCGTCTTCTCATCGTCGGAAAATCCGTAAACGAGACAGAGATCGCACAAGGAATTCACCAGCCGTGGAATCCCTCCGGTCGCCTCGTGGATCAACTCGCAGGTGCGCCTTGGGAAGATCTGCCAACTCGCCTGCGCCACTTGCAGCCGGTGCTGGATGTAATCATGAACCTCGTCGACATTGAGCGCATCGATGTGGAAATCGGCGCCGATCCGCTGAACCACTTGGACCAGTTCAGGCCGGCGCAGGATTTCCCGCAGCTGCGGTTGACCGACCAAAATGATTTGCAAAAGCTCGTCCTTGTCGGCGTTGATGTTCGACAGCATGCGCAGTGCTTCGAGGCTCGACGGCGACATGTTTTGCGCTTCGTCGATGATCAAGATCGACCGCATCCCATTGGCATAGTTTTCGACCAGGAAATCTTGGAAGCGCTGAAATGTCTTCACGTAGTTTTCGTCGTCGAATGGCTGGTCGAACGACATCATGACCCAATGGAGGAGATCACCGCGGCCTTCCTGCATGTTCGATACGAGGCCGACGACGATGTCCTCCGTCAGTTCGTTCATCAGGTGCCGGAGCAATGTTGTCTTGCCCGATCCGATCTCGCCGGTGATCACGGTGAGCGGCGCCCGTCCGGTCACGCCATAGCGCAGCATGGTGAAGGCGAGCGAATGGGTATGAGACCAGTAAATAAACTCCGGGTCCGCGGTCATCAAAAAAGGGCGGTGAGCGAGCTTGTAAAACGCTTCATACATCCGCGGATCCTCGCTGCCGGCCTCGGCCGACTTACTCCGCGCCTGCCGGCAGGTCGGCCGGGGTTGCGCCGGGGGCTCCAAGGCTGTCGAGCAACGCTTGGGCACCTGCGATCTGGGGCACTGGGCGGTCTTTGGCAAGCTCGATCGCCCGGGAGAGCGCCGTCCGTGCCTCGTCGGTCCGGTCCAGCTCTGCCAGGACGACCCCAAGGTGATAGTGAACGATGGCATTATTGGGGAGAGCCGCGGCGGCTTGCTCGATCTCGCCCAGGGCTTCGGCATGGCTGCCACGCAGGTGAAGGAGCCAGCCATAGGTATCCCGGAAATGCGGAACCTCCGAATTCCGCAGCCGCCGCGCGATCGTGTAGGCGCGCTCGACATCTTCAGGTGTGGGGTCGCTGTCCGTAATCAGGCTCGCGAGATTGTTCGCGACGATCTCGGACCCGGGCTGCCGCTCGTAGAGCTGCTCGTATTCCGCGATTGCCTCGGGGATCCGGCCGTTGGTCTCGTAGAGCATCGCGAGATTGAGCCGGATTTGGTCGCTGTCGGTCGCGCTGAGGCCCGCCCGCAACGCAGCCTCGGCCACTTCGGTCTCGCCGCGGGCTAGGTGGTAGCGGAATAGGGCGAGATGGTTGATCGGCAGTTCCGGCGCGATCCGAACGGCGTCGCGGAACAGGTTTCCGGCGATCTCCGGCTGGTTCTCCACAAGTGCCAGCGTTGCCTGCAGCCGCACCGCGTTTGAGTCGTTCTCGTTCTCGGCAAGGGCCGCGGAGATCACCTCTCGGGCCGCCTCTAGATCCCGGTTGCGCAAATGGGTGGCAACAAGGGCGGAAAGATACGCGCTTGGATTGTCGGATGCGGCGGCGGTCGACTCCAGCACCGTAATGGTGTCGTCGTAGCGGCGCTGCGCGGCAAAAGCAGCGGCAAGCAGTCGGTCGCCCATCTCCCGGCTCGCGTCATCGCGCTGGAGCCGCTGTGCCGTGGCCTCAACCCGGCCGAATTCACCCTGACGCAGATGCACACGCGCCAGCGCTTCGGTCAGCCGAAGATCGCCACGGTTGACGGCCAACGCGCCGACGAGAAGGTTCTCGGCAGCGGCAACCCGCGCGTCGCGGAGCAAATGCCGGACATAGGCGAGAACGGTCTCAGGATCCTGCTCGGACGCCGCAACCGCGGCCGCAAGCCGCTCGCCCGCGAGGTCGCGATTACCGTTGCGCTCATGGGCCAAGGCGAGCAGGCGCAGCGTTTCCACATTCTCCGGCCGCTCGGCATCGGCGGCGCGCAGGTCTCTGATCGCTTCCTCGTACCGTTCGTCGGCGATGAGGATGCGCCCCCTCAGTGTGAGCGCTTCGGGATCGTTCGGTTCGCGCTCAAGGATCTGGCCGATCACGGCACGGGCTTCGCCCAGTTCCTGACGGGCAAGGTGAAGGCGGGCGAGCACCGACCGCGCGCGAGCGATGACTCCCCGATCCTCGGATATCTCGACCAAGATCCGCCGCAGGCGTCGCTCCGCCGCCTCCAGATCGTCGGTTTCCACGAGAATATCGACCATCGCCATTTCCAGATCGCCGATCGCATCGCTCTCCCGGCGAAGTGCGATCAAGCGCTCAAGCTCGGCAATAGCCGCCTCGCGGCCTTGGGTGGACGCCACGAGGCGGACGATGTCGAGCTGGCGGTCGATGTCGTTGGGCGCGAGATCGGAGATTTTCCGTAAGGTTTCTTTGATCTCGTCGAAGCGCTCATGCTCCAACTGCCAGCGGGCAAGTCCGTCCCAATAGGCGATCTCCGTCGGGTCCAGTTCGATCAGCCGGCGCAAATCGCCCTCGACCTCTTCGGCCCGGCCGACCGCAGTGAGGAAACTGATCCGGTAGAGGATAACGCGCGGGTTGTTGGTATCGCGGCGTGTGGCCTCCTCAATGCGGGCGAGTGCCACTGCCTCGTTGCCTTGGCGCTGAGCCACCGAACTGAGAACGATCCAGGCGTCGCCATGGTTGCGATCGATCTCCAGTGCGCGCTCGGCAGTCTGCTCGGCCCGCTCTAAGTCCCCAAGCCTGGCGGCCAACACAGCTTCCAGGGTCAGAACTTCCACATCGTCGGGCGCGAGTTGTCCCGCCACGACCATCGACTTGACCGCTTCATCAACCTGGTTGAACGCGATCATGATCTGAGCCAGCCTCAAATGGGCGCCGAGTTGGGTGGCATCGAGCTCGATAGAGCGACGATACTGGAACGCCGCGGCAGTAAAATTCTTCTGCTTCTCGTAAATTTTGCCGAGTTCGAAATTCGCTCCAGGATGGGAGTCGTTCAACTGCAGGGCGTTCCGAAACTCGAGGCTCGCCTTGACAGCTTCGCCCTCTTCGAGAAGCTCCAAGCCGTTTTCATAGTGCTGTTGGGCGCGTTCCTCGACGCTGTCGCAGCCGGTGAGGCCGATGACCAGCACCAGGGCGAGGATGAGCGGATGGGTCGACCGGAAAGCTCTCGTGCAAAGCGTCGCCCAAGCCCGGTTTGTGGCGGTAGCGCCCCCCCAATCAGCCATCCGGTTCCTTCCTTCGCTCAAGAGATCCACCAGGTTTCGCGGCAGGTTATGGGCCGGCGACGGCAGAGCAGGGCCATCGAACAACCGCGCGCCCTCACCGCAACACCCTATAGCTCAAAGCCTTTCCCGGGAAAAGCGCTCTGTGCGGCGCGGCATAGCCGTTTGGTCCGCGCGACGTGTCGTAGCAACAGCGAGGATGTTCGGCAAGGAACAACTAGGAACAAACGGCGTATTCTCAGCAACGGGACCCGCTCAATCGGGCAGATGCGGTCTCAGCTGGGGAACCGCAAGCTGCATCATTTCCTTCAGACGCTCGGCCGCCTGGGCCTCCGTCTCTCCACGCTGGATCGGGGTGATAAGCCGCACGAGCGCGCCGTCGGTCCGACCCTTCGTGAGGCTGTCATACACCGTATAGAATTTGGCGGCATAATCACTGGTCACATTGCGGCCATGCAGGTCGAACCAATAATAGACTAGGCTGCGGTCTCGCCCGCTTGAAATGATCGCCCGGTTGACCTCGATAACTGCGTCGTCAGGTCCGCCCAGAGGGACACGGTCGGGTCGCCACGCGCTCACCTCCCAGCCTCCGGCGGGGATGCAGACCTCGGGCGAGTGGATACCACTGCCTTCGGTCAGCTTGTCGTAGTACACGACGAGCAGATCGACCCCAGGTCCGCCCGAACGGCCATAGGCTCGCGCAAGAAGGTCATCAGCCGCCAGGGTTTCCAGGACGTTATCCTCAATCCGACGATCGATCGACCGCCACGCGCCAATCTCCGACGGAAACGCCGCCAACGCGACCCGCTCAGGGATCACCCGAGCCCGCTCCGGCGCGAGCGCCCAGCCAACCGCTGCCACGGTGCTCAACGCCGCTGCCAGGACAAGGCCGCGCGACACAGGAATGGCGGTGAAGCGGCGCAGCTGCTCGCCCAGCCCGTCGAAATTCAGGTCTATCGTGTCCGGCAACGGCTTGGGGTTTTTCTGGAGCCGTTGCATCAGTGCCGCCATGCCGAAGAGGATCAGCACGCAGGAAATGAAGATCACCCAGCCCTCGAACAGATGCAGAAACCCTTCCGCGTAAGAAATGCCGAAATTGTCGACCATCACGCCGATGACCCCGATCCTGAATGAGTTCATCAGAACGGTAATGGGCGCAGCGGAGAGCAGCAGTACGACTTTGTGCCACCACGGTCCGGTATAGAGAACGCCGAACACGTACGAGAAGCTCATGACCGGAAACAGGTAGCGCAAGCCGGAGCATGCCTCTGCCACCTGAAGCTGATATATGCCCAAATCGATGACATTCCCCGAGAGGAAGACAGGCACGCCCATCAGCTGGATGAACTCTACCCCAATCTTCGAGGACACCAGCTGCAACCAAATCGACACAGGCCAGTAAATGAATTGCGGCAACGGCAGCATGAACACAAGGTGCAGCACCGAGGGCCAAAAGTACCATCCGCGCCGCGCTCCAAACAGCGTCAGGATCGTGCCGAATATCCAAACGATCATGCCATAGGTCACGATATCCGGAATGCGCACCAGCAGCCCCAACAGACCGATCCCAAGCGCGGCCAGCACGATAACCACGCCGGGCCAGCGATCGGTGATGGGGCCGGCGACGGGGCGCACGGATTTCATTTCCCGCAAAAACATATAGGCCGACAGCATCGGGATGATCGGCCCGTGGCTGTATTCCGGAACCTGCCAGGCATCGATCAACGACTGCAGGCCGTGGGCGAAAAAGAACATCCCGGCGAGGACGTGCAGGATCATCAGCAGCTGCCCGCCGCCGAGTGCCATTGACGGGCGCAAGACCACGCTGCCAGTGTCGCCACGCATCTCGGACGTCATCGCCCCACCTCAAAAAGATCGCAGACCCCTCGCGTGCCTAGCCTCCAGACGCGCCGAAATCAACGACACCGAACGATCGCCGGGCTCTCATCGTCTCGCATTGTCGTGATCGACCGCGATGCGGCCCCCTGCCGGATGGCCTCTCTGTGAGACGCGGCCCAAATAGCACCCGGAGACGCTTGGGAGGACCGACATGGATCTGGCGCGCGAGATCGACATCTATTGCGAAAGGGTGAGCGCGGCGTTTTGGGCAGAGCCGTTCAACGCGCTTACCAACGTCGCCTTCATCTTGGCGGGCATCGCCGCACTTTGGCTGCAAGGGCAGCGGGGTCCCGCTGGGACGGGGCGTCAGTTGCTCGCTGGCACCCTGATGGCGGCCGGCATCATCGCGTTTTTCGCCCATACCATCGGGCTGCTCTGGGCGATTTCGGCCGGGCCGCTCTACCTTCCGCTCGTGGTTCCGGTCTACGTGCTGAGTGTGGTCTTCGTCGCCGCCGGGTTGCTGGCACAGCCCGCGGCTTGGGCGGCGCCTGCGCCAAATTGGCCCGTCGCGTGGCTGTCGGGCAACGCGATCGTGGTCGGCATCGGTTCGTTCCTGTTCCATAGCTATGCGACGCCCTGGGCGGGGCTGGCCGATACCGGCCCGATCATGATGTTCATCTTCGGTACCTTCGCCATCGTCATGAACCGTTTCGTCGGGCTGCGGTGGCGGACGGCCGCGCTCGCGACGGTCGCGTTCGTTGCGGGTATGGTGGTCATGTCTGCGGGCTTGCGACAGGTCCTGAACGAAGCGGTGCTCGGCGCCTATGCCGAATTCGCCAACTCCAAATCCTACTATCCGGCCCTGCTCGCCCTTTTCGCGACCGGGCTGTGGCTGCATCTTGCGCGGGCGCACCCGGCCGGGGGCGTCATGATGCGGGCGGGCGGGATCTTCGCGATCAGCCTGGTGTTCCGCACGCTCGACGGCCCGCTTTGCCCTTGGCTGCCCATCGGCACCCATTGGCTGTGGCACTTGTTCAACGCGCTGGTCTTCTGGGTGATCCTGTCGGGGTTGGTGCGCTACGGACGCGCACCCGCGCCGGTGAGTGCAGGCCTCGGCACGCGCTGAGAGAGGGTCCTTGCGCTGTGCCCTGGCGGGCCGCTAAGCACCCGATAACAGGAAGGGGAGTGGGATGAAGCTCAGGGTTTACGTAACGCTGAAGCCCGGCGTGCTCGACCCGCAGGGGGCTGCGATCACCCAGGCGCTGGGCGCACTCGGCTTCGACGGCGTGCGTGAGGTGCGCCAGGGCAAGCTGATCGAACTGGATCTTGTCGAGGAAGATCCGGACCGGGCCGAGGCGCAGGTGCGAGAGATGTGCGAAGCGCTCTTGGCCAACACGGTGATCGAGACCTACCGCGTCGTTTCCGGGACCTGACCCGTCCGCCGGGCGTTGGGTCTGATGCTCGACAGGGCCTGCGCTCCGACGTTAGGAGAGAGGCGCAGGCAACAGGGAGCTGTCCGATGCGCGCTGCGGTTATCGTATTCCCGGGCTCGAACTGCGACCGCGACATGGCGGTCGCGCTCGCTTCCGCGTCCGCGCGCCGGCCCGCGATGGTCTGGCACAAGGAGATCCAGTTACCGGAGGGCACCGATCTGGTCGCGATCCCGGGTGGCTTCTCCTTTGGCGATTACCTGCGCTGCGGGGCCATCGCGGCGCGGGCGCCCATCATGGCGGCGGTCGGCGCGCATGCGGCGCGCGGCGGCCTGGTGCTCGGGGTCTGCAATGGCTGGCAAGTGCTGATCGAGGCGGGGCTTCTGCCAGGGGCGCTGATGCGCAATGCGCGGCTCAAATTCGCTTGCCGGGACGTCCATCTGCGGGTCGAAACTGCCGACAGCCCGTTCACGAGAGGTTTCGGTGACCAACGGGTTGTGCGGTTCCCCATCGCCCATCACGACGGGGCCTTCGTGGCGGATGAGGCAACGCGCGCGCGGCTCGAGGCCGAAGGTCGCGTCGCCTTTCGTTATGCGGGCTCGGATGGCGTCGTGCGCCCCGAGGCCAATCCCAATGGCTCGGTCTCTGGCATCGCCGGCGTGCTGTCGGAGAACCGCCGGGTGCTCGGCTTGATGCCGCATCCCGAGCGCCTCGCCGATCCGGCCCTCGGTGGGGCCGACGGCGCCCTACTTTTCGCCGGTCTTGTCGAGAGCCTCGCTGATGTCTGACCGCTGCGCAGGCTGGGTTGCGGTGCCGTTGGCGCTCGCCGCTTGCGCTCAGCAGCCGCCCCCAGAGCAGGCTCCGCCCGAGGCCGCGGCAGCGGTCGCGCCGCAGCCCGGACCAGAGATCCAAGCGCCAAAAGCCCAAGCGCCATCCGACACGACCATCGGCGTCCTGCTCAAGGCGCCGGGGTCGATCGCCCGGGACCGCGTGGAGCGGCTCGCTGCGAGCTGCTGGCTCGATGACGAATTGGGCGCCGAGATCCTTTTGGTCGATCGCCGCAGTGGAGAGATCACGGCGGTCGGTGGTAACGGGGATCTGCTGCGCGTCGCTTTCGCCGGGCGCGGACCGCTCGAGACCGAGGTAACGCTGTCGGGTCCGGCGCTTGCCGATCCTGACCGGGCCGAGCGAATGGCTGGCGCGCTGTCGCGGGTGCTCGAGGGGGCAGAGCCCGCCTGTTGATCGGCCCGTGCAGGACGGTATCTGGCGCGCTGGGAGGGCCCAGGCGGGCTGCCGCGTACGCCCCATAACCGCGGCTTGCCGGGAGGGGCGACCACCTGCGGCATCGCGACTACCCTGGCCGATGCGGCGCCGATTTTCCATTTTCAAGTCGTGAAACTGCGGCGACCCTATCCCACCTATTGCACTAATCGGGAAGCGATCCCATTGTGGGGCCAAGCTAGGGAGGTCTCGATGAACTGGATGCAGGCCGTTGATGCGTTGTTCAAGGTGAAAAGCATCGTAGACGCTGGAAAGCAATGTAAAGACATCGCGGACTATGCTCAAAAAATAGATACGGTCAAGAAGGGCAAGCAGAGCTGGGATGAGCTTAAGCCGATTAGTAACAGCACGATGACCAAGGCGACGGCAAAAATCCGCAAAGCGGATGCAGAAATCGATGCAGCTCTTAAGGGCGAAATGAAGTGGCCCGATATGGGAACCATGCAATCATTCCTCGGAATTCTTCATTCGATTGACAAATATGGCGAAGATAGCCCAAAAACCAAAGCCGCAGTGACGACTTATAAGGTGCTGCTCGTGGCGTGGGAAGGGGCGCTGAAAGCAACAATTATCGGGCTTGAAGCACGCAGCGGGGACATTGCGCACCGGGCGGCACAGGCGAAGGCGCTGCGGGACTATGCCCACGTCGTGGAGAAGGCGTGTTTGGACGCCTGCCGGATCCCCAGCATCGTCGGCACCGCTCCGCAGGCCAGCATGTTTGCGCTCTCGCAGGATCTGTCGCAATTCGGCGGTATCGCCGGCGACGTACACCGCAAATACATCAAGCTCGGCGCGAAAAACGCTGAGCTGATTGCGGAGGGCAAGACAATCCTCTCGGACAACAAGAGCTGGATCGGTTGGGCGAAGTCGCAGGCGCCATTCAAACCCGGCAACGTCAAGCGCAACCTCAAGGCCAAGCATCCGCACTGACGGTTGGGCCACGCCGGGGGGATATCTGCGGCGCAATGGGGCAGGGGACGGTGCAGGTCCGCTTGATCCCGGCTGCCAAACGGGCGATGGAAAAGGCGCTCGAAGACAGGGAGCCTCCCATGACCGCCGAGACCACAGCCCGCCCCGAGCCTCAGGTGACGCAAGAGCTCGCCGCCGAGCACGGCCTCAAGCCCGACGAGTATGCGCGGCTGCTCGCGCTGTTGGGGCGCACGCCGAGCTACACGGAGCTCGGCATCGTCCCGGCGATGTCGAACGAGCACTGCTCCTACAAATCATCGAAGATCCATCTGAGGACCCTGCCAACGACCGGCCCCCAGGTGATCTGCGGCCCCGGGGAGAACGCCGGCGTCGTGGATATCGGCGATGGTCAGGCGGTGGTCTTCAAGATGGAAAGCCACAATCACCCGTCCTTCATCGAGCCCTATCAGGGCGCTGCGACCGGGGTTGGCGGGATCCTGCGCGATGTCTTCACGATGGGCGCGCGCCCCGTGGCCTGTCTGAACGCCCTGTCCTTCGGCGCACCGGACAATCCGCGGACCCGGCGGCTCCTGTCGGGGGTGGTGGCCGGGATCGGCGGCTACGGCAACGCCTTCGGCGTGCCGACCGTGGGCGGTGAGCTGCGGTTCCACCCGGCCTATAACGGCAACTGCTTGGTGAACGCCATGGCGGTCGGGATCGCCGATGCGGATAAGATCTTCTACTCCGCTGCCTCCGGCGTCGGCATGCCTGTGGTTTATCTCGGTGCCAAAACCGGCCGCGACGGTGTGGGCGGTGCGACCATGGCTTCGGCCGAGTTCGGCGCGGACACTGAGGAAAAGCGCCCCACGGTACAGGTTGGAGACCCCTTCAAGGAGAAGTGCCTGCTCGAGGCCTGCCTGGAGTTGATGGCGACGGGCGCCGTGATCTCGATCCAGGATATGGGAGCTGCCGGGCTCACCTGCTCTGCCGTGGAGATGGGCGACAAGGGCGGCCTCGGGGTCACGCTCGAGCTCGACGCCGTGCCCTGCCGCGAGACGGCGATGTCCGCCTATGAGATGATGCTCTCGGAGAGCCAGGAGCGGATGCTGATGGTGTTGCGGCCCGAGAAGGAGGCTGCGGCGCGTGCGATCTTCGAGAAATGGGACCTCGATTTCGCTGTTGTGGGACATACAACCCCACAGGATCGGTTCGTCGTCCAGCACGCGGGCGCGGTAAAGGCCGAGTTGCCGTTGAAGGCGCTGTCCGGCGCGGCGCCGCTTTATGACCGGCCCTGGGTCGAGACCCCGGCGCCCGCGCCGTTGGGCGAGGTGCCCGAGATCGACCCGGCCGAGGCGTTGATGCGCCTGATGTCCAGCCCCAATCTCTGCTCTCGGGCGTGGGTTTGGGAGCAATACGACCATATGGTCATGGCCGACACGGTGGTCCGGCCCGGCTCCGACGCCGCGGTCGTCCGGGTGCATGGGACGCAGAAGGCGCTTGCCCTCACAGCCGATGTGACGCCGCGCTATTGCAAGGCGGACCCGGTGATGGGCGGGCGGCAGGCGGTGGCCGAGGCTTATCGCAACCTCTCGGCGACCGGTGCACGGCCGCTCGCCGTGACGGACAATCTCAATTTCGGCAACCCGGAGCGCCCTGAGATCATGGGCCAGCTTGTGGGGTGCATCCGTGGCATCGGCGAGGCCTGCGCCGTACTCGACATGCCGGTCGTCTCGGGAAACGTCTCGCTCTACAATGAAACCGAAGGGCGTGCGATCTTACCCACGCCGACGATCGGTGCGGTCGGGCTTCTGCCCACTCTCGATGCAGTGATCCCGATGGCCCCAGCGGCAGGGGATGCACTCGTGTTGCTGGGCTCGGTGATCGGCCATCTGGGGCAGTCGGCGCTTCTTTATGAGTTCTGGGGCCGCGACGATGGCGCGCCACCGCCCGTCGATCTCGCGGCCGAGCGCCGGGCGGGCGAGTTGGTTCGGCAGCTAAAGGCTGAGGGCCTGATCACCGCGGCGCACGACCTCTCCGATGGCGGGCTCGCGGTCGCAGCTGCGGAAATGGCGCTGGCGAGCGGGCAAGGGGTCGCGCTCGATCCGCGGGAGGACCTCTCGGCCGCGGCATGGTTCTTCGGTGAGGATCAGGGGTGCTATGTCGTCGCGACGGCGGAGGGCATGGTTCCGGGCATCCTTGATGCGGCGCGCATCGCCGGGGTCCCGGCGCGGCGCATCGGCGAGATGGGGGGCGCGCAGATCCGCATGGGCGGGTCGGTGGTCGGGCTCACAGAGCTGCGCGCGGCCACGGAGGAGGCGCTGCCGCGGCTCATGGGCGAGCTTCGAGCTGACGGCGGCTGAGGGTGCGCGGGGTCCGTGGCGCACGCCGCCGGGGGACCCGGGAAAGGCGCAAGACCAGCATTTAGCAAGACCGGGCCGCGGTTTCGACCGATCAAGGAGAGGAACGCGACCGAGGCGGCTGGGCTCGACGGACAGCGCGGCAGTGTCAATTGCTCGACGGCTCATGGCGGGCGAGAAACTCCGCCGCTGGTAGCCGCCGGAGGTCGTCGAGGGCCCTGCGCAGGCGGTTGTGGTCCCATTCCCACCAGGCAAGGGCGATTAGGCGCTCGGCGATTTCTGGCGTGTGGCGGTCGCGGATCGGGCGGGCCGGATTGCCGCCGACGATGCGATAGGGTGGGACATCCTTCGTCACCACCGAGCCCATCGCGACAACCGCCCCATGGCCGATGGTCACCGCCGGCTTGATCATCGCCATATGGCCGATCCAGACATCATGGCCGATCACCGTACGTCGCGCCGCGCGCGCCTCGAAAAACTCAGCGTCGTCCGCTGCGTCATCCCAATAGCTGGCCGAGCGGTAGAGCATATGGTGCTGGCAGGCGAGGTGCATCGGATGGTCCGTCGCCCCGATCCGGACAAAGCTCGCAATGTTGACGAACCTGCCCACCTCTGCATTCGCGATATCGCAGAAACGCTCAGCATACGAATAAGCGCCGAAGCTGGAGTTCAGCAGCCGCGTTCCCTCACAAAGTTGGGTATAGGGACCGAGTGTGCTGTTTTCGACCGAACAGCCCTGCTGAACTTCCGGCTCGATCCCGAACCGCGCCACCTTGGCTCAGCTGCCCTGGATAAGGCGCCGGCGGAGCCAGCCGGAGAGCTGGTCCATCATCACCACGACGATGATCGTGAGCGAAATGATGTAGAGCGTGTTCTCCCAATCGCGGGCGGTGCGCATGGTCTCGACCAGCACAAGCCCGATGCCGCCTGCGCCGAGCGCGCCGATGACCGTCGCGGAGCGGGTGTTCGATTCCAGATAATACAGCGTCTGAGAGATGAAGACCGGGAGGATCTGCGGGATCACCCCGTAGCGGTATCTTTGGAGCTGGTTCGCCCCGGTGGCGCGCACGCCCTCGATCTGTTTGTTGTCAACGTTTTCAAGCGCTTCGGAGAAAAGCTTGCCGAGTGTGCCCATATCGGTGATCGCAATGGCCAGGGCTCCGGTGAGCGGTCCCAGACCGAAGGCGCGGATGAAGATGAGCGACCAGATCAGATTGTCGATCCCGCGAACGAAGTCGAACAGCCGTCGCACGAAGAACCGCGCGACCATCGAGGGCGTAAAGTTTGCAGCGGCGATGAAGGCGAGCGGCAAGCCGAGGAGGACTGCGGTGATCGTTCCCAGGACTGCCATCATGATGGTCTCGAGCAGTGCGACGAAGACATGCCCGTGTTGCCATTCAGGATTGGTCCAGAAGGTGTTAAAGATGTATGCGAAATTCGACATCGTCGGGTGCAGCCGGCCGTCGCCCGACGTCTCGCCGCTGCCCGTGGCCGAAGGTCCGAGCCCGGTGCGCAACCCGCCTTGCGTCTGCTGCGGCGCCTCCGAGGGGTCGGCTGGGGGTGTGTCGATTGCATAGCCCACCAGCTCCCAAAAGCTCAGGGTGTTGAGCTCGCTGTCGAACGGGAACCAAAAATTCTCCCAGCCCCAGAAATAGCGGTGCACCTCTATCTTTGAGCGGGTGATCTGCACGCGTTTGGAGATCAAGGGTCGGGCGTCGAACTTCACCTCACGGACGCTGGCCCAGTCGGGGGCGAGATCTGCGGGCAACATCTCTTCGAGGCGGATCCCCTCGGGGTGCACGATGCTCTCACCCTGGGGCGTGATCGTCTCGAATATCCCGTCGTCGCGCTTGAAGATAACGGTGCCGTCGGTGAGGCTCGTGGTCGGGCGGCCGTCGATCAGCGCGTTGACAATGGTCCCGTCAGGCAGCTGGGTCTCAATACCGGCCCGATGCGCGGTCGCTGTGATCGTGCCGTAGTCCGGGACCGTAAGAGCCACGGTGGGTCCCGTGATAACCGCCGAAAAGCCGTCGCCAAGATCAATCTCGGCGCCGTCCCCGGTGCGTCGGACCCAGGCGGGCGGCGTGTCATAGGTGGCGTTGCGCTCGCCCTCCACCGACACGGTGAAATCGCCACGGCGGAGGTTCTGCTCGACATGAACCTTGTGCTTGACCGAGTCGACACCGAGCAGGACGGCGCGCTCGGGTCGCGCATTCTCGATCAGGCCCCCGACGCCGAAGGCAACCCAGGCATAGGCAAGATAGCCCAGGATCGCCGCGAGCACCGCAAAGGTGAGCCAGCTGCGGTTCCGCACCTGGCGCCACGCCTCCTCCCGCAAGGCGGCCCCCCCGATCGCGATGTCCTGCGTTGCTTGGGTCATGTCCGAACCTCGCCTCCAGTAAGCCGGGCGCGCAGGAAGGACGAGATCTGGTCGATCACCACGATCGACAGAAACAGGAGGATGAAGAGCGCCGCGGTGTCATCGCCCTGGCCTTGGCCCCAACCGATGGTCCGGCGCAGTTCGGCCCCGATGCCACCGGCGCCGACAAAGCCGAGGATCGCGGAGGCCCGCACATTTATCTCGAGGCGCAGGAGGAAATAGCTGAGGAAGTTGGGCGCAACCTGCGGCATCACGGCGTAGCGGATCCGCTGCGTCCAGCCGGCGCCGACTGCCTTGAGACCTTCGACAGGCTTCTGATCGATGTTCTCGGTGACCTCGGAGAAGAGTTTGCCCAGCGCTCCGGCGGTGTGGAAGGCCACCGCGATCATCGCCGGCACTGGGGAGGTGCCGAGGACGAAGATCAGGAAGAGCGCGATGATCAGCTCAGGGAAGGCGCGCATCACGTCCATCACGCGCCGCACCGGCGCGACCACATATCCGGGGACCCCGAGATTGCGGGTCGAGATGAAGGCGAACACCATCGCGAGCGCGCCGCCCAAGAGCGTCGCCGTCAGTGCGATGTTGAGGGTTTCGATCAGCGCGGGAAAGTATTTAACAAAGAGACCAAAAAAGGCCGGACCAGCGTTCCACGCCTCGATGACGATCTCGCCAGGATAGTCGAAGAACTGGGTGATGCCCGAGAGGAACCCGCCCGAGTTCATGGAGTTCGCCTCGCTATACCCGGAGACGAGCACGGCGACCACGATTACCAGCGTCAAGCCGGTATAGATCCGCCGACGACGTTCGTGGGCATAGATCTCGGACTGCAGATCGGCAAGAGACATCGGCGGCACCCGGCGGAGGAGGAGGGCGGCCCCGCAGGCCCGCCCCTTATGTCAGAGCGTCAGACGATCACTCGGACTTCGCTTGGCGCGCACCGATGACCGAGGTGTAAGCGTCGTGGGTGATCGGGGCGAGGCCTTTGACTTCGCCCGCCATCACGCCGTAGGCGCACTCGGGGTCCATCGACTCCAGCGACGCCACAACACCGGTGACCTCGAGCTTGACGCGCTCCGGCAGCGACTTGGCGAGGACGATCGGGCCTTCCGGGATCACGTTGGAGATCCAGATCTGCTGCAGCTCGGTCATGTCGACGAGGCCGGCATCCACCGCTTTGCGCAGCGCGCCCGAGTTGTAGCCGTCCTCCCAAGCGCCGAGCGCGTCGGCCCAGGTGACGCCGGCGTCGAAGTCGCCGTTGTAGACGCCGACGATGGTCTGCTCGTGGCCGCCCGAGAAGACGACGTCGCCGAAATACTCGCCCGGGGTCATCGAGTAGCCGCCCTCAGGGATCTCGATGGAGGGGATCAGGTAGCCCGAGGTGGAGTTCGGGTCGCCGAAGGCGAAGGTCTTGCCGGCCATGTCCTCAAGGCTCTCGATGCCGCTGTCGACGCGGGCGAAGCCGATCGAGTGGTAGCCGTAGGAGCCGTCGACATTGATTTTCACGAGGATCGGCTCGACCGCCTCGGGATCGGTCAGAAACACCTTGGCATAGGACGAGGCGCCGAGCCAGGCCAGGTCGAGCGAGCCGCCGAGGAGGCCTTCGATCACGCCGTTATAGTCGGCCGGGGCGAAGATTTTGGTGGGCACGCCGAGCTGCGCTTCCACCTTGGCGCGGAGGCACTCGTTGTTGCGCAGACGGTCGGAGGCGTTTTCGCCGCCGAGGATGCCGATGCGGAACTCGGTGATGCCGAGGTCGCGCTCGCCGGCGGTACGGGTGAGTTCGCCGTCCTGAGCAACAGCGACGGTGGCGAAGGTGGCGGCCGCGGCCGCGATCAGAGCTTTGATGGTCATAGGGTCTCTCCCTCTCTCATGCTGCCCCGGACGGCACATCCGGGGCGTTACCGAAACCGCGCTTCGGATCTCTCAGGCGTGGGCCTCGTTCGGCGCATCCGTCAGCGCGCCGAGGCTGGTGGAGGTCGCCGCCTCGTTGAACTCCTCGCCAGCGCCATAGATGTCGCGGGCCACCGCCGTCGTCAGGTCGGATGGCGGGCCGTCGAAGACGATCTGGCCGGCGCGCATGCCGATGACGCGGTCGCAATAGGTGCGGGCGGTGTCGAGGGTGTGCAAGTTGCACATCACCACAATCTGCTCATCCTCATGGATCTTGCGCAGGGACCTCATGACGATCTCGGCGTTCATTGGGTCGAGCGACGCGATCGGCTCGTCGGCGAGGATCATCTTTGGCTGCTGCATCAGGGCGCGAGCGATGGCCACGCGCTGCTGCTGGCCGCCCGACAGCGCCTCGGCCCGCTTCATCGCATGCTCGGCAATGCCGAGACGATCGAGCGCGGCGAGGGCTGCTTCGAGGTCGCGCTTCGAGAATATGCCGAACAGAGAGGCCAGCGTGTTCATCCCATTGAGCCGGCCGAGCATAACGTTCGTCGCCACATCTAGGCGGGGCACGAGGTTAAACTGCTGGAAAATCATCGCGCAATCGCGCTGCCAGCGCCGTTTGGCTTTGCCGGAGAGCTTGAGGACGTCGGTCCCGTCGATCAGGATTTCGCCGCCGGTGGCCTCGGTAAGGCGGTTGATCATGCGGATCAGCGTCGACTTGCCCGCGCCCGAGGGACCGATCACGCCCACCATCATCGGCCGGTCGATGGTCGCGGTGAAGTCGCGAACCGCGCGCGCCGTGCCGAATGTTTTGCTGAGCGCCTTGATCTCGATCCGCATGCACACCTTCCACGCCTTCTTCCGCCCCCCGCATAAGGCCCCTCCGCCACGCTTTCGCGACGAATGTGTGTCGATTTTGCGACGTCGGTCCCTTGAGCTAAACCGACCTAAGCGTCGGCTTGGGCCTTTCCGAAGCGCGAGAGCCGAGCCCGCTTAAGCGGACCCCGGCGCGCGGTCGGGTCGAGGCCCGGCAGCACCGCCCGCAATACTGCCTCGACGCGCTCCGGCGCGTGGCTCCAAAGTTCCCAAAACACGCCGTCGGGGTGGCGCGCCTCCAGGCCGAACGGCGCCAGCGCGCGGGCTGGAAAATCGCGCAGATTGAAGGTCAGGATGAGCGCAGCGGCGGCCTGGGCTGCCGCTGCCGCGACATGGGCATCGGCTGGGTCGGGCAGGGCGAGGCGGAGTTCGAATTCTGGAGCCGGTAGGCAGAGCGCGTCCGGGAAGCGGGCGCTCATTTGTCGGCGGGCGGCCTCTGCGGCGTGGGCCGCCTCGGGCTCTTTGCGCGCCACTGAGAGGGTCCATTCATCGAGGACCCGGACGGTCCAAAGCGGGCGCATGAGCCCGGCCGCCGCCGCCTCGAGGACGAGTGCACGGACCATCGGCGGGTACAGCACGCAGGCGTCGATAAACACCCGGGCGCCGATCACGGCGCGAGCCGGAAGAGCAGGGCCTTGAGATACCCGGTCTCGGGCAGGGCAGGGTGCTGGGGGTGGTCCGGCCCCGCTCGTCCGGAGCGCACCAGGGCGGCGTAACGTCCGGCCTTGCGAATCCCCGCCGCACAGGCGCTGCGGAATGCCTCCGCCGAGACGGCACCGGAGCATGAACAGAGCATGAGCCAGCCCTCCGGCGTCACGAGACCCGCGGCCCGTCGGGCCGTGCGCTCATAGGCGCGCAGTCCCGCCTCCAGCGCGGGCTTTGCAGGTGCGAAGGTGGGTGGATCGCAAATCACCAGCCCGTAGCGCTCCTGAGCGGCGGCGGCCTGTGCCATTGCGTCGAAGGCGTCGGCGCGGCGGGTATCGTAGCGTTCGGCCAGCCCCCGGAGGTTTGCGGCGGTGCGGGCAAGCGCGAGCGCCGGCTCGGAGCTGTCGATCGCCGTGACGCGAGCATCGGGGGCTGCGGCGAGGCAGGCGAGCCCGAACCCACCCACATGAGAGAAGACATCGAGGATCCGGGCGTCCGGCCCGAGCGCCGCGGCTATCCGGGCGGCCATCGCGTGGTTCTCGCGCTGGTCGTAGAACAGCCCCGTCTTCTGACCGGCATGGAGATCGGCCAGGTAAGTGGCGCCGTTCATCTCTACGGGAACGGGAGCCGAGACGGTTCCCCGAACGACCTCCAGCCGCGTCTCCAGACCCTCGAGCTTGCGCACTCTCGACTGGGCGTTGACCACGATGGCCTGCGCTGGCGGCGCACCGGTTTCCGACAGAGCTGTGTCGAGACCGGCGATCAAGGTCGGCAAGCGCGGCTCGAGCCAGGCGGCGTTCGGTTGGATCACGATGGCCGGACCGTAGCGGTCCAGCACAAGGCCGGGCAGCCCGTCCCCTTCCGCATGGACGAGCCTGCAGAACGCCGCCTCAGCGCCCAGGGCGACTTGGCGCAGGCGAATGGCGCGCCGGAGGCGATCCGCGAACCAACCGGCGCCGATTTCGACATCGGGGTCGGCATCCAGAAAGCGCGCGGCGATCTGGCTCTCTGAGTTTAAGGCGAAGGCGCCGAGCGGGCCGTCTCTGTCCTCGCGCCGCACCACGCTCCCTGAGGTCAGCGCCCGTGTGCGGCGGTCCATGGCGATCTCGTCGGCATAAGCCCAAGGGGCGCCCTCGCTGAGGCGGCGACCCTTGCCGGGACGGAGCTTGACGGTCGGGCGGGGCGCGGGTGCGTCGGACATCGCAGCCGGGATAGCCGGTGGCGGCCGGCACGACTAGAGCGGAACGAAAAGAGGGCCGCGAATTTCGCGGCCCTCCCGTGAGCTTGAGCGTCTGGCCCTGACCGGGCCGGGGCCCCAGCGGTCAGCAATGGGAAAGAGGCTGCTCCTTCGTCATGCTGTTCCCACCATCCTGGCTCAAACGCCCAAAGGTCTCACTCGACATTGGACCACCTCCTTTCCGTTGTTGACCACTGCGAAGATCGTGGGTCATCCGGTGGCCCGATGCAAGCCGAAACTCAGAGCGCGTGGTCCCAACGGCCTTTCACGAAGCGGTAACCGTCGCCCGCGCGCACCACATGGCCGAAGCTCGGGAAGTCGAGATGGCTCCCGGCGATCTCCAGGCGATCCGCGACCACCTGGTCGAGAAGCTTGGCCCGGGTCTCGGCGGCCATCGATTGATCCACATCGAAGGGGATCGTCAGCTCCGGGCGGGCGAATTGGACGGGGCCGATATGCACGATGTCGGCCCAGAGAAGAAGGCTCTCGCCTGCGCTCTCGAGCATCAGCCCGGTGTGGCCCGGGGTGTGGCCCGGCAGATGCATCGCGGTCAGCCCAGGGGCGATCTCTGCGCCATGCTCGATCAGCGTGGTCCGCGCCTCATAGGGGGCGAAGGCGCCGCGGGCGGCAGCTACGAAGCTCTTGGTCTGCTCGTCGGCCCCCGTGAAATTGGCATCGTCGGTCCAGAAGGCGTGCTCGCGCGCATGCATCACGAGCTGGGCATTGGCGAAGGTGGCGGCGCCCTCCGTCGCGAAGATGCCGACATGATCCGGATGCGCATGGGTGGTGAAGAGGGTGTCGACGGCGGCTGGATCGATGCCCGCGGCCGCGACAGCGCCGGGCAGATGGCCCGTGGTTGGTCCGAAGGCGCCCGCCGCGCCGCCATCGATCATGATGGTGCGATCGCCGAGCTCCACGAGATAGGCATTGATGGAGGTGTCCACTGCGGTGCCCGAGAGGAATGCGCTGGCGACGAGCTCGGCATTGGCCTCAGGATCCGAGCCCGCGAGCATGTTGGCGTCCAGCGCAATAAAACCGTCGAGAAGCGCGGTCACGGTCGCCTCGCCAATCTGGCGACGGAAGACGCCGGCGACCTGGGTCCGGGCGCCCGCGGGCAGGAGGTTGAGGGTGAGGCTCGCGCCGGCGAGGGCGAGGACGGTGCGGCGGGTCTGCATGGGTATCTCCTCGAATGCGTTTGGCTGCTCCGAAGGTTACCACCCAAATGCGTCACTTCGATCAATCGCTGAAGGTGTAGGTTTTGCCGCGCGGGGTGAGGTTTCCCTTAAGATCTCCGGCCTCCGCGGTGATCCGCTCGATCCGGCTCATCAGATCGGCATGGAGCGCTGGCAGCAGGTTCGAGCCCTGCATCGCTGCCTCCTGGCAGGCTTCGATCGTGGCGTCGGTCGCTTTGAGCTCGGTGGTCAGCGCGAGCATGCGGTCGGCCTCGGCCTCCGTGATGTAGTGAAAGTCCGTGGTCTCGTAGGTGATGTGACCGTGGGCGGCAAATTTCGCATCCTCGAGAAGCGCGCGCTGGGCCATCTCATCGAGATCGAGAAGCCCGGCAAGCTTCGCGCGCTGGGCGGTGTAATGCGCCTCTGCGTTGCGCAAGTCGGTGACGATGCGGCGGTAGTAAGTGATGCGCTTGTCTTTTGCCTGCTGCTTCATGCGAAGCTGGAAGAAAAACCCGTATAGACCTGCGCCAATGGCCAAAAGTGAGATGATCTGGAATGCAGTGCCGGCATCCATGGCGGTCTCCCTCGCTGTTTGGACCCCTCTATAGAGGCGCAGCCCAGGTGGCGGAAGGGGTCAGCGGCCGAGCCGCTGCCTTATCGTGAGAAAGAGCCAGAGATAGACGGCAGCCGCCATGCCGAGCCCGATGACGCTCTCGACCCAGTGCAAGGACGGCCCCGCCAGCCACCGCCAGACGAGAAACACCACCAGTGCCGCCGTCCCCGGCACGAGATAGAGGATCACCCGTTCCATCTCACCTTGCCTCCGTCAGATCGATCGCATGCGCCTCGAAGAAGGCAGTAAGGGTCTCCACGCCGGCTTCGCGGCGTATCACCGCCATCCCGGCCTCGAACGATGCCACCTCCGGCGCGTCAAGATACCAGCCGTTGAGATCGAGGAAGACCACCGCGCTGAGCCAGGCAAGCCGCTTGTTGCCGTCCACCAACGCATGGCGCGTCGCAATCCCGTCGAACATCAGGGCGGCGAGATGGAAGGGCGAGGCATCGGGCTCATACTCCGCGGCGTGCCGGGCCCGGTCGAACCCTGCCTTCAGGGCGTCCGGCGCGGCGATTTTCAACTCCGCGCTGGCTTTCTCCATCTGGGATTTCAGTACGGCGAGGATCGCCTGTGGCTCGGGCCACTCGGTGTCCGTCACTGCCCGAAGAGCTTGAGGGTGTGGGCATAACGCTCGGCCATCCGCTCGGCGGAGCGCCGGGTGCGCTCATAGCGCGAGTCGGCTTTGGCAACAGTCATCCGCCCGTCCTCGACGGTGACCGAGACCTCGGTGCCGATCTCGGCGCCGAGCGCGCGGAGCTCGTCGCGCGACACCGGGACGAACGCCCCATTCCCGTACTGCTTGATCTGCTTCATCGCCTTCATGTCAGCACATCCCGACCGCATCACCTCTCGTGTCGTATATACACGCGTAAATACGGACAGACAAGCGGAGTTCCGGACACCTGCCCCGCGAGCCCAACCGGCCGCGGCCGGCGGCGCCGAGCCGGAGGGTCGGCGCGGCGAAGTTATCGAGTGAACTTCTTGTATTTGATGCGTTTGGGTTCGACGGCGTCGGGGCCGAGGCGGCGGATCTTGTCCTCTTCGTAGGCGGCGAAGTTGCCCTCGAACCACTCCACATGAGCCTCGCCCTCGAAGGCGAGGATATGCGTGCAGATCCGGTCGAGGAAGAACCGGTCGTGGCTGATCACCACCGCGCAGCCGGCGAAGTCGAGCAGGGCGTCTTCCAGGGCGCGCAAGGTCTCCACGTCGAGATCGTTGGTCGGCTCGTCGAGCAGCAGCACGTTGCCGCCGGATTTCAGGAGCTTGGCCATGTGCACGCGGTTGCGCTCGCCGCCCGAGAGAAGGCCGATCTTCTTCTGCTGATCGCCGCCCTTGAAGTTGAACGCCCCGCAATAGGCGCGGCTGTTGATCTCCGCATCGCCCAATTGCAGCACGTCGAGGCCGTCGGAGATTTCCTCCCAGACCGTCTTCTTGCCGTCGAGCGCGTCGCGCGACTGGTCCACATAGGCGAGCTTGACGGTGTCGCCGAACTCGATGGAGCCTTCGTCCGGCGTCTCCTGGCCGATGATCATGCGGAAGAGGGTGGACTTGCCTGCGCCGTTGGGCCCGATCACGCCGACGATCCCGCCCGGCGGCAGCGAGAAGGACAGCCCGTCGATCAGCAGCCGGTCCTCATAGCCTTTCTTGAGACCCTCGACCTCGATCACCTTGCCACCCAAGCGCGGGCCGTTGGGGATAACGATCTGCGCCCGGCCGACACGCTCGCGCTCGGACTGACCGGCGAGCTCCTCATAGGCCTTGATGCGGGCCTTGGACTTCGCCTGGCGGGCCTTGGCCCCCTGGCGGATCCAGTCGAGCTCGCGCTCGAGCGTTTTCTGGCGGGTCTTGTCCTCGCGGGCCTCCTGGGCGAGGCGCTTGGCCTTCTGCTCGAGCCACGCGGAATAGTTGCCCTCGTAGGGAATGCCCCGGCCGCGGTCGAGCTCGAGGATCCAGCCGGTGATGTCGTCGAGAAAGTACCGGTCGTGGGTGACGATCAGGATCGTGCCCTTGTACTCGATGAGGTGCTTTTGCAGCCAGGCGATGGTCTCGGCGTCGAGGTGGTTGGTGGGCTCGTCGAGGAGCAGCATGTCCGGCGCCTCGAGCAGCAGCTTGCAAAGCGCGACCCGGCGCTTCTCGCCGCCAGAGAGGGTGGCCACAGGAACGCTGTCCGGCGGGCAGCGCAAGGCTTCCATGGCGATATCCACCTGGGCGTCGAGATCCCAGAGGTTCTCCGCGTCGATCTGGTCCTGGAGGGTGGTCATCTCCTCCATCAGCTCGTCGGAATAGTCCTCCGCGACCTTCATCGCGATCTCGTTGTATTTGTCGAGCTTGCCCTGCTTTTCGGCGACGCCGAGCATCACGTTGCCGCGGACATCGAGGCTCTCGTCGAGCTGCGGCTCCTGGGGCAGATATCCCACCTTGGCGCCCTTTGCGGCCCAGGCCTCGCCGGTGAAGTCCTTGTCGACGCCCGCCATGATCCGCATCAGCGTCGACTTACCCGCGCCGTTGACGCCCACGACCCCGATCTTGACGCCGGGCAGGAAGGACAGGCGGATGTTCTCGAAGCATTTTTTGCCGCCCGGATAGGTCTTGGACACGCCATCCATGTGATAAACGTACTGATAGCTTGCCATGTCCCTGCTCCATTCATCGAGATCGCGGCAGGGATATCTGCTAGGCCCGGCTTGGGCAATGGGCGAGCCGCGGGCCGGGGAGCTCGGGGCTGCAGGTGACAACTCGGTTGCCGGCAGGTGGGCCATTTGCTACCGTTTAGATTGGGTGTGTTACGGGGTTAACTGATGCGCGTAAGTCTGCGTGCTGCCATCGCGGCGGCGTGTTCACTGATCTGGGTGCCGGCTGGCGCCGCGACGATCACGTTCGATCGGGGCTTTGTCGACGACCAACAGGTTGGACCGAACAGTTTTGACCAGTTCGGCGTTTCGTTCGGCGGAAAGACCGATCTCTTCATCGAGGCACGCGGCGCTGAGCCAGACAGCACGCAGGGTTTTGCGACTACAGCGACTGGTGTTGCCGACACAGGCGCAACGTCGGCACTCGACGCGCAGCTTGGGCCATTCTTCCTTCGGACACTTGGCATCAACGCAGGCGCTGGCAGCTTCGACGCGAACGAGCCGGTTCTCAATGTGCGTTACGACCGGACACCGGCAGAGATTATTAGTGGCGAGATTTGGGACATCGACTCGGCCCGTAATGGCAATACCGAGGCATGGCGTGTCGAGTTGCGCGACGTGAACAACGATCCGCTCGCATCGATCAACAGCCCGGTGAGCCTTCGAGTGGACAATCTCGACACCGATCCTGCGGGAGGGTTCGCGAACCTCGACGGGCGAGCCTGGGAGTTTAGTTTCACCGACGACGACATCCCAGGTGGCACCATCGAAGATGTTGCGAGCCTTCAGATCTTCTTCACCGGGTCTAAGACCGCAGGCATCGGGCTCGCCTTCAACAACTTCGAATCAGGGGTTGCTCCGGTGCCCTTGCCCGCGGGCGGGTTGCTGCTGCTGACGGGGCTCGCAGCCATTGCGGCGGTGCGCCGGGCGCGCTGAACCGGGTGATGCGCGCCGCCGCTCAGTCGCTGCGGCTGCACGGGGTCGTAACAGGGTCGTCGGAGACACGCGTCACGGACGGCCTCGGCGATATCCATCGCGAGCGCGCTGAGAAGCGCGGCGGCTGCACGGGCGGAGAGACCGAGGGCTCCGGCAATCTGGTTCACGCCCGGCAGTTTTGCGATCAGGTCGATCTGGCTGACATCGCACCCCTTTTTCCCTGCTTGTATGCCGCGCTTGGAGCAATTTCGACTTATCTACAAGTTGTGGGCGCGGTGCAGTGACAGGCTGCGACGGCCGAGCCTGTTTGGCACCGTGAGCTCTTGCGCTCGTGTTCTGGCCTGACTATCCGCATCTGAACGCGGAGTTGGAGGTGGGCGATGCCGATTGGTTATCCTGAGATGCGGGTTGAGGTTGAACCGGCCGTCGCGGCGGCTGCCACGGGGTTTGCCGGTGAGCAAAACGTGAAAATCACCCCCGGTGCCGAGCGCGCGGTTCGGATGTCGATCCTGCGCGAGGGCACCAAGAAAGGGGTGGAGACCATGCCCCAGGAGGTCGGGGCTGTGGCCCGGGAGGTGTTCGAAGCCGCACGCGCGGGCGGGCCGACCCCCGAGGGGCGTGCGCCTTATCTCGCCAAATCAAAGGTCCGACGGGCCTGGGACGCGGGCCGCGAGAACTGGCTCGCGACCCTCTGGCCAGAAATCGACTGGGGTGCGGCACCCGAAGGAGACGCCCCGGAGGAGGGCTGACCCTGCGCCCGGTCGGGCCTCGATCAGTCCGCGCTGACGTGGATTTCGATCGCCCCGGTCTGTGTGGCCTGCGGCTCGGACGCCACTTCCACACGCACGACTTTGCCGGGCCGCATCGTTGTCAGCTCCCGCGCCAGCGCTTCCGCTGCATCGCGGGCCGCCGGCGTGAAATAGCGCACAAGGTCGATTTGTTCGCCTGCCGCCGGCGTATCGTCGACCATCGCCACAGGCCAGCCATGATTGTCGAGGGTCAGGACCATTGCCCGGCGCATCGCCGGGGGCAATGCAGGGTCGGCTGCCATGGTGACCGGACCGCCTGCATAGGGCTCGGCAACCTCGGTCTTCAGCCGCGCCAGTGCCTCGCTACCGTCAGCGAGCGCGTGGCCCATCTTCGCTTCGCCCAGGCCAGCAACACCCAGACCAATCGCCATCAGGGCCGTTGCCATGCCGGTGCCCCGCCAACCAATCGCAATCCTCATTTACCGTCTCCTTCTACCAGCGCGACGCGGGGCCGCCCGCTCACCCCCGGCGTGTATGACCAACTCAATCTCTCGGTTAGCTTGCACGTCATTGTGATCAAATTCGGGCAAGCCCTCGCGGGACGATGTTACAATTGCGTCATATTTCTGTCAAACAGCACGGAGGCAGCGATCGACCGCCTCGTGTCGCCGCGCGGCCATTGACAGGCGCGCCGATGCGCTCCGAAAAGAAGCTTTGGACGTATCAGAGAGGCGTGCCGATGTTCGTCAGAGGGCCCGTGGCGATGCCCGGACAACGCATCGGCCTGCTCGGCGGGTCCTTCGACCCGCCCCACGAAGGCCATGTGCACATCACCCGTTGGGCGCTGCGCCGGTTGGCTCTCCATCGGGTTTGGTGGCTCGTGAGCCCTGGCAACCCGCTGAAGGCGGACGGGCCCGCGGAGATCGACCGCCGGGTCGCGGCCTGCCGGGCGCTGATCCAGCACCCCCGGGTGGTCGTGACCGATATCGAACGGCATCTCGGCAGCCCTTACACCGCCCGAACGCTCGGCGCGCTCAGCAGACGCTATCCTGGTGTGCGGTTCGTTTGGCTGATGGGGGCGGACAATCTCACCGGCTTTCACCGCTGGGACCGCTGGGAGTGGATCCTCCGGCGCTATCCCGTGGGCGTGATGGCGCGGCCCGGCGAGCAACTCAAGGCGGGGTTTTCCCCGGCAGCCCGGCGCTTCTCCGAAGGCCGGGTGAGGCAGAATGCCGCAGCAGCGCTTGGGTGTTTGCCGACACCCTCCTGGGTGCTGCTCACGGGGCCGATGTCGGAAGCCTCTTCCACCGCGATCAGGCGTCGGGGAGATTGGCCATGACCTCAACCATGACAGCGTCGACGCAAGATCTTGCAACGCGGTCGGAGAGGCCGCGCGCCGGCAGCCTCTGGCTGGTTCTCATGCTTTTGGCGGTACTGTCCGCGCTGACGGCCGACGGTGCTTGGGCCGACGCTCCCCGGACCGCGCCGGTCCCTGTCCCGCGGATGCTCGACGGGGAGACGCCCGTCGCAGCGCCGGCCGAGCCCCTCAATGGCGTCGATATCGCCCGCCAGCTTCGGCTCACCGGTGATATCGGGTGGATGCTTCTCGACCTGGAGAGCGGAACGGTGGTGGATGCCCATGCCGCCACCAAGAGCTTCGCACCTGCCTCGGTCGCCAAGCTGCCGACGGCTCTTTATGCGCTGGCCAGCCTCGGACCAAACCATCGCTTCGAGACGCGGCTATTCGCCCGCGGCCCGCTCCGCGACGGCGTTTTGGCGGGGGATCTGGTCCTGGTCGGCGGCGGCGATCCCGAACTCGACAGCGATGCGCTTGCCGACCTGGCGGACGACCTGAGGACCTCCGGCATCCGTTCCGTCTCCGGGCGCTTCCTGGTGGACGGCGGAAGCGGCGTGCGGGTGCAAGAGATCGACCCGCTGCAACCGGTCGATGTGGCTTACAATCCAGCGATCTCGGGGCTCAATCTCAACTTCAATCGCGTGTTTCTCGAATGGCAGAGCGTCGGCGCGCAGCGCAGGGTGCAGGTGACGGCGCCGGCCGATGAGCAGCGCCCCGCGGTCACCGCCGTGCGCGCCGAGATTTTGCCGGGCAGCGTGCCTTTTTCCCATGAGCTTGACCAAGCGGGCGAGCTATGGCGCGTCTCGGCGGGAGTTCTTGGCCGGTCCGGTGCCCGCTGGCTGCCGGTGAAGCGCCCTGAGATCTATGCGGGAGACGTGCTCCGCGCCCTTGCGGGCGCGCGGGGGGTGCGCCTGGGATTGCCGCAGGCGCTGAGCGCCCCGCTCGGTGACATCGCTGAGGGGGCACGCCAGATCGCGCGGCGCCAGAGCCGACCCTTGGCCGAGATCTTGCGCGACATGTTGCGTTTCTCGACCAATCTGACTGCCGAGGTCGTCGGCGTCGCGGTGGCCGAGGCCCGCGGCGAACAACTCGCCACGCTCGCCCAGTCGGCCGCGTTGATGAACGCCTGGGCGGGACGTCTGGCCGGGGCTGCACCGGGGGACCCACGGCTCAAATTCGTCAATCATTCCGGGCTCACCATCGAAAGTCGGGTCTCGCCCGAGCGGATGGTGCAGTTCCTCCAAGGTGCTGCGCGGCTTGGGCCTCGGCCGAGCGCTGATGCCGTCGCCGCTGGGGCGATGCCGGTTCCCGGGCCGGCGCCGGCGCTCCTGCGGCCCTATGTGATCGACATCGAGAATGACCCGCTCGATCTGTCCAGCGTCGAGGTTCGCGCCAAGACCGGGACCATGGACCGCATCAGGGGGCTCGCGGGCTATCTGGCCATCGGGCCAGACCGGGCTTTCGCCTTTGCCATTTTCACCAACGACCTCGCCGGGCGAGGGGCGCCGCGCCGGGGGGTCGACGCGGGTTGGATGCGGCGGGCGCGCGCTTTCGAGCGCCGGCTTCTGCGCGGGTGGGTGCGGCGCGTTGCCGGCTAGGCGCCGACGGCCGCAAGACAGCTCCGAAAGCCGACCGGCTTAGCGTCGGAAGTTACCAAGTTTCTTGAGGTTAAGCAGTTCTCTTGCTATAAATTCCGCGTGGGGAGTTTGTGGGATGCGTTCCGCGCGGCGCGGTCGGCAACATGCCGAGTTGCGATTGGGGCATCCTGCAAGGATTTCGGGCATCTGGAGGGGGACGATGGCATTCGAACTTACGCCGGACGATATCTTCGACGCAGAGACACCGCTGGGTTCCTGGACGCTCGGATTTCTCGAGTCGCGCGGGATAGACTTTGCATTCTATGCCGGCATCGCGACTGAGGATCCGATGGGCGAAGCTAGTCGGTTTTTCTCGGCGCAGATCGGCTTCTCGATCGAGCATGAGAGCCTCGGGATCGATCTTGCCCAAGAGGGTAACTTTTTGCTCTCGCGTGGGCCCGGTAGCTTCGACTTCCTGCTGTCGCGCGACGGGGACTTTACGTTCTTCGCGGACAATCCGGATAACGACTTGGAGAGCTTGATCCCGACCCCGTTGCCGACCCTCACGGGCGAGCCCGCGTTCGAGATCCTCGTCGACCTATCCTTCGATCGGGGCGAGGGGTTTGGCTTCATTCTCAGCCTAGACCCGGATTCCGTCTGAGCGCAAAGAGCACACCGCGGCCAGCTATGCAGCCGTGGCCGGTGCACCAACGCCGCACGAGCCCGTTCGGGGGTCGTCGGGCCGGAACTCTGAAAGACCCGCCGTCAGCCAAACTGGAGAGCTGAGACCATGGCCGAATCGTTCATCGACGTCTTCATCGACGAAGAGATCCTCATCGACGCTGTCTTCGGCAGCGATCTGCTGAACCTGCTGGTCACCGGCATTGTTGAGGACCGTGGTCTCAGCTTCGAGATCGACATCGAGCTCGACGGAGCTTTCCCAGCCGAGAGCGAGGATGCGCTCTTCGATTTTTCGTCGAGCTTCAAGTTCGGCAGCGCGGCGTTGGGCATCGATATCGAAAAGAGCCGTGATGTGTTTCTTGACTTCGATTCGGGGGAGCCAAGCAGCCTGGACCTGATGCTGTCGCGTCGCGGCGAAGTCACCCTGTTCGAAGAACCGGAGTTTTTCGGTGACTTCTTCCAGCCCCGCAATTTCGATCCGTTGTTTGAGTTCACTCTCGACCTGAGCCTTGGCGAAGCGCTTGGCGAGTTCGAGTTCGAGTTCGACAGCGATCCCGACATGACCGACACCATCATGTAAGCGCGGGGTCGAGACGTGTACCGGGCATCGGTGGCGGATGGTCGCGTAACTAAGATGTCCCTTTCTCGCCCGCGCCAACCGAAAATTGCCACAATTCGATGCAAAACTTTTGCATAGGCGCGAGCAGGGGGTGGCAGCGTCCGTGAACCTGGCTTGGCGCCGAACTCATGGCCAGAAGGCCTGTGGCAAAGGCGCGTAACACCGATACCAATCGCAGTGAACTGGGCGCGGTCGGTGCAATGTTGGAGGAAATGACGATGGGCATCACCCTTAACGAGGACTTGCTGGTGGACGAGTTGATCGAAAACGACCTGCTCGCCGGGATCGTTAAGTCGACGCTGGACCGGGTTGGGATCGGCTTCGAGTTCACGGCTCATAATGAATTCGATCAGGACACCGGTACGCTGACCGCCGATATCGGGTATAGCTACGACGTCGAGATCGAGCCCTTCGGGATCGAGCTCATCGATATCAGCGGTGGGATCCGGGCCCAAGCCGATGTCGATTTGACCTCACAGGAGCCGTCCCTCGCTGCGAGCTTGCTGCGCACTGGCGAGTTCTCTTTCTTCAATGGGGCGGTGAGCTTCGACCCCGTGCTCGAATTCTACGGCTTTGTCCGGTCGGATGACGTCACCTTTGAAGCGCGCCTCACATTTGACGAGGCGGAGTTCCCGGACGGCTGAGGGGGCGCCGCGGATCCCGGCGGGTCAGCCGGTGACCTCCGCTTCCGGCAGCTCGGGCAGCGCAGGCCGGGTGATCGGCTGCGATCCGTTGATGGCCTCGGCTGCCATCGCGCGGCGCAGCGCCGGATCGACCTCGTGCTCGGCCATCAGCGCTGCCAGTCCCGGCCAGCAATCGAGGCTCTCCAGAACCGGTCCATAGGTGCCGGGATAAAGTTGGGCCCAGCGCAGGCATGCGCCGAGGTAATCCTCGAGAATGGAAGCGCCGGCCGCAAAAAACGTCCCGCCGGCGAGTACTCCCTCTAGGAGATCGCAATGGCCGGCAAATCGTCGCCTGATCCCGGCGACGAGGATGGGTTCATGGCCAGGCATGATGCGGTGAGGATAAAAGGCACAGCGCAGGTCCGCATGAACGGTGTTGGATAAATAGAACAGCCAGGACAGCGCCCGCGCCCGTGCGTCCGGATCCTCCACGAGTGGGCCATTTGGCCCGAAGCGGCCGGCGCGCTCGGCGACATGGAGCAAGATGGCCCCTGCCTCGAAGAGCACGACGGCGTCATCCTCAAGCGCGGGGATCAGACCTTGGGGATTTATTTTGCGGTACGCGGCGCCGTCCTGTTCGCGCGCCTGACGGTTGACGCGGACCCCCTCAAAGGCGAGGCCAAGGCGCTCCAGGGCGATGCGGACCGGAAGATTGGCGCTGTCCGGGGACCAGTGCAGCTTCATGGCCATCCGCGTGACCGCCTCCCTGCAACTGCGCGGCCGTTCTTACGCCAGGGGCTTCAAGCGCTGGTGGCGAGCGCGGGCCCCGCGCTCGATCGCAGCGGCCGCGAGGCGCCCGACGCGAAGGTCATGGCGGATGATCTCCAGCAGCCGGGCCTCGGTTTGGGGGATCCGACCATCGGCCGCGGCGACATCGCAGGCCAGGGCGTAAGCCGTCTCGCGCAGATGATCGGGCAGCGCCGCCTCGACGAGCCCGACAAGCGCATCGATGCCGTCCTCCTCCTCGAAGAGATCGGCGACCATCCCGGAGATCTGGCGGATGCGGTCGCGGTCATAACCGCCGAAGACCGGCAGGATGTCGATGACCGCTGTAATCGCGACCATCTCGCTGTCGGTGATGGTTTCGTCGGCGGCGGACACCGCGATCATAATGGCGACCAAGGCGTCCTGGGGGGAAAGGGCATCGATCGTCATGGGTGCTCTCCGGAGGCTCGCTGCGCCGCGACCCTAGGCGCGACGCTGCCCCGCGGCAAGCCCGGGGCCGCGTGACCATTCGTAACCCCTTCTTCGATCTGCCGGCGCCGTTGAGGCGACAGGCCGGCCGGGCGCGCGCGGGGACCGCCGCGACCCCGCCGTTTCCTTGACCCCGCCGTTTCCTTGACCCGGTCCCGGACGCCAGCTACCCCCAACACGATATCCAATAGCGAGGAGAAAGACCGATGAGCGAGCTTCGCGACGCTGCCCTTGCCTGCAAGGCCTGGTGCTTCGAGGAGGCGAAGAAGCTTGTCAAACGGGTCGAGAAAAACCCGCCAGCGAAGGGGTATGTCCTGTTCGAGACCGGCTACGGGCCGTCGGGGTTGCCTCATATCGGCACCTTCGGCGAGGTCGCGCGCACCACGATGGTCCGCCGTGCCTTCGAGGCGATGTCCGAGCTTCCGACAAAGTTGATTTGCTTCTCCGACGATATGGACGGTTTTCGGAAGGTCCCCGGCAACGTGCCCAATCGGGACCTGCTCGCCGAGCATCTAAATAAGCCGCTGACCCGGGTTCCTGACCCCTTCGGCACCCATGCGGGCTTTGCGCAACACAACAACGCCCGGTTAATGGCGTTTCTCGATCAGTTCGGCTTCGACTATGAATTTGCCTCGGCCACCGACTATTACACCACCGGCCGCTTCGACGAGATGCTGCTGACGGCGCTGGAGCGTTTCGACAAGATCCAGGAGATCATGCTCCCGACGCTCGGGCCGGAGCGGCGCGCGACCTATTCTTGCTTCCTGCCGGTGAGCCCCAAGACCGGCCATGTCCTCCAGGTGCCCACACTCGAGCGCAATCCGGCCCGCGGCACCATCGTCTACGAAGAGCCAGACGGCGAGCGGATCGAGATTCCGGTCACCGGCGGCAATGTGAAGATGCAGTGGAAGCCAGACTGGGCGATGCGTTGGGCGGCCTTGCATGTCGATTACGAGATGGCCGGCAAGGACCTGATCGACAGCGTCACCGTGTCCTCAAAGATCTGCCGGGCCCTGGGCCAGCCGGCGCCCGAGGGTTTCAACTACGAGCTCTTCCTCGACGAGAAGGGCGAAAAAATCTCGAAGTCTAAGGGCAATGGCCTCGCCATCGAGGAGTGGCTGACCTATGCGTCGCCGGAAAGCCTCAGTCTCTTTATGTACGCAAAACCGAAGACGGCAAAGCGCCTGTTCTTCGATGTGATCCCCAAGACGGAGGACGAGTATCACCAGCATTTGCGGAGCTACCCAGATCTGCCGCTGGAGAAGAAGCTGGCCAGTCCAATCTGGGCGATCCACGGCCACAATGCGCCAGCGAGCGATATGGCGGTGCCGTTCTCGATGCTGCTGACGCTGGCGTCCGCCGCTTCGGCTCATGACACGGAGCTGCTCTGGGGCTTCATCCGGAAATACGCTCCCGCGGCGAGGCCCGAGACCCATCCCGGCCTCGATGCGGCAGCGGGCCATGCGGTGCGCTATTTCCGGGACTTCGTCGAGCCGCAGAAGCGATACCGCCCCCCCGAGCCGAGGGAGCGGGCGGCGCTCGAGGATCTGCGCAGCCGGCTCGCGGCTTATCCGGGGCCGGGCGCGGGCGAGGACGACGCCACGGCGCTGCAGAATATCGTCTTCGCCGTTGGCAAGGACCATGCGTTCGAGCCGCTGCGCGACTGGTTCAAGGCGATCTACGAGGTCTTGCTTGGCGCCGAGCAAGGTCCGCGCTTCGGCGGTTTCATCGCGGTCTTCGGGGTGGCGGAGACGGTACAGCTGATCGAGCGGGGGTTGGCGGGCGAGCTCGCCTCTGCGGCAGAATAGAGGTGGCAGCGCGCCGAGGGGGCTGAGTTATGGCGACCCGACTCTTGTATGATCTGATGGCCCGGGTGAGTGACGCGGGCCGTGCGCTCTACGGGTTTGCCGAGGAGGCCCCGAAGACGCCGGAGGCAGTGCTCTTGCTGGCCGATGACCTTCTCGAGGGCCGGGGGGAGGCCACGGGGCTCGCGCTGGCCCGGGAGGTCCTTGAGAGTTATGGGGCGCTGTCAGGGCCCGACCGCCGCGCCTTCCTGTTGGCCCTGACCGAGCGGTTCAAGGTGGATCCAGGACGCCTCGGCGCGGCCATCGCCGCTTGGCAAGCCGACCCTACCGAGGCTGCTGCGCGGGCCGTTCATGCGGCGGCGGAGCCGGCGAGCCAGGAATTCTTCCGCATGCTGAACCGGGTCCCTGGCGGTACGGCAGCGCTCGTCGCGATGCGCGGGGATTTGCTCGCCGCCCTCGACGACGCGCCGCATCTGCGGGCCATCGACGCGGATTTCCGCCATCTCTTCGGCTCCTGGTTCAACCGCGGCTTCTTGGAGTTGCGCCAGATCGACTGGAACACGTCGGCGGCAATCCTGGAGAAGATCATCGCCTATGAGGCGGTGCACGCGATCCAGGACTGGGACGACCTGCGCCGCCGCGTCGCTGCGCCGGACCGGCGGCTTTATGGCTTTTTCCACCCATCGCTGCCTGGCGAGCCGCTGATTTTCGTCGAGGTCGCGCTCACCGACGAGATCCCTGCCGCGATCGGACCGATCCTTGCGCGGGAACGCCCATTGCTCGACCCAGCGCATGCAACGACGGCAGTCTTCTATTCGATCTCAAATTGCCAGATGGGGCTGCGCGGGATCTCCTTCGGCTCATTCCTGATCAAGCAGGTGGTCGAGGAACTCGTCACGGAGGCGCCGGATGTCCGGACCTTTGTCACCCTGTCACCGGTGCCTGGCTTGCGCCGTTGGGCGCTGGGCGAGCTCGCCGGCGGGGCGGAGAGCGTGTTGTCGCCGGAGGCGCGGGCGGCTGTGCAGCGTCTCGATCCGGTCGATGGCTCGATCGATGCGCAAGAGGCGGCGGCGGCGGCTGACCAGCTCGGCCTAATCGCGGCGCGCTATCTCCTCGAGGCGAAGGGGCGCCGCGGGCTTCCGGCGGATCCGGTGGCGCGGTTCCATCTTGGCAACGGAGCCCGGATCGAGCGGATCAACCTCGCGGCCGACCACTCCGCCCGCGGCCTCGCCAGCGCTTGGGGGGTGATGGTCAATTATCTCTATCACCAGGACGATATCGAGCGGAACCACGAGGCCTATGCCAATGAGAAGACGGTGGCCGCGAGCGCTCAAGTTCGTCGCATGGCGCGTGGCTGAGCTGCGGAGAGCGGGTTTTCGTTGCGCAAGCTCGAGTGCACCGAGTTAAGACACTGCCCGTTTCGCCTGCGCACGGTCCCTCACCTAACGATACACGGCATAATAGAGTAAAGTCCTGTTGGTGCACCTGAGTCGCAAACGCGGCTGCAAAAATGGGAGTTTTTGATGGGCTTTCGAGAATTTGTCATGGTGACGGCTGGTCTCACGGTCTGCGCGACGGCGGCTCTGGGGGCGGAGATGCGGCTGAGCCACCAGTGGTCGGACACCGATATCCGGCACCAGGTGGCGGAGATCGTGGCAGAAGGCGCCCGCGCTGCCGGGGTCGAGATCGAGATCTTTCCCCGCCGCCAGCTCTATGCGCCGAACGATCAGTATGGCGCGATGCTCGCCGGCGACCTCGAGATGAGCCTTTTCCCGCTGGCCTATGCGGCCGACCGCCACCGCGCTTTCGACCTCACGCTGATGCCGGGCCTGATCAAGAACCACGACCATGCCGCCCGTTTCGTCGAGAGCGCCTTCATGGACGAGATCGAGAAGATCCTCGAAGCCGATGGCCTCAAAGTTCTGGTGCATGGCTATCTTTCGGGCGGCTTCATGGGGGCGGAGCGCTGCATCACCAAACCCGAGGATGTCGAGGGGTTGACGATGCGTGCGGCCGGCGCAGCCTTCGAGGCGATGCTTGCCGGGGCTGGGGCGGGCATCGAGTCGATGCCGTCTAGCCGGATCTACGAGGCGATCGATACCGGGCTGATTAACGGTGCCAATACCTCTTCCGCGAGTTTCGTCAGCTACAAGCTCTACGAACAGGGCGCTTGCCTGACCCCGCCGGGCGAATTCGCGCTGTGGTTCATGTATCACCCGATACTGATGAACAAGGCGGCTTTCGACGCGCTGACACCGGCACAGCAGACGGCCTTGTTGGACGCGGGTGGCGAGGCCCAGCGCTTCTTCTTGGATTCCGTGAAGGGCACGGACGACACCGTGCGGGCGGTTTTCGCCGAGCAGGGCGTGGAGATCGCCGATATGAGCTTCGACGATTATGTCGGCTGGGTCGGGCTCGCTAAAATGACGTCCTACGAAAACTACCTGCAGGACGATCCTGAGGCGCTGCGGCTGCTGAACCTCGCGCTGTCCGTGGAGTAACCGCGGGCTGCCCAATAAGATGTTTCCCGCGCCCGACCGCGGGCGCCGGGAGCGGTCTGTCCGGGGTGGGGTAGCCCATCATCGACTTCTTAGGTGACCTCGCCTCAAAAATGGCCCGCTTCCTTTTCCCGCAGTCACTCTCTTTTCGGCGCAGTCAAACTAAAATCGGCTTGATATCGCACTTGGTTAAGTCTAGATCACCCAACGGGTGAAATACGACTTCGGAGTTCGGACATCATGACGAATTTGTTGCAAGGCCAAAAGTATGGCCGCCGCGACTTTCTCAAGACTGGCGCGATCGGCGGCGCCGCCGCGCTCTCTGCGCCGGCGCTTACGCGGGCACAAAGTGCCACCACAACTTGGCGGGTGCAGACCGCCTGGACGGGCGGCGCCGGGCTCGCCACCTTCAATGCGTGGTGCGCCTCCATCGTCGAGAAGACGAATGGCGCGCTGGCTTTCGAGCCGCTCACGACCACCGACACGGATATCAGCGGCTTCGATATCTATAATGCGGTCGCTGACGGCCGGCTCGATGCGGGCAACTCATTTGCCGTCTATGCTGATCGGCTGTTCCCCGCTGGCGTGTTCCTGACCTCCTACCCGATGGCGATGCGCGCGCCGCACGAGTGGGACACCTTCTATTACGGCCTTGGCGGTCTGGAGATCGCGCGGGAGCTCTTCGCCGAGAACGGCGTGTTCTGGGTCGGCCCGATCCACCATGGTCCCAACATCATCCACTCCAAGACAATGATCAATCGGATCGACGACTTCCGCGGGCTCAAGATGCGGACCCCCGGCGGCATGGTGGCCGACCTTTTCCAGGCTTGCGGGGCGGAGACGATCTCGCTCCCCGGCGACAAGATCTTCGACGCGCTGCAGTCGGGCGAGATCGACGCGGCCGATTATGTGGGGCCTGCAATCAACTACGATCTCGGTTTCTCGCGGGAGACCCGGTTCATCTCGATGGGCCCGCCGGGCTATATGTCGGTCTATCAGCCAGTGGATCTCATGGATCTAACGGTTCGTCAGGACCTCTGGGAGGCGCTGTCGCCCGAGCTCAAGCTCTTCGTCGAGAACGAAGTCCAAGCCTATTCCAACCACCACCATGCGGCGATCCAGAAGGCCGACCAAGAGGCTTGGAAAAAGTTCGAGGCCGATGGCACCGTTGTGGTGCGCCTGTCTTCTGCGGATGTCGATAGCCTGACCAAGCTCGCCCTGCCGATCTGGCTGAAATATGCGCAGCGCGACGAGGCTTCGGCGCGGATTTTCAAGATCCAGCTCGATTACATGTCCAGTGGTTCGCTCGGCTATGTCGACGAGGTGATGGCGGATTTCATCTCCCGCGACCTCTGAAGCCGCCTGGCTTTGGCCGGCCCGATGCGTTCGGGCAGGCCGAAGTCGGGAACTAGCGCATCAGGGCTTACTCGCTGCCGTGACCATGGTCATCCCCATGGCTATGCCCACCGCCGGCGGTTCGCTTGACGGGCACCACGATCTCCATCGTACCGGCCCTCTCAAAGGTCAGGCTCACGGGGAAGCTCATACCTGGCGTAAAGGCTTCGGCGGCGTTGAACAGCATCAGATGCAACCCGCGCGGGGCGAGCACCGCCTGCCCGCCTGCAGGGGTGTCGATCGCGTCGAGCTTCAGCATCCGCATCACACCCTCCGTCATCTCGGTCGCGTGCAACTCGATCAGGCCGAAACTGGGAGAGGAGGCACGGATCAGCCGGTCGGGCTCGGTGCCCGAATTGGTGATCACCGCATAGGCGGCCGTCGGGCGATTGGGCAAATTGGGCCGGGCCCAGGGGGTTTCTACGGTGATATCGCCGAGGGTAAAGCTTTCGGCACGGGCGGGCAGCGCGGTAAGGGCAGCGAGGGCGGCAAGCGCCGCTGCTGTAATGGTCAGTCGGATCATCGGCTTTTGTCCTATCGACAGAAAGGTGAACGCGCGGTGGGGCGCGGTGTCGGATCTGGTCTTGGCGCGGATCAAAGAGGGCGCGCCGGCGGGCCGCGCGAGGGGGGGCGGAGCCCAGCGCGCGGCATCGATGTCCGTCCCCGTTGCAAGGATCTCTGGTGAGTGGCTTGGGCGGCAGGGCTGCGCGAGGCGAGCAGGGGCGGCGACACGGTGAGCGCCGCTGTCGTGAGGCCGAAGCTTGCGCAGGGCTCGTGCTCCGGGGCAGGGGATGGCGCCGGCGCCACGGGAATCCCTGGGATCGACACATAGATCACCTGACCGCCCGAGCAGATCGGCACGCGTCCCGGTTCGCCGCCCAGGGCCTCGGGCGCGGCGAGCGGCCTGAGCGCCAACAGCAGTGCGATCGCCACAAGCAGGGCGCGTGTCAGGCAGGTTGAGCTCCGAGACCGCATGCTCCAGTTGTCAGCATGCAGACAAAGCCGCTGCAACGCGGCCTTTTGGAGCAGCCAAGGCGGCAAACGGTGCCGGGGCCGCGACACGGCCCCGGGCTGATCTTACGCGCCCAATCCGCAGGGATCAGGCGAGGAGCAGCACCCCGTCGTCGAAGGTGTTCGCTGTCAGCTCTTTGAACTCATCGCTCTCGGAGAAGGAGATGAGCAGGTCCGAGGTATCGAAATCATCCGCGGCGATAGCGTCGGTCCAGAATTCCAGACCCTCCTCATCGGCTTCACGGCCGAGGAAGTTGGTGTAGAAGGCTTCGACGATCTCCTGGCTCTCCGGATCGATGTCGCCAAAGATCGCGGCGAACTCGTCCGATAGCAGGAAAGCGTCGGCCACGAAGTCGAGCCCCTCGGATTCCGCAATGCCGCTCCAGAACGTAACGCCCGGAATGTCGCCGTCGCGCCCAAGGCCGACGGCGTAGAGGCGGAACACCTGCGCCGGGATCTCCTCGGTGCTGACGATCACGGTCTGGTCGTCGAACTCGAACAGCTCGACATCGGTCGTCTGCACAGGGCCGTCGGTCCCGGCACCGCCGATGGAGAAGCCGAAGGTGATGAAGTCGAAGCTCGCATCGGCGAGGTTGCCCGAGAACACCGCCGTGTCGGTACCGCCGCGCCCATCGATGGCGCGGATCTCACCTGCAACCTCGAGGCGGTCATCTTCGCCCGTGCCCGTGATGTCGGTGGCATCGGGCAGATTAACGGGGATCAGGACCTCGTCGATCGCGTGGATGATGCCGTTCGCCGCGACGATATCTGACGCTGCATCGATGAATTCGGGATCCTCGAAGCCGGGATCGGAATCGACGAGACCGCGTCCGTCCGTCGCGGGCGAGGTAAGCGGAACGATTTCCGCGGTCGCGCTCGGATTGCCCAATGCCAGCTCCGCGCGGGTGAAGCTGCCTTCGAGCACGTGATACTGCAGCACGGCGGCCAGCGTATCGATCGCCTCGGCCTCACCGCCGAAGAGCTCGGAGAATGTCGCGACGATCCCGTCGAACGCTGCCTGCTCGCCGCTTTCCTCGACACCGAGGGCCTCCGCCAGCGACAGGAACGCGGCATCCGTCGGCGCGAAGACCGTGAAATCGCTCTCCGGGTCGTTGAAGGCATCGACGAGATCGGTCGCAACGAGAGCCGCAAGAAGGATGTCGAAGTCCCCCGCGTCCTCATCGAACCCCTCGCCCGACGCCGCAACGATGTCGGCAATGGTGTCGGTCGGCTCCGGGTCGGCGAGGTCGAGGGGCAAGAGCACCCGGTCGATCACCTGAACCGTACCGTTGGACGCGCCGATATCGGTAAGACCCTCGACAAAGGCGGCGTTCGGCGCCTCTGGGTCGGCGTCGAAGATCGAGCCGTCCGGCCCGACAACGAGCCCGGCGTCGGCCAGCGCGGTGGCAGTTCCGCTGACCGCCTGAAGCTCGGCAACCGACTGGGCGCCCAGTGTGACATGATAGAGCAAAATGTCAGTCAGCAGCGGGATCGGATCGCCGTCATCCGACAGGCCAGCGAGGACATCGGCGATGGCGGCGAAGACCGCGTCGGGATCCGAGGTGTCGCCGGTAAAGCCGAGCGAGACGGCGAGTTCGGCGAAGGCGTCGTCGGTTGGCGCGAAGACCGTGAACTCCGCATCCGGGTCGGCGACGACAACGTCGAGGCCAGACGCTTCCAGCGCCAAGGTGAGCACCGAGAAGCCGTCGGTGGTGGCGGCAATGTCGAAGATAGACGGTGCGTCGTTGCCCTCGAGGTCGAGCGGCAGCAGCACCCGGTCGATCGCCTGGATAAAGCCGTTGGACGCCTCGACATCCGCGATGACGATCTCGGCGTCGAGAAGATCGGGCTCGAGATCCACGAGGCGCCCACCATCCGGGGTTACCGTCGCGCCTTCGAGGAGGGTCTCGATCTCGTTGCCGAGGGAGAAGGCCTGCTCGATCTTCGCGCCCGGGGAGACATGGTAGAGGAGGATGTCGGTCAGCGGCCCGATGCCGTTGGTGTCCGGGTCCAGGGTCGCCAGCGCGTCGGCGATGAAGCCGAAGACCGCGTCTTCGTCCTCAGGATCGCCAGTGTACCCCAGATCGGCAGCCAGCTGCGCGAAGGCGGCGTTGGTTGGCGCGAAGACCGTGAGCTCGTCATCCGGGTTATCGACCGCATCGACCAGATCGGCGGCCTCCAGGGCGGTCACCAAAATCGAGAAATCTGGGTTGGCGGATGCGATGCCCGCGATGGTCGGGAGGTCTTCTTCCATGTCTAGCTTCCTTTCAGATCGGTCCGGGAGGCCTTTGCCTGAAGACCTCTGTGGTGTGTTATAAAGTAGCGTGGGAAAAAGTCACACGAAATTTTGAGCCTATCTTGTAGAGAGTGCGTCGGGTCTGTCCTGCAAGGGGGTCATGTCGCTGAGTGCGCGGGCGCGCGCCCAAGGCGATGTCGGCAACGGCAACGCGGCGGCGACGCGGAACGTCTGGGCATAAGGGCCGACAAAAACGGCCCGGTCGTCGCTCAACCCAGCGAGGCGGGCACCCCGATCAAAACTATGCCCTAGCCCCGAGATCGCGAAACCCGGCGCTCGCTCGATGACGCTGAGGTAGCCTTCGACCGACAGCCTGACAAGTGGGCCAGCCGCGCCGACAAAGCGGGCGGGACGCAGACGGGCGACGTCAAACCGGGTGCCGTCCGGCTGGCCGATCAGCGTGGCGAACTGGCCTGGGGTGAGGGCGGTCCCTGACGGCAGCGAAAGCGTCAGCCCCCCTAGGGCGAGGCCGCTCGTCCCGGCAGCGATCTCGCCAGCCATCACCGAGGGCCCCGGCTCGGCCAACCGATCGATCCGCGACGCGACCACCGCGCCGCGACGCCAGAGCCCGGAGACGGCGACGGTGTCCCCCTCGGCAATCGGGGCATTTACCGTGGGCTCGAGCCTCACCTCGGTGCCGAGAACGCGCAGGCGCCGCCCGTCCGGGCTGATCCGGCTCACCCGTCCGATCAGGGGATGGTCGATCACCACGCGTCGGGCGACGAGGCGCCCGGGCGCCTCGGCCGCTTCCACGGTAACCGACATGCCGCGGCGCAACGCGGACGGGGGCAGGGGTCCGAAGGCGTTGACCACCTCGGTATCGTCGGCGATCCCGATGCGAAGGCCGTTCACCCGGATCGAGCCCAAGGCGGTCACGACCCCCACAATGCCGGTGCCACCGATGCCGCCCTCCACCGGCTTGCGATCGCCTTCTGCAACGTCGTCAACTGCGGGCGTGAAGGGATCGAGCGGCGTCGCGCAGCCACCGATAAGCGCGAGGCCGCTGGCCGCGATGAAGACGCGTCGGTCTCGTCGGATCATCCCTGTCCTCCCCGCCAATCGCCATCGGCCTCTGGCCGCTCGGGGCCGTCTTGCGGATCGTCGGTCTCCGCCAGCGGCGTCGGCGTGGGTGCCTCCGGCGTGCGATAGAAATATACCCCGAAGCGAAAGCGCTCGGTCGCGTCCTCAGTGTCGAGATCTGCGGCCTGCCGCAAGAAGGCGCTGCGGTTAACCTGGGCCAACGCCCGCGCCGCAAAGTCCCGGGCCTCGCCTTCGATCGCATCCACAGAAGCAGCTTTCAGGCGGTTGTAAAAGACAGCCCGCTCCATGAACGGGGCGCCCTGATCCGCGGCCAAAAGGTTCTCCGTCGCTGCGGCGATGTGGTCGCCAACGTTTTGAGCGAAGAAGATCACCTTCTGCTCGGAATCCCCAGGTCCGAGCACGGCTTCCGGGTTGAGCCGGACCAGGTCTTCGGCCTCGTCGAGGCTGACCAGCCGCTGCCGCAAAAGCTCGTCGAGGACGGTTCGCGGCCGGACATCCTTGCTGACGGCACCGACGAGAGCGTCGAAGCTTACGCCGGTATCCGGCTGCGCCTGGCGGGGCAGGGGCCGTGGCTGTCCGGTTGCGTCAAGCATCTGCGGATCGGCCAGCCATCGGCCGATGACGCTGGCGATGGCGGCCACCCGGCGGCGAGACGTGCCGGTTTCCTGGGGGCCGGCCTCGCGGATCACTCGGACATCCTTGCGGTGAACGCCGGTGAGCACGCTGATCCGGCTGTCGGTCGGTCGCTTGCCGTCGAGCGCAAAGTCCTGTTCGGCCACCTCGACATAGACTTCCTTGAGCAGCCGGTAGACCGCCGGCACCGTCACGCCCTGAGAAATCATAGCCTTAACGAGCGGCCTCAGGAGGCCGCGCAGCACCCTTATGAAGGGGTTTGCCGGGGGGAGTACCGGGTCTTGCGCCATACGGGCAGAGCTACTTCATGTGTGACAAATGTCCACGGCTGTGTCGGGATCAGTCGGTGCGCGCGTGCGGGCTTGCGTCAAAGCGCCTCGTTCACCGCCTCGCCTGGCTTTCTTGTTGCGCCGCACCCGGGCCGTCGAACTGCGCGCTTTTCCCGGTCACGGACCCATGCTAAGGGCGCCTCGCAGCCGCCAAGGCACAGCGAAACGAGGACAGATCCATGGCCGTGACCCGCACCTTCTCGATCATCAAGCCCGATGCCACCAAACGCAACCTGACTGGGAAGATCAACGCGATGCTCGAGGAGGCGGGCCTGCGCATCGTCGCCCAAAAGCGCATCCTGATGACGCTGGAGCAGGCGCAGAAATTCTACGAAGTGCACCGGGAGCGGCCGTTCTTCGGCGAGCTCACCGAATTCATGGTTTCCGGTCCGGTGGTCGTGCAGGTTCTCGAAGGCGAAGACGCCGTCGCGAAGAACCGCGAGGTGATGGGCGCGACCAACCCGGCTGAAGCCGCCGAGGGCACGATCCGCAAAGCCTTCGCGCTGTCTATCGGCGAGAACTCGGTGCATGGATCGGACAGCGAGGAGAACGCGGCGATCGAGATGGCCTACTTCTTCTCGGGCACTGAAATCGTCGGCTGATCGCGCACGGATCGGGTCCGGCCCTGCGCTTGTGCAGGGCTGGGTTCGGCGCAGCGCGGACCCCCCGCCGCAACGGCATTCCCATAGCTCTTCACTCGGGTTATGGGGAGGCCATGACAGACACGAATGAAGGCAATGCGGCCGTGCGGCCCGCGCGCAGCATTTGGCGCCGGCGCCGCACTGCACAAGGCGCGCAACTGCTCGTCTGGCCCGCCTGGTTTCTCGCCGCGCTGATCGCCGGTCCCGCGTTCAGCGTCGTGATCACTGCGCTGCTCGGCGATTTGGCAACCTGGGGCCAACTCGCCGAGACCGTTCTGCCCCGCTACACCGTAACCACGATCTGGCTTGTCTTGATCGTCGGCACCGGCACCGCCCTGGTTGGAACCGGGGCGGCGTGGCTGGTGACGGCCTGTCGCTTCCCCGGGCGCGGGTTCTTCGAGGTCGCGTTGGCGCTGCCGCTTGCCTTCCCGGCCTATGTTCTGGCCTATGCCTACACAGATCTGCTCGACCATCCGGGGCTCGTGCAGAGCACGCTGCGCGATCTGACAGGCTGGGGCCCTCGGGACTACTGGTTTCCCGAGATCCGGTCGATGCCTGGCGCCGCCGCGATGCTGATCCTGGTGCTTTATCCTTATGTCTATCTCTTGGCCCGGGCCGCGTTTCTTCAGGGATGCCCGACCGCCACCAATGTGGCGCGCACCCTGGGTCACGGGCCTTGGACCGCGTTTTTCCGGGTCAGCCTGCCGATGGCGCGCCCGGCAATCGTGGCCGGCGTCGCGCTTGTCTCGATGGAGACCATCGCCGATTTCGGGACGGTTGCGCATTTCGGGGTGCAGACTTTCGCCACCGGCATCTACCGCGCTTGGTTTTCGATGGGCGACCGGGCGGCGGCGGCGCAGCTCTCCACCTGTCTGCTCTTGGCTGCGGTCACCTTGGCCAGTTTAGAGCGGGCGCAGCGCGGTGCCGCCCAGCGGCATCAGGCAAGCCGACGCTATGAGCCGTTGCCGGTGGCGCGCCTCACCGGGTGGAGCGCGTTTGGGGCGACGCTGCTTTGCGGGGTGCCGGTGTTGCTTGGTGTGGTGGTGCCGGTGATCGTTCTCGTCTCGATGGGGATCGAGAGCGGCCAAAGCCCGTTCGAGGGCCGGTATGTCGACTTTATCCAGGCGAGTCTGATGCTCGCGGGAAGTGCGGCCGGGATCACGGTTCTGGCGGCTTTGTTGATCGGCTATGCGGAGCGCCTCGCGCCGGGGAGGTTGAGCCGCGCGGCGGCGACGCTCGCGGGCATTGGTTATGCGATCCCGGGGGGGGTGATCGCGGTCGGGCTTATCGTGCCGCTTGCCGCGGTCGACAACGGGATCGATGCGTGGATGCGGGAGAATTTCGGCGTCTCGACGGGGCTGTTGTTGACCGGAAGCGTCGCGGCGCTGCTGCTCGGCTATTCGGTGCGGTTCATGGCGGTGGCGCTCAATGCGGTGGAGGCCGGGCTCTCGACCATTCGCCCAGCGATGGATCAGGCGGCGCGCACATTGGGCCACGGGCCTGCGGCAACCCTCGCTCGCGTCCATGCGCCGCTCCTGCGCGGCTCTTTGCTGACCGCAGCGCTGATCGTTTTCGTCGATGTGATGAAAGAACTCCCCGCGACGCTCATCATGCGTCCGTTCAACTTGGACACGCTCGCGGTCCAGGCCTATCGGTTGGCAGAAGATGAGCGGCTGGCGCAAGCGGCGGTCCCGAGTTTGGTGATCGTGGTGTTCGGGCTGATGCCGGTGCTGCTCTTGGCCCGTGAGATCCGTCGGTCCCGCCCCGGCCACGCCCGTTGATCCTCGGCCTGCCGTTTGCAGCGCGCTGCCCGCCCAATCTTGAAAACCTGCTGGCAGATAGGCCGCAGGGGTTGAGAAGCTCCGCCGTGATGCGCATATCCCCGTGGAACCTATCTATGGATAGGCAAAGCGATCAGGCGCGGTGTGTCGCCGTCAACCGAGGGCAACGCCATGATTGTCAATGTCAGCTACGTCATCGCCGGGCCGACGGGTACCGGCCGCCCCAGCGCGGCGCGCCATATCGGGAGAGGCGGCACGTCGCTCCCCCGACCTGCTGAACGGATGACATGGCCGCGGCTCCGTCGTCACCATCAGTGCAAACCGGGCCAAGCAGGCGATCGAGGTCACGCCATCCTCCGCCAAGTCGGTCGCCAAGGTCGGTCTCCACGCGCTGACCCGGCATCGGGCGATGGGTATCGGCGGCCAGACTGTTGGCGCCGATGCGGTGTCCCCGGCCGCGATCACGACCGCGACTTAACTTCATCGCACCGGAAATGATCGAGCAGACTGTCTGTGCCCATGGGCGCTGTCACCCACGTCGATGGCGGGGCGATGGCCTGTGAGGTTTGATAGCTTGCCCGCACCCGCAAGAACAGGAGCCAGCCATGAAGCTGAACGCCGATTTCTCCAAGCGCGCCGTCGTCAAAGCGGCCGAGACGGATTGGATTGCGTCGCCGATGCCAGGGGTTTCCCGCAAGATGTTGGACCGCATCGGCGACGAGGTCGCTCGCGCCACCACCATTGTCCGGTATGCCCCGGGCAGCCATTTTTCTGCGCATACGCATGACGGTGGCGAGGAGTTCATCGTACTCGACGGCGTATTCCAGGACGAGAGTGGCGATTTCCCTGCAGGAAGCTATGTCCGCAACCCACCGACTTCGTCGCACACGCCAGGTTCCGAGTTTGGCGCGACAATCCTCGTCAAGCTCCATCAGTTCGCCCCGGACGACCGCACCCATATCCGTATCGCGACCCAGAAGAACAGCTTCGTCGCTGCTGAGGGGCGCCCTGGCGTTTCGGTGATGCCGCTCTTCGAGGACGCCCGAGAAGCGGTTCGGCTTGAACGCTGGGCCCCCGAGGCCGAACTTCGGGTCGACGCGGTGGGCGGTCTTGAGCTCTTCGTCCTCGATGGCGGCGTCACGGAGGGCTCGGACAGCCTCGGAGCCTGGGATTGGCTTCGGCTCCCCGATGGCGCGACGCTCCAGGCGGTTTCCGGGCCTCAAGGCGCGCGGGTCTGGATCAAGACGGGCCATTTGCGCGGGCTTGCGTGAGCCGCCGCGGTGCAATCGCAGGAGGCGCCAGGGTCGTTGGCGCGCGATCTCGGTGGTCTCAAAGAACGGCAACCAGCGCGAAGACGGCGATAAACGGCGCGAAGACGGCGAGCGTTGTCCAGAAGACCATCATGGCCAAAGACCGCTCGCCGGCACCGACGCGGGGAAATCGCACCCGGTCGCTGCCGAAGCGGTTCGGATCGCGGGCGCGCTTGATCTCGGCGCGGATCAACACCCGTCCGCGCGCGAGATTCTCCTCAACGGCGCGCTCGGCGGCGAATTGCGCCTCCCGTTGGGCAACCTCCCCCGGGACGAGAGAGCGCGCGTCTCCGCGGTGGCGCCGCGCGGCCTGTTGCGCCTCCAACAGCGAGCCGAGCACCGGCTCGAGTTCAGCCTGGTCGGGCACCGGGCGGGCCCAATCCGGCAGCCCGCCGGGACGATATGTGACCCTGGGCACGCGGAGATGTGTCATATCGCTCTCCATGTGGCACGGGTTCTGGACCCGCCGGTTGGGCAAATTTTTGGGGGCCGTATGCGATCTGCCAACCCCTTTTATGACCCGACCAGCCGGAATTCTCTGCCGCGTCCACCCCGGTCAGCGCTCCCTGGGCGCGAGCGCGTCGCTTAAAGGGCGTGTGTCGGCCCCGTGTGCCGAAGGGGTGTAGCGCCAGCGGGGTCGGTGCCAGATCAGGCGGATGCCGCCGGTGATCTCCGTTCGGAAGCGACCGGCGATCCGTCGATACAGGGCTTCCCGCAGCGGTCGATCTCACCCTGGACGGAAAGGCACGGGGTGGAAAAGCAGCTTCGCAGAAAGTTCTCAAAGCGTCGGCCAGGGCACGCATGTGATGGCGGTTGCTCTTGGCGCACGCTTTTTGGGGGCGGCCCGAAGCGGGCCACCCGGTTGGACAAGGTTATCAGGCGAGAAGCAGGTCCTCGACGCCCAGATCGCCGCTACCACGAAGCAGGATCGCAGCGTCGACTTCGGTGTCTCCTTCCAGATTGAGGACCACCGTGCGCCCCTCGATCGAGACCTGGCCCGTGGCGGTGAAGGCGGCATCCTCGACGAAGGCAAGTGTCCCGAAGGCGGTGAGGTCCAGAAGATCCTCTCCATCGGCGTCGAAATCGGTGGCGCGGTCGCTGGTCTCGCTTGTTGCACCGGTATCGCCGGGGGCAAGGACGATGATATCCACATCGTCGTCATCTCCCAGGCTCATAAAATCTCGGCCAGTCCCGCCAGTTACGATATCCGCGCCCTCGCCGGCGAAGATCCGGTCGTCATCGGCACCGCCTCGAATCTCGTCGTCTCCGAGCCAGCCGCGCAGCAGATCGGCCCCCGCGCCCCCATCGAGGAGATCGTCGCCCTCGCCAGCGAAGACCGCGTCGGCACCGTCGAGCCCGGAGAAAGTCTCGTCGGCCTCAGACCCGACCATGCGGTCGGCGATGTCGGTGCCGAAGACGTGGGTCGCGCCGTAGAGAAAGGCGGTGAGCCAGGTGGCGACCTGGCCGACCGCTGCGTTGAGATCGCCGTCCTCGTTCTCGAAGCGCAGGGTCTCGGCGTCGATCTCGAAGCCGATGTGGTAAAGGCCGTCGGCAACATTGTTGAAGAGGTTGCGCCCGCCGAACTCGCCCAACGCGCCATCCGCCTGGATCAAATGATAGCCGGTCTCGACGCCGTTCTCGTCATTGCCGTGGAGTTGGACGAACGTCTCCAGGCGCTCGGGCGCATCCGCGTCGCGGATCCAACCATTGATCGCGACCACATCGTCGGTCGAAATTTCCCCGTCGTCGCCGAGTCCGAGATCGTCGATCGCGTCAAGGATCAAGTGGTTTAGCCCGTCGGCTGCCTGCGCGCCGGCAATGATGTCGGCGGGCGAGGTGCGGCGCGCGAGCCCGCTATCGGTGAAGGCTGCGTCGGTGATCGCATCGAGCCCGGTGCCGGTGGTGGAGACATCGCCGAGGAAATAGGTCAGTGCGGTCGCCATGCTGGAGACCTGGATGTTCGGGTTGCCGTTCTGGTTGAGGAAGCGGCCGGTCTCCTCGTCGATCTCGAAGCCGATATGAAAGATCTGATCGCCGACGGTATCGACGGCATTCAGCCCGAAGAGCCGGATGCTGCCGCCATCGCCCTGGACCTGGTGATAGCCGACGGACCCGGTTGCGGTGTCGAAGCCGTGAAAGTCGAGAAAGTCGGCCAGGGTTTCGTCGTCGGCACGGATCGCTTCGTTGATCGCGCGGACATCGTCCTCTGAGATCAGCCCGTCATCGGCAAGCCCGAGATCGGCGACAATCTCGGTGATGATCGCGTTGATCCCATTCGCGGCCTCGGCGCCCGCCAAGATTGCTTCGTCGGTGACATTCTGGGCCAGGCCCGCGTCGTTCTCTACGATGGCGGTGAGCACATCCATCCGCGTGCCGGTGGTCGCGACGGTGCTCGGCAGGTCGAAATACGCAGGGAAGATTTCGGGAAGCGGGCCCGGCTCGACCGAATTGGGAATTGCGGGGGAGGTGATGAGCGGCATGATCGTTCTCCTTCGCTGGCGCGGTAGGTCGCGCCCTGGCGGTTGTGGAGCGGGGGCTCCGGGTCGGATGCCTGGGTATCCTACCCATTTCACCTCGGCCCAAACACGATGAATGGGCTACATGTCCATTTCAAAGTGTAACAGCTGTGTATCGCCCCAAGTGTAAAGGACTGATGAAACATCATAGCAGCTAGTGCCACGCCCCGTCGGTGGGGCGTGGTGCGTACGGCTTGGCGGGCGCGTGCGTGCGCGGGGTTGGTGCGCGGCGGTCGGTCGGGATCAGCTGGCGTAGCGGACCGCACAGCCATAGGGGCGCGCACTCTGAACGGCTGGCGAGGTGCCGGCCGCGATCGCTTCGAGGGCGGCGCGGACATAGTTGGTGGCGGTCGGGATGTCGGCCGGATTTGCCGTCGGCTTGTCGTCGATACCACCCATGAAAACGATCTGGCCGGCGGCGTCGATGACAAACATCTGCGGTGTGGTCACGGCCCGATACATCTTGCCGATGGTTCCCTCTGGATCGAGAACGACATGGCTCGGGGTGGCGTTGCGCGCAATTGTCAGCTCGTCGGCCCGGGCGGCGGATACATGGCCTTGTTTGCCAGGTGCAGAGGAGATGATGGAAATCCAGACCGCGCCTCCGGCGGTCGCGTCGCGTTGGATCGCCTGCATGTTGCCCGACCCATAGTGTTTAATGACGAAGGGGCAGTCGTGGTTGGTCCATTCGAGGATCACGGTGCGCCCCTTGAGCCCCTCGAGATCGACCGTCTGGCCCGCCGTGTCGGTCGCGGTGAAGAGCGGCGCGGGCGCGTTGGGCTCAGGAGCAGCGGCGGCGGGCAGGGCGAGGCCGAGGGCCGCGGCAGCGACAAGCAGAGCACGGCGGGTGAGCGTGGTCATCGGTCAATCCTTTCGTGTTGAGGTGGCGGCGGCAGTCGAGAACGCGGGCCTGGCAGCTGCGGCAAGCGCATCCGCCACGATCCCCGGCGTCAGGATCTGCGGCAAGACGGCTGGCTCGCCGGCATCGGCAGGATACACCAGGTAAAGCGGCACCCCGGCTCGGCCATGCGCTTCGAGCACCTTCAAGATCGCGTCGTCGCGCCGGGTCCAGTCGCCCACCATATAGGCTGCATCCGTCGCTGCGAGTGCGCTGCGGAAGCTGTCGCCGGCAAGCACCAGGCGCTCGTTAACCTTGCAGCTGATGCACCAATCCGCGGTGAAGTTGACGAAGATCGGCCGTCCCTCGCGCCGCAACTCGGCGAGGCGCTCATCCGAGAAGGCTATGGCGCCGGTCTGTGCCATCTTTCGGGCGGTTTCGGTCTCCGCGCCTGAGCTGGGGGCACCTCCCGTCGCGGGCAGCATCGCGGCGCCGGCACCGATCACGGCGAGCAAGGCGGTTGTACCGGCGACCAGACGCCCGGTCGGCGAGGCTGGCCGGCCGCTGCCCAGTGCCCAAGCCGCGAGGGCCAACAGGACCAGACCGACCAGCAAGCCGAAAAGCGCATCCACACCCGCAAGCCCGCCGAAAACCCAAGCAAGCCACGCGGCGGTCAGATACATCGGGAAGGCCAGCGCTTGGCGCAATCGCTCCATCCAGACACCGGGCTTCGGCATGGCACGGGCAAGTGCCGGGACCATGGAAAGCGCCATCAGCGGCAGCGCGAAACCGGTGGCCAAGGCGGCGAAGATGGCGAGCGTTACGCCGGCGCTCTGGGTCAGCGCGAAACCCATCGCTGCGCCCATGAAGGGCGCGGTGCAGGGTGAGGCCACGAGGACCGCCAACACGCCGGTGAAAAAGCTCCCGGCCCTGCCGCCGCGATCGGCGAGCGATGCGCCGAGGCCGGCAAGTCGGCCGGTCACCTCGAAAACGCCGGAGAGGTTCAGACCCACCGCGAACATCAGATAGGCCAGCGCGCCAACGACGAGCGGCTCTTGCAGCTGAAACCCCCAGCCCACCGATGCGCCGGCGCCCTTGAGGGCGACCAGCACGCCGCCCACGGCGAGGAAGCACGTCAAGACCCCCGCGCCATAGGCGAGCCCATCGGCCGCCTGTGAGCCTTGGCCGGCGCGTGCGACGGACAGGGCCTTCAGCGCCAGCACCGGAAAAACGCAGGGCATGAGGTTGAGCAGAACGCCCCCCAGGAAGGCGAGCCCGGCGGCAAGAACGACCGCTCCGGGTCCGCCTGCCATCAGACCGCCGCCTGGCGCGTCGCCGACCGCCGCAGGCAGGACTTTTGCGGCGGCGATCTCGCCGGGCACCGCGGTAACGGCCAGCGCGATTTCCACGCCGTCGCCCGTGCTCGTATCGGTTGCCCGCAGCACGCCGTCGAGGGCGCCGCCGGCATAGGGGCCGCCGATCGGAAGTTCTAAGATCACTCCCTTATCGGTCCGCTCGAGCTTTTGCTCGGCCGCGTGGTCCACCACCCCCCACTCGGCGGGAAAAAAGTAAATGTCGCGCATTGCGGGATCGGCGAATTCAGGCGCGAGAACGGCGAGCCGGTGGGCCTCGGCGCCGTCTTTGGCGGCCTCGATCACCACCGGCAGCTCCGGCGCCGGGCGCGCTTGCGCGCGAAGCCCCCGGGCGATGATCTCCGCTTCGGCCGGCGCGATCTCGGCAGCCGCGGCTGTGGGGATCGTGAGCGTGTAGGTCTGCGCTTCGGGCACGCAGATGGCCTCGCAAATCAGCCAATCCGCCGCGGCGATGAGCTCGATCGGCTCACCGGCGGGCCAGTCATCGGGCACCGTGATCTCGCTGACCAACACGGCCTCTTTCGCGTAGCCGTAATTCATCAACGGCGGGATCGGCATCCGCTTCGGCGCAGGCCATTGGATCTCGCCGGCTGTGACGCCCTGGGGCAGGGTCCACTCGATGGTGGGAGCCAGGCCGCTATCGCCGGGGTTGATCCAGTACGTGTGCCAGTCGCCGACGAGCTTTTGGTGCAGGGCGAGTTTGACGACCGATCCGGGCGCGGCGACGGCGTGATCGGACACAAGCGTGACCTCGGCGCGCTCGGTCGCCGACACCTCGGCTGCGGTCAAGGCACCGGCCGGCCCCATGCCCGTGATGCACAGCGCGAGCGCGCCGGCCAACATCTTCGCCCATCGTCCAATGACAACCACTGCCCCGACCCCTCTGACCGCCCGTCGATCCTGACGCGGCTACCCCTCGTTATCTACGCATCCCCGGCGAGGCAGCGGACCGCCGCGCCGATCTCGCTCGGTCACGTTCACGTGATGCATGCCTAAGGCCATGCCAACCGGTGCGCTTGCCGGTCGCCCACAACTCAAGATGTCGGGCTAGCGCAGAGACCAGCGCGTGGAGGGTCACCGCAAAGAGAGCGAGGATCAAGATCGCCGCAAACATATCATCGATCTGCCCACGTCCGTTCGCCCGCAACATCAGGTAGCCGAGCCCTTGCGAGGCGCCCACCCACTCGCCGAAAACCGCGCCCACCGGCGCATAGATCGCCGAGAGCTTCAGCCCCGAGCCGAGCGCCGGCAGCGCAGCAGGCACTCTGATGAGCCAGAGCGTGCGCATTTCCGAGGCGCCCATCATCCGGGCGAGATCGAGCAAACCGGGATCTGTGCGCCTAAGACCGTCAAAGAAGGTCCAGGTAACCGGAAAGTAGACGATGAGCACGGTGATGGCGATTTTGGGAGCGAGCCCGTAGCCCATCCAAAGCGTCAAAACCGGCGCGAGGGCGAAGATCGGCACCGCCTGGTTGAAGACGAGGAGCGGCACCAGCACCCGACGCGCGGCGGGCGAGATCATCAGCTGCAGCGCCGTTGCGGCGCCCAGAACCGCTCCGAGCATCAGCCCCGCGACCACCTCGAGCGCGGTCACCGCAGCGTTATCGGCAAGCAGCGCCCGCCGCTCCCACAAGGCCTCGGCCACCAGCCCGGGACCAGGCAAGATAAAGGGCGGCAGTGCGAAGACCCAAACCAGCCCCTGCCAGAGCGCCAAGAACAGGAGCACCGGGACGAGCGGGGGCAGCGCGCGCGCGGCGATCTGTCCTGCTGTCATGCCGCCTGCCTCAAGGTCTCGAGCAGCGCAGCCTGGGTGTCGAGCGTGGCGCGCGCGCCGGGGTCGCGGATGGGCCGACCGGGCGGCGCAGGCAGCGGGCGCACGGTGCCCGCGCTCACGAGATACAGCCGATCTGCCAGCCGAGCCGCCTCGGCCGGGTCGTGGGTGACAAAGAGCACCGTGCGCCCGGTGAGCGTGGCGAAGGCGAGTTCTTGCATCTCGGCCCGGTTCCGGGCGTCGAGAGCGGAGAAAGGTTCGTCGAGCAGCGCGATCGGCCGGTCTTCCAGCAGCGCCCGCGCGAGGGCCACCCGTTGGCGCATGCCGCCGGACAAGGCCGGCGGGTGCTTCTCGGCGTCATCGGCCAGCCCGATGCGTCCGAGCATGGCGCCGATCCGGGTGGCATCTACGGGCTCCCCCCTCAGTCGCGCCCCGAGTGCGAGGTTTCCGCGGACGCTCAGCCAAGGGGCGAGCAGATCGTCCTGGGCCATGTAGCTCGCCCGTGCCGTCGGGGGGGTCCCATCGGCCGCAGCGCAGCGCCCGTCGAACTGCCCGCCGATCTCCAGCCCGGCGACCAGCCTAAGGAGTGTCGACTTGCCGGCCCCCGATGGCCCGAGAAGGCCCGTCCACCCGCCCGGCGCAAGGTTGAGCGCAGGGATGTCGAGCGCGCGGCCGTCGCTGAACCGCACCCGGCCGGCGATCTCGACGTCCGGGGCGGCGGCGTCCGCGGGTCCTTCAGCGACCGTCCACACCGCCACCCCTCAGTCGGCCCTATCCGCGCCCAGATCGACCGCGATCCGGTCGACCGGCAGCTGGGCTTCCAGGAGCCCGGCTTCGTGCAGGAATGCCTCGAAGCGGGCGTAGCGGCCGCGATCCAGGGCCGCTGGGCGCAGGGCGAAGCGGGGCAGGGTGTCTTCCCAGGCACGACGGTTGAGTGCGTCGTCCAGCTCCGCCGAGCTCGCGGCGAAGATCGCCCAGGCGTCCTCGGGGTTGTTGACGATGAATTGTGTGGCGAGCTCGATCGCGGCGAGAAAGCGGCGAACCGCATCTGTGTCCATGCGCTCGGGGTTTGCGACATAGATCAGCTCGTCATAGGCGGGGATGCCCTCTTCTTCGAGGTAAAAGCAGCGCCCGGGCACGTCCTTCAGCGCCATCTCGTTGAGCTCGAAGTTGCGGAAGGCTCCGATCACCGCGTCCACTTGGCCGGTCATGAGCGCCGGCGACAACGACCAGTTGACATTTACCAACTGGACATCGTCGAGGCCGAGCCCGTGCGGGGCGAGCAGCGCGGTGACCAGCGCGTCCTCGACACCTGCAACGGAAAAGCCGATCCGCCCGCCGTCGAGGTCTGCGATCGACCCGATGGGGCCATCGTCCAAAACGAGCAGGCAATTCAGCGGTGTCGCGACCAGCGTGCCGATGCGGATCAGGGGCAGGCCTTCCTGGATCTGCAGGTGCAGCTGCGGCTGATAGGAGATCGCAAGATCGGCACGCCCGGCGGCGACGAGCTTCGGCGGATCCGCGGGATCGGCCGGGGCGATCACGTCCACGACGAGCTTCTGATCGGCAAAGTACCCTTTTTCCTCCGCGATCACCACCGGTGCATGATTCGGATTGACGAACCAGTCGAGAATGAGGGTGAGCGTATCGGCGGCGTGAACCGGCCGCGGCAGCAGGAGGGTAAGGCAGGCGATCACGAGAAAATGGCGCATGGATTGGCTCCGTGGCTCAGGGGTCCTGCTGTCGCTGGGAAAGGGCGTCACCGATCCGCACAAGACACGAGGTCCAGGGCCGCCACAGCCCACCTCACCTGCACTCGGTGACTTTCCCGATCCCTTCGCCGGCATGACCCGGATCAGGTTCGATGGGTTGGCGACACGCGCCTCTCAGCCCGAAGGCACCCCTTGGGATGGAGGGACGCTATCTGCATCCGCCACGATGTGCAAGCAGATGGGCCGGATCCCCCCCAACCGAGGGACAGATCTGACCGGACCGACCCACGCACCGGGAGCGCCCGACGTCCCGACGCCCGAGCCCTGTCCCGGCGGGATTGATCAGTCGAGACGGGCCGCGCTCGCCGGCCCCACGCCCTGGCGTCAGTGTCGCGTTCATCGTCGCGAGCCGGTTCGATCCGCGCTGCCCGTCCAATCGAGCTCCCAGGGCGTGCGGCTGTCGACCGTCGAGCTGCAGCATACTGGTCATCCCGTCTCCGTCATAATGGCGCGGATCTCGACCTGTTTTTGAATTTCGAATTGCCGATGCGCGGTCTCGATGGGGTCACATCTGGCGCTCACAGGATCTCATCTGCGGACGGCACCGGTGAGGAGATCAGCCCCCTGAATTTGGCGAGCCAGGGCCAGCCCGCCGCGGCGGCGTCATTGGTCACCATATAGGCGGTGCGGGTGAACGCCGGTGCGTCCGCTACCCGGTGCAGCCGCCCCTGGCCCAGAAGCGGCGCGGCGAGCCGCTCCGGCAGATAGGCCGAGCCGCCTGCTGCTGCGAGATGCTCCAGCGCCCAAACTGCGCAACCGAAGCTCACCCGCGCTGTGGCCGCATCCGCGTAGGCCGCGGCGTGCTGGCGCGCGAACTCCTCGCCCCCTTCCACATAGATATAGCCCGGATCGAACCGCGACGGCGCGCCGGGCCTCGTTGAAACAAGCACCAACCGCTCGGTAAACAGCGCCTCGGTCGTCTGACCTTCGCGGCCGAAGGGCTGGTAGCCGAGCGCGAGATTGATCAACCCGATCCCTAGCCAGCGATCGAGGTCGGATTGCCCGCCCGGCCAGGCCGAGACGGCGGTGGCGGGAGCGCCTTCGCGGATCAGCTCGAACAGCCGCCGACCGATCCCGGGCCAGAGGTCGAGATGGGCGCCGATGTTGCACACTGCCGCGATATCCGCAGGGCGCTGGCTGTCGTCGCAGGCTTGGCGCCAAAGCCCGACGATTGCCTCGGCATAGCGCTTGAAAGCGGTTCCAGCCGGGGTGAGCTGGGCGCCTGTCTTGAGCCGCAGCAGCAACGGCTGGCCGATCATGGCCTCCAGCGCTTGCAGCCGTGCGGTCACCGTCGATTGCGTGACGTTGAGCCGCTCCGAGGCCCGCGCGAGGCTGCCGGTCTCGACGATGGCAAGGAAGGTCTGCAGCCCCGTCAAGGTCATCTCGTCCCCCTACGCTTCGAAATTTCCGAATTTTTGCTGCGGAATTTTTCGGTTTTCAGATGGCGTAGGGTGAGCGATCCTCTCACTGATTGGAAGCGTGGGAGGGGAAGATGCCGGAGGATGGCGGCGGCAAGACCCAAATCGCCGCCTATGAGATGCTGATTGACGGCGCCTGGGTCGGCGCGTCAGACGGCGCGAGCTTCGAAAGCGTGAACCCGGCGACAGGGGCGGTTTGGGCGCGGATCCCAGAGGCGACGCAGGCGGATGTCGACCGCGCGGTCCGCGCGGCCCATGCGGCGATGACCGAGGGTCCCTGGGCGCGCATGACGCCGAGCGCGCGGGGCAGGGTCCTCAATCGCCTCGCCGATCTTCTGGCCGAGCACTCCGAAGAGTTGGGGCGCGTCGAGACCCTCGACACCGGCAAGCTCTTTCAGGAGACCCGCTGGCAGGCGCGCTACATCGCGGAGTTCTTCCGGTTTTATGCGGGCGCTGCGGATAAGCTGACCGGCGAGACACTGCCGATCGACAAGCCCGACCTCTTCGTCTTCACCCGGCGCGATCCGGTCGGCGTCGTGGCAGCGGTTGTGCCCTGGAATTCTCAACTCTTTCTCTCGGCGGTCAAGATTGGGCCGGCGCTGGCGGCCGGATGTGCCATCGTCCTCAAGGCTTCCGAACATGCCGCCGCGCCGCTGCTCGCCTTTGGCCGGTTGATCGAGGCGGCGGGCATCCCGCCCGGGGTTGTCAACATCGTCACGGGCCACGGGGAGCCTTGCGGGCGCGCGTTGACGACCCACCCGTTGGTCGCCCGCATCGCCTTCACGGGCGGTCCCGCAGCCGCGGCCCATGTCATACGGAACTCGGCTCAGAACTTTGCTGAAGTGTCGCTGGAGCTTGGCGGCAAATCGCCGATCTTGGTTTTCGACGATGCCTGTTTGCAGAGCGCTGTGAACGGCGCGGTGGGCGGGATTTTCGCCGCCTCGGGGCAAAGCTGCGTGGCCGGCTCGCGGCTCTACCTCCAGAGCAAGATTGCCGATGCGGTTCTGGCGCGGCTCGCCGAGATTGCTCAGTCGATCCGCCTGGGCGATCCGATGGCGGAGGCGACCGAGATGGGGCCGCTTTGCACGGAAGCGCAGGTCGCCACCTGCGAGGCGCAGATCGCCCGTGCCGTGGCGCAGGGGGCCAAACTCGTCGCTGGCGGCGCCCGCCAAGAGGGCGGGGGGCGCTTCTTCCAGCCGACGATCCTCGACTGCCCGCGCCAAGACCTCGATATCGTCGATACCGAGCTGTTCGGACCCGTGCTTTGTGTGTTGCGCTTCGACGACGAGGCGGAGGCGCTCAGGCTTGCCAATGATACCCGCCACGGATTGGCCGCCGGGATTTTTACCCGTGACGGCGCACGCCAGCATCGGCTTGCGGCCCAGATCCGCGCGGGCATCGTTTGGATCAACACCTACCGGGTGATCTCGCCCATCGCGGAGTTTGGCGGGATGCAACTCTCCGGCTACGGGCGCGAGAGTGGGTTCCAAGCGGTGCGCGACTACACCCGGGCGAAGACCGTCTGGATCAACACCTCCGACACCCCGCTCGACAGCCAATTCGTCGGGCGCTGACCATTCAGACACAGTGAGACCCGCCATGCAGTTCCACCTTGCGATCAATCTAGAGCGCCCCGACGCGAGCCTCGACATGCGTGATGTCGCCCGCCACACGCTTGAGATGGTCCAACTCGCGGATCAAGCCGGTTTCGAGACGGTCTGGGCGGCGGAGCACCATGCGCTGGAGATGACCATCGCGCCCAACCCTTTTCAGATCCTCACCTGGTGGGGCGAGAACACCGATCGGATCCGCCTGGGCACTGCGGTTGCGGCGGCGCCTTATTGGCATCCGATCCGGATTGCCGGTGAGGCGGCCTTTCTCGATCTGATTTCTGGCGGGCGCCTGGAATTCGGTTTGGGCTCCGGTGCCTATCAGCGCGAATTCGACCGAATGCGGCCGGGGCTCAAGCAATCCGACGGCGCCGCCTTTCTGCGCGAGATGCTCCCTGCGGTCCTGCGCCTTTGGCAGGGCGATTATGCCCATGACGGCGCGCACTGGTCCTTCCCGACTGCCACCTCCGTGCCGAAACCGCTGCAAAAGCCGCATCCGCCGCTTTGGGTCGCCGCCCGCTCGCCGCAGACCTACGCCTTCGCCGCCGAGATGGGGGCCAATGTGATGTCATGGCCGCTCACCCGCCCGTTTTCGGAGGCAGAACTCTACAAAGCGCGCTTCGATGCGGCCATGGCCGGCCGCAGCGATCGGCCCCGGTTTGCGATGATGCGCCACGCGGCGGTCTATGCCACGCAGGCCGACCGCGACGCCGCCTTGCATGCGATCCGGCGGATCCTCGGACAATTCGAGAACCTCTTCCGCAATCTGGGCGATGTGGTCGACGGCTTCCCTGCCGAGATCCCGTTCGCCGAGCTTGAGGGGCGCGAGCAATACGATCCGGCGATGCTGGAGGAAAACTTGTTGTTCGGCAGCCCCGAGCAGGTGGTCGAGAAGCTTCGCGCATATTCCGCGCTCGGGGTCGACGCCTTCATCTATTACGCCAGCATGGGGCTGGGCCTTGCCGAGCAGCGGCGCGGGCTCGAGCTCTTCGCCCGGGAAGTGATGCCCGCATTTGCAGCGCCGAGCGGGGCGCGCGATGTCGCTCGAGAAGATCCCCCGCTGGCGCTCGGTGCCGGACAGGGACAATGACGGACAATGACGATGCCGGCTCTGCACCCGGTCGCTGAAGGCCGCACCTCCGGCGGGACCGCCTTTGCTGCGTTCGGGCCCGAGCGGGCGCCGGCGGTCGTTCTGATCCACGGGCTCGGCCTTACATGGTCGACCACCTGGGCTGGGCTGATCCCAGCACTCGCCGCGCGGTATCGGATTATCGCCTTCGACCTGTGGGGCCATGGGGCGAGTGCAGCGCCGCCCGAGCCGCCGTCGCTTGCCCTCTTCGCGCGCCAGACTTCAGAGTTGCTCGATGCGCTGGGGATCGACCGGGCGGCGCTCCTGGGCTTCTCCCTCGGCGGCATGATTAACCGTCGGATCGCCCTCGACAGTCCCGCCAGGGTTGCCGGGCTTGCCATCCTCAACAGCCCGCACGAGCGGGGCGCCGAGGCTCAGGCAGCCGTCGAGGCGCGCGCCCGCGACAGTGCCGCAGGCGGACCGGCCGCCACGATCGAGGCAACGCTCGCCCGCTGGTTCACGCCTGAATTCCGGGCGCAGGATCCTGAGGCGGTCGCGCGCATCCGCGCCACGGTCCTGGCCAACGATCCGCACAGCTATGCGGCCTGCCGCTGGGTCCTGGCGCGCGGGGTGGTGGAACTGATCCGGCGTCGGCCCGCCCTCACCGGCCCTGCGCTCGTGATGACTTGCGAGAACGACACGGGCAGCACGCCCGAGATGGCCCGAGCCATCGCCTCCGAGATCGCGGGTGCTGAGCTCGTCATCGTCCCGCGCCTGCAGCATCTGGGCTTGATCGAAGCGCCGACGGCCTTCACTCGGCCGCTTTTAGAGCATCTCGCGGCGGCATTCGCCCCCGCGGGCCACCCGGTCACGGAAGGACCTGCCTGACATGCCAAACCTCACGGGTGGACAAGCCGCCGTGGACGCCCTGCGCGCCGAAGACGTGGCCCATGTCTTCGGGCTCATCGGTTCGGCTACCATGGAGATGTTCGACGCCCTCTACGATGCGCGCGACATCCGCTTCATCGGCGTGCGCGACGAGCGCACCGGCACCCATATGGCCGATGGCTATGCCCGCGCCAGCGGCCGTGCCGGGGTGATTCTTGCCGGTCAGAACGGCCCCGGTGCCACCAATCTCGTTACCGGGCTCGCCCAGGCCAAGGCCGCATTTTCTCCGGTCGTCTCGATCGCGGGAATGCTGTCGACGGCGCATCTGTATCGGGACGCCTTCCAGGAGGTCGACCAGCAGGCGCTCTTCCAGCCGGTGACGAAGAAGACCTGGACGGTGCCCTCCGCGGACCGGGTGCCCGAGCTTTTTCGCGAGGCCTTCCGAGTGGCCATGACCCCGCGCCGAGGGCCCGTCCAGCTCAATCTGCCGCGGGACATTCTCGCGGCGCGCGCGGAGTTTCCCGCCTTCCAGGCACCTCAGACCTATCGCTGTCACACCGTCCCGGCCGCCCATCCGGACGCCGTAGGCCAGGCCGCCGAGCTGCTCGCCCAGGCCGAGCGGCCGGTGATCGTGGCTGGCGGCGGGATCAAGGCGACCGGCGGGCATATGGCTGTCATCGCGCTCGCCGAAGCCCTTGGCGCGCCGCTCGTCACCTCCCCGGGCCATGGCGACGCGATCCCCTCGGGCCATCCGCTCAATGCGGGGCAAATGGGGCCGCGCGGCAATCCGGTGGCCTCGCGGCTGGTGCAACAGGCCGATGTCATCCTCGCGCTCGGCACCCGCCTGGGGTTCAACGCAACCTTCTATTCTTACGACAATGTCGGGCGGGAGGCCGCGATCATTCAGGTGGAGATCGAGCCGACGGCGATCGGCCGCTTCTTCCCGGTCCGTTTAGGGATCTGGGCAGATGCGACGACCGCCGCCGCACAGATCCATGCCGCCTTGGAGACCCTGGCTGTTCGGGCCGCCACCGAGGCTTGGCGCGCCGGCTATGAGCGAGACCGGGCGGCGCGGCTGGCCGATCGCGATGCCCAGGCCTCCGTGGCGCATCCGATACATCCCTCGGGGCTATTTAAGGTCCTGCGCCGTGTGCTGCCCCACGATGCGGCCGTCACCCTCGATGCGGGCACGCTGTGTCTGCAGGCGACCGACGCGCTCGACTATCGCAGACCACCGGCGCTCTTCACGCCGCTGGATTTCGGCCTTGTCGGCTTCTCCTTCGCCGCCGGGTTGGGGGTGAAACTCGCCTGCCCGGAGCGCCCCGTGATCAGCCTTATGGGCGATGGCGGCTTTGGCATGACCGCCTCGGAGCTGGCGACCGCCGTCGAACACGGCATCGAGACGGTCACGATCGTAATGAACAACGGCTCTTGGGGGGCGGAGAAGGCCTATCAGCGCGACTTCTTCCAAGGTCGCTATATCGGCGCCGACATCCAGAACCCACCCTTCGATAAGCTGGCCGAGCTGCATGGGGCGGCGGGTTTCCGGGTCGAGCACCTGTCAGATCTGGGCGACGCCGTCGGCGCGGCGCTTTCCGCCGGGCGGCCGGCGGTGATCGATGTGGCCGTGGATCCTAACGCACTTTACAGTTTTCGGCGCGACAGTTTCAGGCACCGCGGCGCCTGAGCGGCCGACCGGGGGCCCGACTTGGGCCCGTGGTGCGACACGCAGATCGCAAGACCGATGGGACATCCGAAAGGGGTCGCAAAGCGCGCGGACCGACTTTAGGACGGAGCGTGGGTGTCATGGATACCCGCGAGCGTGCGTCGCGATCCCGGAGGCGTCATGATTGTTATACTGCGCAAGCTCTTCGACATGATGGAGCGGCGAGGCCGTCGACGGCTGGTGATGGTGACGATTCTTGTGCTCATCATGGGATTGGTCGAGGCGATCGGCGTGGCATCGATCCTACCCTTTCTCGCCATCTTGACCGAGCCCGACCGGATCGAGACGACCCCGGTGCTGGCTTTCCTTTACGATCTCGGAGGCTTCGAAACAGTAAAAGGCTTCACGCTGGCCGTTGGTTTTGCTGTATTTTTTCTGATCTTGTTCGGCGCCGTCGTTCGCATATTCACGACTTATGTGATGTATGATTTTATCTTCATGCAGGGCTATGAGATCGGCAACCGCTTGCTCGCGGGCGTACTGGCTCAGCCCTATGTCTGGTTTCTCGATCGCCACGGCTCCGACGTGACGAAGCAGATCGTCGCCGAAGTCGATCTGTTGGCGGAGACGGTGATCCAGAGCATCGTGAACATCTTGGCCTATGGCGTCATTGCCCTGGTGCTCGTGCTGTTGGTGTTGGTGATCGACCCGGTTGTGGCGCTCGCCGCGAGCGTGTTGATCGGCGGCGGCTATGGCCTGTTCTTCTTGGCGATCCGGGGGACGGCGTCGCGCCAAGGTCAGATCCGACTGAAGGTGCAGGGACAACGTTTCCGGATCGTCCAGGAGGCGACAGGGGGGATCAAGGAGATCAAGGTCGCGGGGCTGGAGGAGAGCGTCGTCGAGCGCTTCCGGCAGCCAAACCGGCGCTATGCTTTTGCGAAGCGGATGCAATACGTTCTCGGTCAGGTGCCGCGGTATGTGCTCGAGCTCATGCTATTCGGCAGCCTCATGGTGCTTCTGCTGCAGCTCGTTTGGAGTCAGGAGGGCGGCTTCCAGGCGTTGATCCCGGTGCTTGGCGTCTATGCTCTTGCAGCAGCGCGGTTGTTTCCGACGTTGCAGCGGATTTACCAATCGCTTACTCGGCTGCGGTTCAATCGGGCTTGTCTTGATCGGGTGCATGCCGATTACATGGCGCTCGGGGCCATGGCGGTGCGCGCCGTGGGTCCTGACCGCGGGCCGGTGATCAAAGTGCAGGAGCGCATCGAACTCCGCGGCGTGCATTACAGCTATCCTTCGGCAAAGGGTCCCGCGCTGAACGGGCTAGACTTGGACATTCGGGCGCGTACGAAGGTCGGGATCGTCGGCGGGACCGGGGCCGGCAAGTCGACGACGGTCGATCTTATCCTTGGCCTGCTTGAACCGCAGGAAGGTGACTTGGCGGTGGACGGGACGCCGATCTCCGGGGCGCAAGTGCCGCTCTGGCGTCGCTCAATCGGCTACGTGCCACAGTCGATTTTCCTGATGGACGAGACGATCCGGCGCAACATCGCGTTCGGTTTGCCGGAAGAGCTGATCGACGATGCGGCGGTCGAGCGCGCTGCACGGGCTGCCGAATTGCACGACTTCATAACTGGCGAGTTGCCTGCCGGTTACGGGACCGAGGTGGGCGAGCGCGGGGTCAGATTGTCCGGCGGTCAGCGCCAAAGGATCGGCATCGCGCGAGCGCTCTATCACGATCCCGAGGTCTTGATCTTCGACGAGGCGACGTCCGCTCTCGACGGGGTTACCGAGCAGGCGGTCATGGAGTCTATCGGCCGTTTCGGTGGCACAAAGACGATCATCATGATCGCCCATCGTCTGGCAACGGTGCGGGACTGCGACGAGATCTTCCTCCTGGAGGGCGGTCGGGTTGCGGCACGGGGCAGTTTCGATGCCCTGGTCGCGAGCAATGAGAGCTTCCGAGCGATGGCGCGCAAGAGCGCTGCGATGGGGAGTTGATTGGCGGCGACCGGCTGCGCGGGCGTGGGGTGTGCGGCCGCCTACTCCGGAGCCCGTGTGGACAGCGCGCATCCAGCGGTGGTTGCGGCGGGCCGACGAAACCGCAGGTGGGCTTGCTGTCCCCGCCGGGCGAACTCGACGACGCCACATCCCGAAATCGCGCCGATGCTCTTCAATCTTTAGCGCAATCCGGGATGGCCGCGCGTTGGGGCGCAGCTCGAGCGGGTCCGTTGAGCGCAGGGCAGCTGTCGAGCCCAAGGGTTGGCCCGGCGTTCGACGGGTTCGACCGGATCATCGACACCGAATGTCGGGGACCCGCCTTGAGCGGGGTCTAAGGCTGTCGGAAGCTCCAGGCCCGGTTGAGCGTGAAAGTGAGCCCGAGAACCAACCCGGTGGTTAGCATCTGCGCCAGAAGATAGGGAAGCCCGGCCAGACTGTGCAGCAGCACCATCAGGCAGAGATTGGCGAGGAAGGCCAGGGCGGCGACCGTGAGAAATCTCGGCAGCGCCGCGGCATGAGCCCGGGACGAGCGGAATGTGTAGCGGCGGTTGAGGCCGTAGCTCACGAGCGCGCCCAAGACGGCCCCGGCGGCACTCGCCGGCACCGGGCTGAGCACGCCGGCCGTCACCAGGCCAATGAGCAGCGCGTAATGGGCGGCTGTCGCGATCGCGCCCACACCGACGAAGCGAACGAACTGTCGGGCGGTGTCGCTCATCGCCCCCCCGCAAGTCCTGCGACCGCCTCGGATAGGGCAGCCCAGGACAGCGGGCGAAACCGGAACTCCACCGCGCTCTCGCCGGCGGGCAGGTCGAGCGCGCGGAACAGACCTGCCTCGGTTTCGATCGCCTGAGCCGTGCCGTTCACCGTCGCCTCCCAGCCGGGATAGGCGAAATCGTGGAGGGTGAGCCGGCAGGGGGCCGGGCAGCGTGCGGTCAAGCGGATCTCCGAATGGGCATAACGGGTGACGCTGACCTCGCCCGCGGGGGTGAGCACGGCTCTGGGTTGCGCGCCGGGGTTCTCGTAAAGATAGGCTTTTCGGTCGCGGTCCCGCTCGAACACCGCGATCAGCCGGAGTGCCTCCGGCGCGAGGTCTGGGTCCACCTCAGCGACCGGTGCGCCGAGCAGAAGATAGCGAAGGCCGAGCCGGTCGGCGAGCTCGCTGCCATAGCCATGCATGCCGGCGCCCCAATAACGCCTCAGCCCAGCGTTGTTTTGCTGTTCCGGGGCGATCTGGGTGTCGAAGCCGCCGAGCCGGATCGGATTGTAGCCCAGGATATTGTGGTAGCCGGCCGCCTGTCCGATGTTCTGCACGGCGGTGCCGAGGCCGAGCGTTTCCACCCGCCATGGCACGCCGCTGGGGTCCAACTCCTGCAGCTCCGTCTCCAGCGCTGCCCAATGCGGGATCTGCGCGGGTGTGACGAGATGGCGATGCAGGGAGGGCGGCTGGGCGTTGAGGATCAACCCGCTATTGGCCGTTATCAGATCCCCTGCATGGAACGCCGGGAGCCCCAGCAGCACTGCCGCCCGCGCCGTTCCGGTCAGATGGCGTCGGACAAGGATCAGTGCTGCGACCGCCCCGAGGCTGAGGGCGAGGCGGAGCATCGCGATCAAGCCATCCTCCAGGTGGTCGCGGGAAACGGCGAGCCCAGTGGCCGCGCCGAGGGCCGCGCACAGGAGCAGGACGGCCAGGACGGTGCCCAGCCAGGTCAAAGGGCGGGGCGTGCGCAGAAGCCGGTCGAGCAGGGCGCCGGTCAGAACCGCAACGGCGAGACCTGCGGGGATCAGCGCATCGGCAGGCCGGCGAAACAGATCGACGCCGGGGAGAATGGCATAAAGCTGCCCGAACAGCGGCGTGTATCGACCAAGCGCATAGATCATCAAGCCAGCAACCATCGCCAGCCAAATCCGCGGCTCGCCGCGCCAAAGCGCCCCGCTGGCCAGGCCCCATAGCAGCATCGCGACGGCGAGCGCGCCGCAATAGCCGTGCATCATGCCCCAATGCATGGCGAGCATCTCTCCCCATGCGATGCTGCTCGGCCCCCAAAACGCGCCCCAACGGTCGAGCGGACCGAAGAAAAAGGGCATCAGGAAGCTCGTCAACGCAGCAGGGTGCAGCGACTGGAAGCTCGCCTCGGCCAGATCGAAGCCCTGCCGGCTGCTGAGCCGGGCGAGCTGCAGCAACAGGATCACCGGCACGGCTGCGATAAGGAGCGCCAAACCGCCGCCCAGAGCCATCGGCACGACCACGCGGCCGCGCAGTGGCCAGATCCGAACCAGCGCGTAAATCGCCAGAACCCACGCCCCGAGATAGGCGACATGGTTGCGGTCGACGAGCATGAGCCCCAGAACCAGTCCGAAGACGAGGCCCCGCCACAGCCCGCCGCGCTGCAAGAGCGCCTCGAGCCGCCAGAGCGCCACGGCAAGCCACATGTAGCTAATCGTCATGAGAAGATGCTCGAGACGGATCGTGACCGGACCCGCAAGCATGGCACCGATCGCTGCCGTGAGTGCAGCGGGCCACCCCCAACCGCGCAATCGTCCGAAGGCGAGCACCGCCCCGCCCGCGACGAGCAGATGTGCGAGATGGACGGCATCGACAAAGCCAAGAGACGGCACCGCTCCGGACAACACCACGGGCCAAAAGCTTGGCGTGAGGATCATCGATTGCGGGTCGGCGATCATCGGGAAGCCGCCGTAATGATAGGGGCTCCACAGCACGCTCTCGCCGGCGGCCCAGCTGTCGGCCACGAAGCGGATCATGGGGTAGAAATGCGCCTTCGCGTCCCAAGGGATGATCTGGCCGCCCCAAAACCAGGGATGGGCGAAGGCGAGCCAGGCAAGGGTGAGCCCCCCCCCGGCCAGGAGCAAAGGCGCCGCACCCCTTGGGGAGACGCTCACCGGTTCACCCGGCGCGCCGACCGAGATGCGCGACCGTCTGCTCGACGTTTTGGTGTTCGTCCAACGCCGCGGCGGGTTCGAAGCCGAGCGCCTCGCTGACGATGTAGAGCGGGCGCTGCTTCACTTCGACGAGCACACGGCCGAGATACTCCCCGATCAGCCCGATCCCGATCAGTTGGACACCGGAGAAGAAGCAAATCGCCACCATGAGCGAGGCATAACCCGGTGTCTCGACCCCGAAGATCAGCGTCCTCAGGGTTACGAAAATCGCGTAACCGAGCCCGATCAAGGCCAATGTCAGACCCACATAAGTCCATATCCTCAGCGGCAGGGAGCCGAAGGCGGTGACCGCATCCATCCCCAGGCGGACCAACCGCCCGGGCCGAAAGCTCGATCGCCCATGCTGGCGGGGGGCCACGTCAAACGGCACAGCCACGCGGCGGAACCCCACCCAAGCATAGAGCCCCTTCGTGAAGCGCTCGCGTTCGGGCAAGCGCAGCATCGCATCGACCACCCGGCGGTCGAGCAGCAGAAAATCGCCGAGCCCCGGCATCAGCTGGACGTCGGAGATCGCCCCGAACAGCCGGTAGAACGCACCCGTTGCCAGCCGGCGCAGCAGCGGATCGCTTTCGCGCGAGCGGCGCTGCGCATAAACGATCTCGCCGCCTTCTCGCCACTGAGCCAACAGATCGGCGATAACCTCGGGCGGGTGCTGGAGGTCGCTGTCGATCTGTACCACAGCGGCCCCTGACGCATGGGCGAGCCCGGCGTTCAATGCGGCCTCCTTGCCGAAATTGCGGCTGAGGCGCAGAAGCTTGATGTTGGATGAGCCGGCGCAGCGGCGGGCAACGCGCAAGACGGTGTCGTCGCGGCTACCGTCGTCTACGACGATGATCTCGTAAGGCTCGCCGATTGCCCCCATCGCAGCGATGGTCTGATCGAGAAAGGCGTCGATCCCGTCGGCCTCGTTGAAGGCGGGGGCGACGATGCTGACCAGCGGGCGCACGGGCATCGGGGCCGCGCCGGGAAGGCCGTCGGCGTGATCGGGCGCGGGTGAAGGAGCCGAGCCCGCCGGTCGCAACCCGGATATGTCGCGCATGATTGACCTGTCCCAGAGACCCCTCGCATATACCTTGCCAGCGTTAGGGTGATGAGTTGGCGCTCTTATGACGATTGCGGCAGCAGAATTGCGGCAGAATGACGCAACTCCGCCAAACTGGGGCGTGCGCGTCTGCGCCGATGATTTCGGGCTGTCGGAAGCTGTGAACCAGGGCATCCTGGCTCTGGTTCGGCTCGGACGGCTTGATGGGGTCTCGTGCATGGCCGGTGGCGCGGCCTTCGTGCAAGGGGCGCCGGCGTTGTTGGAGGCGGTGGCCGCAGCGCCTTGCAAGGTCGAGATCGGGGTGCATCTCACGCTTAGCGAATTCGCCCCACTGGGGCCGATGCCGCGAACGGCGCCCGAACATTGCTTGCCCGGGATCGGGACGATGCTCGTGCGCGGCGTTTTGGGTCGTCTTGACGGCGCCGAGATCGGCGATGAGCTCACGCGGCAGGTCAGGCGCTTCCGGGAGGTGCTCGGCCGGCCTCCAGACTTCATCGATGGACATCAACACGTCCACCTGGTTCCGGGGGTCTCGGGGGTGATTGCGGCCTGTCGCGAGATCTGGGGCGCGGGCACGCCCTGGATCAGGTCCTGCGGCTGCCCGACCGCCGATCTGTTGCGCCTGCCCACCGATCGAGCGAAGGCCGGGTTTCTTGCCGCGCTCTCCGTGCGCAGCTCAAGGCCCGGCGGTATCCCGACCAATCCGGCCTTCTATGGCGTGAACAGCTTCTCAGTCGGGGAAGATTTCGGCGCGCTTATGCGGGGCTGGTTGCGGCTCGCGGCGGCACGGCCAAGCGGTGCGCTGATCATGGTCCACCCGGGACTGGCACCGAACGGGGCAGGCGGGCCACGCGACGTCATCGCCGCGCGGCGGCCGCAGGAGTTTGCGTATCTTGCTGGCGATGGCTTTGCACAGGACCGCCGGCAAGTTTCGACGCAGTTGCGGCCTCAGACTGCGGACGCCGGTTGACGATAGCGGCGCCAGGCGATCAGACCGCCGAGCAGCAGGACCCCCACGACATCGCTGCGCCAGTCCCCGCCGATCATCGACAACGCGGTGATCAGCAGCAAGGCTCGGAGCGCCCACCCCGCCGGGCCGAGGAACCAGCTCTGGACTGCGCTCGCCAGCGCATAAACCCCAATAAGGGCGGTGATCATGTTCCGGGCAACCTCGTACCAAGGCGCCTCCAACAGCAGCCCCGGGCTCTGCGCAAACATGAAGGGCACGATGAACGCAGCGAGCCCCACGGCGAAGCTTGCCACCGAGGTCCGCATCGGCTCGGCGCCGGCGATGGCCGCGCCAGCATAGGCCGCGAGCGCCACCGGCGGCGTGATTGCGGAGACAACGGCATAATAGAAGACGAAGAAATGGGCCACGAGCGGGGTGATGCCGATTTCGATCAGCCCCGGCGCCACCACCGAAGCGGCGACGGCATATGCGGCCGTGGTCGGCATTCCCATCCCGAGGATCACCGAAATCAGCATGGCAAAGATCAGCGCGAGCAGCTTGCTGGCCTGAGCGATGTCGAAGAGCAGCGCAGAGAACCGGGCGCCGACGCCGGTCAGCGCGATCACGCCAACGATGAGGCCCGCGCAGGCGCAAACGGTGACGATCTGGACCGACATCCGCGTGCCCTCGGCCAGGGCGGCGATGATCTTGCGCGGACCCATGGCTTCAGGTGTGAGCCAGCTGACGACGACCGCTGCAGCGATCGACAGGGTGCCGGCCCGAATGACGGAGTAGCCGATGAAGAGCGCACCGATGAGGATCAGGATCGGTGCGAAGAGAAAGACGCGACGGAGCAGGGCGGCGGCGTCTGGAAGCTCGCTCTCTGGCACCCCTTCGAGGCCGCGGCGGCGAGCCTCGTTATCCACCATAAAGTAGATCGAGGCAAAATAGAGCAGCGCCGGAATAAGCGCCGCAACCACAAGCTCGGTATAGGGAATGCCCGTGATCTCCGCCATGATGAACGCGCCAGCGCCCATGATCGGGGGCATGATCTGGCCGCCGGTTGAGGCGGCGGCTTCGATGGCTGCAGCGGAGCGCGGCGTGTAGCCCACGCGCTTCATGATCGGGATGGTGATCGAGCCGGTCGAGACGACATTGCCGGCTGAGGTGCCGTTGATCATCCCCATGAGACCTGAGGCGAAGATCGACACCTTGGCGGGTCCGCCACGGGCCCGTCCCGCCACAGCGAAGGCACAATCAACGAAATAGTCACCCACCTTGGACACCTGCAAAAAGGCAGCGAACAAGATAAACAGCACGATGTAGGTCGATGAAACCGCCGTCGTCGGTCCTAGTACCCCGTTATCGGTGTAAATGTAGGTGAAGAAACGGCTGGCGTCGTAACCGCGATGCTCAAGGAAGCCAGGTAACCAGGGGCCAAGGAATGAATAGGCGATGAAGACCGAGGCGATCACAACGAGTGCCAACCCGGCCACGCGGCGCGTCAGCTCCAAAATCAGCAGGACGAGGGTACAGGCAGCGAAGGCGTTGTTGGGATCGGCGAAGGGCGTGCCGGCACGCAGGCGCAGATTGAGCGCGTCGAGGCTGAACAGGATAAAGCCCGTAGCAACCACAGTTGCGCCCATCAGGGCCACGTCGCCGAGGCCGGGCCCGCGCCCAAGCTCGGGTGCCGGTGCCGCCCAGCCCGCGAAGATGGCAACGACCGTGCCCAAGACGAGCGGCCAGCCAAAGGCCGCCACCGCCCAGGCCGGCCCGCCGGGTGTTTCAGCGGTCAACATTGCGGTGAAGGCGACCGCAGATACCGCCACGCTGAGAAGCCCCAAAAGGCCGAAGCCGGTCTCAAGACGCTTCAGCGCGGCGCCCGGGCCGCGGCGCGCGCCGGCGTCCCAGCTCTCGGCCACGGCCACGCCGAGAAAGCCCAAGACAAGAAACCCGGCCACATGGACGATGCGGTACGTCCAGGTCTCGATCGGAGCGATCGTCAGGGTGTAGATGTGCCAGCCCGCGAAACCCGCGCAGATCGCCGTGAGCGCGATGGCGCGCGCGCGCGCCGAGACGGGCGCGTCCACGGGGCGCGCGGTATCGGGTTTGGTGTCGTCCACTGTCATGTTCCGGGTGCCTGCGGCGAGCCTGTGACGAACGAGCGAAGGGGCCGGAGCCCCCCCGCAGCGTCACCTGCGCTTAGCCGCGCAGATCGTCAGGGATGGAGACACCGTTCTCTTCGAACCAGCGGACCGCGCCCGGATGCCAGGGGAGGAACGTGTTCTTGTCGGCGTTCTCCGTGATGGTCTCGACCGCAGCTTTGTGGATCTCCAGCATCTTCTCGTTCTGGCTCATCACCGTGTCAACCACCGCATAGACGAAGCTCTCCGGCAGGTCCGCGTTGGCGATGGCGAAGTTCCACATGGCGACGCTCTGGTGGTCGTCGGTCATGCCATCATAAGTGCCGGCCGGGATCGTGAATGCCGCCACGGGCTGGGTGTCGAGCACCGTCTGCTGTTCTTCAGCGGTGAAGCCGAAGAAGTTCACGTCGTTCTGAGCGGCGACCTGGGAAAAGGCAGGGAACGGGATCCCGGCTGCCCAGACATAGACATCGATCAGACCGTCTTGCAACTGGCCGGCGAGGTCGGCAGCGCCTGCATGGCGGACCTCGATGTCTTTGCCGAGGGCCTCGAGGATGCGCGGCCAGTAGGTGCCGGGGGTACCGCCCTGGGGACCGACACCGATCACGGCACCGTCGGGGATCTCCGCGAAGCTGGTAATGCCGGAGCTCGAGAGAGCCACTGCGTGGAAGGCGGTCTTGTACATTGGGAAGATCGCGCGGATCTTGTCATGCACGAGGCCGGGGGCGAGGGCGCTTTTACCGTCGAGCGCGTCGCGGGCCGGGCCCATCGTGACCATGCCAAGATCGAGGTCGCCGGTCTGCACCAGGGCCGCGTTCTGCACCGGGCCACCCGTCACCTCAGCACCGCCCGGGATACCGAGCTGGTCGGAGACGAGATTGGTCCAGCCGGACCCGTAAACGAAATAGGTGCCGCCCTGGCTCGCGGTCCCGACCGAGAAGCTCTCGGGCCAGTCGCTGCGGTCCTGGGCGATGGCGGCTGCTGCGACCAACACCGCCGCCGTGACCGTTCCAAGCAGGCCAAGCGTCCTTTGCAGATACAGCATTTGGCTGATCTCCCTGAGTCTTTTGATAAGGTTAATGTTGGTGGTCCCGATGCTCCGCCAAGCCCCGCTCACCGCGCCGTGACCGGGACGCGGGCATCCGGTCCGACCACCGCCGCCCTGACCGCCGGTGATGCGGCAGCTTCCCGCCGGACGCACAGAGCCAAGTGAAGTTTCCCTATCCGCAGAACGGTCGCCCAAATTAAATGGTACGTGCGTTCGATTCTCCAGTCATCGAGTCGAAGTTCCCAGCTCTTACAACTGTATTGCCTTTGGGCGGAGCGGCCATTGTACGCCGGCTGTACGGCTGCATGGGTTGCTCAACCTTAAGGCAACCAATCTTCTCAAAGAAGGAGAACTGAGATGCTGTCTCGGACCAATGATCCTGTGCCGACGATCCCCGACATCGCCCCGCTGCCTTTGGACCTCGACCTTGGCTCAGCCGCCGATACCACAGACCAACTGACGAATCTGGGCTTGCTGCTGGGCAGTTCTGCGGCCGACGACGTCTTCGGGTCAGACGTGGACACCGAGTCCGACGCGCGCGCCATCGGCATCGACAACCCTGGGATGATCACAACCAGAGGGGGTGAAGACACTGCCCTCGGCATCGCCGAGGCGCTTGGCACTGTCAGCGCCACAGCCGCGGGCATTCTGAACGAGGGCGCCATTCTCACCGGCTCGAAGGCCGATCGGGTCGAAGGCATCG